>DASSUW010000063.1:0-9942 GCA_035706585.1 Solirubrobacteraceae bacterium | reverse complement strand
CTCGATCTCCTCGCGCGAGCCGTCGACGATCCGGTCGAGTTCGGCGGGCGTCAGCCGCAATCGCCTGAGGGACGGCAGTTCCTCGAGGATCGCCGGCGACGCATTGCCCGGGTCTTCCATCCGCCCGGCCAGGATCTTCCCGACGATCACGACGTCCGCGAGGTCCGCAGGCGCCTCCGGATCCCGGTCAAGGTCATTCTGGTGCTCGACCGCGGCCACCATGTCTTCGGCCATGTTCCAGTTGTCCAGGATGGCCTTGCCGAGGGCCGGCGACCATTCGTCCATGACCTGCCGGCTGCCCTCGGGATCGCGCGTGAGCGCGGGATAGCGGCCCGACTGGCTGAACAGGTACAGGCGTCCGACGTCGTGCAGGAGGCCCGCCAGCATGGCGTTGTTGGGCCGGAAGATACGGTGTTCCTTCGCGGTCGCGTAGCAGGTCGCCGCGACCAGCGAGCTTCGGCTCCAGAGCGCGGCAAACTGCGCCTCGAGTCCTTCGTAGTTGCGCGCCTGCTTGAGCTGGGACATCGCGAAGCTGACGGCCGCCGAACGCAGGACGTCGAACCCCACGCGGAGCACGCCCATCCGCAGGTCGCGGATCTCGTGGCCGGCGGGATTGAGCGCGATCGAGTTCGCCATCAGCAGCGTCCGCGCCGCGAGCGCGGGTTCCGCGCCGAGCACCCTCACGACCTGCTCCGCCGAGGCCGAGGGATCGTTCAGGACCTGGATGACGCGCGCGGCGACGGCCGGAAAGCTCGGCAGCTCGACGTGGCCGCGGTTCATGATCCCGGCCAGCTCCCTGACGAAGGCGAAGGCCTCGTCGGAGTGGCTGCGATCGTCCGCAGGGGCGTCCGGCGCGCGCCGGGAATCGGGGGAATCCACCATGGGTTCGGGAGGTTGCACCGGTCGGGTCTTTCCTAGAGGCCGAGGGCCGCGTGGAGGCTGTCGATCTCGTGGCGCGACGTCTCCGCGATCCGGTCGAGCGCCGCCGGCACGAGTTTCAGCCGCTTGAGGGACGCGAGGTTCTCGGCGGCTGCCAGGGTTTCGGTCGGCAGCTCGGCCGGCAGCTCCAGCCGGTCCGCCAGCAGCTTCCCGACGATCAGCACGTCCGTGAGGTCGGCGGGCCGGCGCGTGTCGCGGTCCAGGTTGTCCTGGTCCTCCACGGCCGCCACCATCGCGTCCGGCATCTTCCAGTTCTCGAGGATCGCCTTGCCGATCTGGGGCGACCACTGGCGCACGATCTGCTGGTGCATCGCGGAATCGCTGCTGAGCGCGGGATAGCGGCTCGCGTGGCACAGGATGTAGAGGCGGCCGACGCCGTGCAGGAGTCCCGTCAGCATCGCCTCGTCGGGGCGGAAGTCCATGAAGCTGCGGGCCGTCGCGTAGCAGGTGGACGCGACCAGCGAGCTGCGGTTCCAGAGCGTCTCGAACGGGACCTCGAGTCCCTGGTATTCGCGGGCGAGCTTCACCTGCGACATCGCGAAGGTGATCGCCGCGGAGCGCAGCACGTCGAGGCCGACGCGCAGCACGGCCATCTTGAGGTCGCGGATCTCGTGGCCGAGCGGGTTCAGCGCGACGGAGTTCGCCATCCGCATCAGCCGTGCCGCCAGCGCGGGTTCTGCGCCGAGGACCTTCGCGATGCGTTCCGTGGACGCCTTCTCGTCGTTCAGGATCTCGCAGACGCGCATGGCGACCGCCGGGAAGCTCGGCAGCTCGACGTCGCCGTGGCTCACGACGGCGGCCAGCTCCTTCACGAACGCGAAGGCCTGCTCCGATTCGTCGCGCGAGCCGCCGGCATCGGACGGCTTCGCCCCCGGGTCCGGGTGGCCCGTCACAGTCGCGGACGTTGGCACTCAGTCCATCCTAAAGGCCGGCCTGTACGCTTCGCCCGGCCATGCGTACCGTCTGTATCGGCGGGAATCCGGCGATCTTGAGCCTAGCCGTGGGTTCCCGCGACCTGGCGCCGGTGGCGGCGGAAGATCAGGCGCTCGAGCATGGCGACGACCCGGTCGCCGATCCCCTCGAAGCGGAACTGCACCCAGTCCCCGTCGGCGCCGCGGCGGACGCCCGCGACCGCGCCGGGCAGGACGAGGCGCTGCGGGAAGGCGGGATTGACCTGCAGGTGCACGATGCCCGCCTGGCCCGCCGGCGGTTCGGGGGCCGAGGCCTCCCATTCCAGGCCCTGGGCGAAGAGGCGCAGGCGCCGTGGCGGGCCGGGTGGCCTGGCGCCGGCGGCGAGCCGCGCCACCATGCCGAGGAGGACGTCGACCTTCGACTCGATGCGTTCGAGGTCGCTCTGGCGATTGGCGTCGAGCTCCGAGGATTCCGCGCCGCGCCGCGCCTCGCCGAGCGTCGCGTCCACGATGAGCGTCTGCAGGTTCGTGGCGTTGGCCTCCGCCATGACGAGCGGCGTCGGCGGCGCCCCGGCCGGGCGGAACTCGAACGGCAGGCTTTCGCTGATGCAGAGCCCGCCCCAGGCGTCCTCGCCCGCGGGAGTCATCGGGGCGCGCCTAGGTCGGCGCGAGGTAGGCGTGCGCGGCGCGGCGGCCGGCGTCGACGGTCAGCACCTCGCGCTCCAGCGCGCGCTGCACGTGGTCGGCGATGCCGATCAGGACATCGTTGGCGGCGGCGAGCCGCTTCAGCCGCTCGACGGCTTCCGCGAGTTCCTCGGGCGGCGTCACGCGCGCAAAGAACCGGTCCAGGAGGCTGCGCCTGCGTTCCTCGAGTTCCGTGGCCCTGTCCCACGCGCCGGACTCTACCGCAAGGCGCAGCGCCTCGGTGCAGTCGAGCGCCTCCGCGAGGAAGGCGCAGCCCTGTCCCTGCGCCGCCGTCTCGCTCAAGGCCGGCTCCCGACGGCGGGGCCGATGGCGTCCCAGGCCGACTTCACCTCGCGCACGAGCCCCGCGACCTCGTCGAGGGCGGCGGTGTCGTTGCGCAGGTTCGCGTCCAGCAGCCGGCGCATCGCGTAGTCGTAGAGCGCGCGCAGGTTCACCGCGATGTCGCCGCCGCGCTCGAGGTCGAGGCTCGCGCTCAGCGCCTCGAACAGGGCGATGGCGCGGGAGAGCGCCTCCCCTTTCGGGCCGGTGCGTCCGCGCTCCATGTGGCCGCGCGCGAGCGCGAGGCGGTCGAGCAGCGCCTCGAACATGAGCTGGACGAGGCGGTGCGGGTCCGCGCCCTCGACGCGGCCATGCGCGCCGGCGGCACGGTACGCGCGGATTCCGGCGGACGTCGCATCGTTCATCACTGCCTCCTCCCCCGCCCGCCTCAGTACATCAGCGTGCTGAGCTGACGGGTCAGGAAATCCCCCGTGTTCTTCATCTGGGCGACCAGCGTGTCGAGCGCCGTGAACTGCGAGCGCAGCCGCGCCTCGACCTGCTCGAGGCGCCGGTCGAGCGCCTCGCGCGCGGTCGACACGTCCTCGATGCCCGAGCGCAGGCTGTCGGTGCGCGCGTCGAGGATGCCCTCGTCGTCGAGGTAGCCCTCGAGCAGCGCGTCGAGGCGCTGCGCGAGGCCGGTCTCGTCCGCGCCGAAGAACGCGCTGACCCCGGCATAGCCCTCCGCCATCGCCTCGTCGAGACGCCCGGCGTCGACCGTCAGCGTCCCGTCGACGTTCGTCGTGACGCCGAGCTGAAACAGCGCCGTGAACGCCCCGCCGCCCGCGAACGGGCTGACGGCGGCATTGCGGAGCGCCGAGGCAAAGCTGCGGAGCGTCGGGTCGCCGAGCAGCGCCGCGGCCGATTTCGTCGTGGCGTTGTAGTTGGTGAGGTCCTTCGTCGTCTTGATGACCGCGTTGTAGGCGGTCACGAAATCGTTCACGAGTTTGGCCGAGGCCTCGCCGTCGTCGCCGACCGTGAGCGTCGTCGGCTCCCCGGGCGCGGCCGAGAGCAGGCGGAGCGTGAGCCCGGTGACCGCGTCGGAGACCTGGTTGTCCACGCTGTCGTGCACGAACCCGTCGATGACGACCTGCGAGTCGCCGGCGGCCTGGAGTTCCGTGAGGCCCGTCGCGCCGTTGCCCGGGTCGAAGGCGAGCGCGGCGAGCCCGCCGTCGCCGCCCGTCGCGGTCACCGTGATCGTGTTCAGGGCGCCGGTCGCCGTGCCGGTGAGCACGAGGCGCACGCCGTCGTTCGCGGTCACGAGCGTCGCGGTGACGCCGGTGTTGTCCACCGCCCCGTTGATGGCGCTGCGGATGTCGGAGAGCGAGGTCGCGCCGACCTCGATGTCCACGCTGAAGGCCGCGCCGCCGACGGAGATCGTGAGCGTGCCGGAGCCGACCTCGGTCGCGGCCATCGCGACCGGCGAGGAGGCCAGCTTGTGGGCGGTCGCGAGCCGCACGACCTCGACGTCATGGACGCCGGGCGCGGCGTCCGCGGTCGCGGTGGCGGACAGCAGGTCCTCGTTCGCGGAGGTCGCCGTCCGGACGATGAACTTCGACGGATCCGTGTGGTTTGCGCGCGCGGTGCGCAGCTGCTCGAGGGCGCTTCGGAACTGGCCGAAGGCCGAGAGCCGGCTCTGCAGCTTCGCCTCGCGCTGGTTCAGCCGGGCCGTGGCCGGCTGGCCCTCGGCCGCCAGCAGCTGCTGGACGAGTCCTTCGATGTCGAGTCCGGATCCGATGCCGGCTGCGCTGATGCTCATGGCGAATGGCCCTTCACGCGGTCACCTGCGCATCGGAACAGCAAGATTCGTACCAGCGGCCCGTCAGGCCCGCAGGTCGATCACCGGCGGCCGGGGCGCGGCGAAGCTGCGCGCGAGGGCGAGCCGCTCGCGGGGCGGGATCTGCCGCAGGATTTCGCCGGTATTGGGGTCGACGACGAGGATCACCGTGCGTCCGGCCTCGGCGTCCCGCCGGAACTGGAGGCTGCGCTGCGAGTCGGCGAGCCAGCGGTCGAGCACCTCGGCGGCGCGCGACAGGTCCGGCAGCGGCGGCGCGGACGCGGCCACCGGCGGCTCGCCGCCGGGAACCGGCACGGGATTGCCGGAGGGGGCCCGCGCGGGCGGGGCGCCCTGGAAAGCGCTTTCGCGAACCGGTCCGGGCTGCACGCCTGCGATCATGGCTTGGCACTCCGCTCAGGGCGCCCGCTGGCCCGGGCGCCGTGACAGCGCCGGGGGCCGCGCCTCGCGGCGCGACCCCCGGCGGCTCATTGCGGGATCAGCGGAGCAGACCCAGCACGCTCTGCGGCGCCGCGTTGGCCTGCGCCAGGATCGCGATGCCCGCCTGCTGCAGGATCTGCGAGCGCGAGAGCTCCGCCGTCTCCTGGGCGAAGTCCGCGTCGCGGATGCGGCTGCGCGAGGCCGTCAGGTTCTCGGACGTCGTGCCGAGGTTCGCGATCACCGACTCGAAGCGGTTCTGCACCGCGCCGAAGGTGCCGCGGGCCGAGTTCACTTCCGTCAGCGCCGCGTCCATCTGCTGGATCGCGAGCGTCGCGCCGGCGAAGGAGGAGATGTCGAGGGACGAGAGGCCGGTCACCGTCGAATCCGTCGACGTGATGCCGCCGGCACCGTCGAGCGAGGTCTGCGTGCCGTCGTCCGACCCACCGACCGTGATGGCCGCCGACGAGACCAGCTCGATCTTGCCCGTCGTCGTGTTGTACGAGGCGTTCACGCCCGTTGTCGCGGAGACGTTGTTGATCGCGTTGACGACCTGGCCGACGCGCTGGCTGACCGTGCCGACGGCCGAGAGCGCGCCGATGTCGGTGCCGTTGATCGTGATCGAGCCGGCCGCGACCGCTGTGAGGTCCGTGATCGTGGCCGTCGCCGCGGCGCCTTCCGCCGTCGACGTCGTGACATCGCCGCCGAGCGCGGCGACGTTCGCGTCGACGCTCACGGCAACCGTGATCGTCTCGTTCGCGTTCGCGCCGACCTGGAACACGGCCGAGCTGAAGCTGCCGTCGATGACCTTCACGCCGTTGAACGAGGTCTGGTTCGCGACGCGGTCGATCTCGGAGAGGAGCTGGCTGACTTCCGCCTGCAGCGACGCGCGGTCGCTCGCGGAGTTCGTGGCGTTCGCCGACTGCACCGCCAGCTCGCGGATGCGCTGGAGGTTGTTGCCGACCTCGACCAGCGCGCCTTCCGCGGTCTGGGCGAGCGAGATGCCGTCGTTGGCGTTGCGGACCGCTTGGTTCAGGCCGCGGATCTGCGCGGTGAAGCGGTTCGAGATGGCGAGGCCGGCCGCGTCGTCCTTCGCGCTGTTGATGCGAAGGCCGGACGAGAGCCGCTGCAGCGCGGTCGCGAGCGTCGACTGCGAGCTCGAGAGGTTGCGCTGCGCGTTCAGCGACATGATGTTCGAGTTGATGATCTGGGGCATTGAAATCTCCTGATTGTCGGGTTACTGGCCCGTGGGGGCCGACCGAAGCGAAGCCCGTCCCCGCCCCGCGGCGGCCAGTAACGGCTCTGACAGGGATATCGGAACCCGCGGGGTTTTCTTTAGGGGGCGCCCTGGCGGCGCGGCCGGCGACGGGCCTTTCCGGCGCCCAGTGCCGGGTTGTCGGCGGCGGCCGGGGAAACTTTAGAGGTAGTCGAAGATCGAGAGCTGGGCGGTGCGCGCGAAGGCCTGCTGGGCGGCCTCAAGGCTCGTCAGCTGCTGCTGGAGGCGGGTCAGGGCGTCGGCATAGTCCGTGTCGAGGACCTCCGACCGCACCCGCTTCAGCTCGATCTCCGCGACGCCGAGCAGGTCCTGCTGGCTTTCCAGCACCGAGAGCCGCGCGCCGACGCCGGAGCGCGCGTCGGAGAGCCGGCCGGATGCCTGGTCGAGGTCGAGCAGCACGTTCGAGAGGTCGTTCGAGAGCGCGACGCGCGCGGTCGCGTCGCCGTCGGGCGATTCCAGCGCCGCGAGCAGCGCGTCGGCCGTCGCGAAGACGCTCCGCTCGCCGCTGGCCGCGACGTCGAAGCGGTCGCCGGCGACGGCCTCGCCGCTCACGACCACGGAGAGCCCGCGGAAGGCGATGGCGGCGCCCGGCGCGTAGCTGCCGGCGGCGACGACGGCCGAGGCGGCGTCGCGCACCTCCCAGGCGTCCGGCGCCGTGAAGACGATCGCGTAGGCGCCGCCGTCGTATTGCGACGGGTCGGTCACGGAGCGGTCGCCGAGCAGCAGCGTGCCCGCGTTCGTGCCGGCGGCCGTCACGCGATAGCGGCCGTTGCCGTCCGGCACGCGCATGAAGACGGACTCGCCGTCGTCGCCGTCGGCGACGAAGCGGTCGGCGCCGATCTGCACCTCGCGCCGGCCCTGGTCGCCGCGATAGGCGACGCCGCCGCCCGCGTCCGCGAACGGCATCGTGCCGGTCGAGTGGCCACTGAAGAGGTATTCGCCGCTGCCGTCGCGCGTGTTCGCGAGCGCGAGCAGCTCCGCCCGGCGCTCGCGCGCCTCGGCCGCGATCGAGGCCCGGTTCTCCGCGGACAGCGGGCCGTTCGCCGCCTGCAGCGCGAGTTCCCGCAGGCGCTGCAGCACGTCGCCCGCATCCGCGAGCACGCTCTCCTCGATGTTCAGCCGTCCGGTCGCCAGGCCGATGTTGCGCACGTACTGCGCGTTCGCGCCGAGCGCGGTGTCGATGCCGAGCACGCGCGCGGCGCCCGCCGGGTCCTGGCCGGGACGCGTGAACTTGCGCCCCGTCGCCACCTGCTCCTGCAGGCGGGCCATCTCGGACTGCCGCCGGCCCACGGCGTCGACGAAGTTCTGCTGCAGCGACAGGAAGGCGACGCGCACGGGCTATCGCTGCGTCGCCGCCAGCAGCGTCCGGAACATGGAATCGGCGACCGAGATCGCCTGCGCCGCGGCCTGGTAGGCCTGCTGCCACTTCAGCATCTCCGTGGCCTCCTCGTCGAGGTTGACGCCGGACTGCGCGAGCAGCGTGTTCTTCGCGCTCGCCTGCAGGGTCTGGCGCGCGGCGGCCGTGGTCTCCGCCTCCGCCGCGAGCGCGCCGACGCGGCTCACGAGGGCGCTCGCGCTGTCGGCGATGCTGACGCTGCCGCCGGCGATCACGCCGAGGTCCTGGAGCGCGGCGAGCCGCAGGGCATTGCGGTTGTCGCCGGTGCCGCCCGTGTTCTCCTCGACGCGGAAGCGGTCGCCCGCCGCGGGCTGTCCGGAGATCCTGACGCTCCAGCCGTTCGCCTGGATCTCCTCCCCCGGCGCCCAGGCGAAGGCGCCGGCGCCGTTGACGGAATAGGTGTTCGCGTCGAGGAACGCGATCTCGACGTCGTCGAGCAACGCGGCATCCGCGGCGTCGATGACTTCGCCCGCGCTGATCGTGCCGTTGCCGCGGTTGCCGGCGACGGCGGCCGTGCGGATGGGCGCAGCCGCCGCGATGCCGCGCGGGTCGGTGAGCGTGACGGCGAGGCTTCCGGCCGCGCCCCCGGCTGACTGCAGCACGAAGCGGTCGCCGGCCGCGGCGCCCACGCCCGCGACGAGCGCAAGGCCGCCGAAGCGCAGCGGGTCGAGCGCCGTGCCCGCGCCGGTCGCGGCGACGGCGCTGCCGTCGGACTCGCGCCGGACGCTCCAGGCCGACCCGTCGTACTGCAGCAGGTAGTTCTCGCCAGTGAGCGTCGCGAGGTCGTCGACCGTGGCCGAGAGCGCCGCCGCGCCCGCGTTTCCGGCGACGGCGGTGACGCGCGGCGATGCGACCGAGAAGAGCGCCGCGCCGAACTGCCCGTCGAGGTCGAAGCCCGCGCCCTGCTGCGCGTTCACGGCCGCGGCGAGCGCGGTCGCCGTGAGCCCGAGCTGCTGCCGCACGCCCTCGAGGAGGCCCGCATGCGCCTCGAGCAGGCCCCCGAGTTCGCCGCCCGTGATCGCCGAGTTGATGACCTGCTCGCCACCCCCGTCGCGAAAGCGGATTTCGAGCCAGGACGCGTCGGCCGCGGCCGGCGCGGCCGTCAGCGAGGAGGCGAGGCTGCCGAGCACCAGCGTCTGGCCGCTGCCGATGAACACGTTGACCGCGCCGTCGCCGGCATCCACGACCGAGACGTTCACGAGTTCCGACAGCCGCGTCAGCAGGCGGTCGCGCTCGTCGAGGAGGTCGTTCGGCGGCTGCCCGTTCATCGCGCTCGTGGCGGTGGTGATGTCGCCGTTAAGCTTCGCGATGCCGGCCGCGAGCCGCGTCACCTCGTCGACGCCGGAGCGGATCTGCGTCTTCGCGTCCTGCTGGATCCGGTCGAGCTGCTGGGAGGCGCTGCGAAACCGGTCGGCGACCGAGTTCGCGCGCGCGAGCATGACCTGGCGGGCCGCCAGCGAGTTCGGGTTCGTCGCGACGTCCTGGACCGCGGCGAAGAACTGCTGCAGCGACGCCGTGATGTCGGTGCCCGCCTCTCCGAGCAGCGTGTCCACGCGCACGGCGAGGTCGGCGAAGGCCTGCGCTCCGCCGAGGTCGCTGTTCGCGTACCGCAGCTGGCTCGCGGAGAACTGGCTGATGAGGCGGCGCACGGTCGTCACGTCAACGCCGCGGCCGATGAAGCCGCTGCCGTAGCCCTGCGGCTCGCGCGCCGCGAAGTCCGTGCGCTGCCGCACGTAGCCCTCGGTCGCCGCGTTCGCGATGTTGTGGCTCGTGGTCGCCAGCGCGCGCTCGAAGGCGATCAGCCCCGAGACGCTGATTCCCAGCAGGTCAGGCATCGTCCACCTCCGCCATCACCCGGTCGAGGACGCGGCCGACCTTGTCCGCGTAGGCCGGGTCCGTCGCATAGCCCGCGGCCTGCAGCGCCGACAGGTAGCGCGCCGGGTCCGATGCCGCCCCGCGCGCGCCCGCGTAGCGCGGGTCCGAGCCGATGAGGCGCGCGTAGTCGTCGAAGGCCGCGCCGAGGTCCGCGTAGGCGCGGAATTCCCCGGTGCGCTCGACCGGGACGCCCGCCTCGTACTCGAGCGTCCGCGCCGTCGCGCGGCCGCCGGACCAGCCGCCGCCCGCCTTGATCCCGAAGACGTTGAACGAGCTCGTGCCGTCGGCGCGGCGGGGCATGCGCTCGCCCCAG
>DASSUW010000062.1:0-7235 GCA_035706585.1 Solirubrobacteraceae bacterium | reverse complement strand
CAACGCGCCACGGACCCGGCAGGCGGCTGGATTCCTCGCTTCCTACCCAGCCGCCAGTTCGCCGAGGCGCCGGCTAACGCCCGAAGCCGCGCAGCAACGCCTGCGCCCGCTCGGGCAGCGGGTCGAGCAGCTCGCGGACCTCGGCCAGCCCGGCGCGCAGCTCGGCGTCACCCACCTCGACGGGGAGCATCGAGTCCTGGAGGTCGGCGAGGATGTCGTCGGCCTCGCTGACCGCCTCGGCCGCGGTCTCGACGAACTCGCGTACCCCGCGCGACGGCGCGCCCGGCCCCGCCGCCGCGAACGAGCGGCCCTCGAGGTCGTGGCGCGCGGCGAAGCCCGCGTGGGTGCGCTGGGCACGGCCGTACGCGCTCTGGAGCGGGCGGAACAGCCGCTCCTCGAGCAGGTCGGCGGTGCGCTCGTCGAGCTGGTCGTAGGCGTCGCCCAGTGCGGCCAGCGCGCGCCCGATCTCGTCGATCGCCTCGGCGACGCTGGTCAGCAGGTCCTGCCGGGCCTGCCGGCTCGCGTACGCCATCGCTACCGGGCCAGCGTCCAGCCGGCCGCCGCCGCGCTGGCCCGCGGGAAGACGTTGAGCGTGAAGTGCAGCGCGTTCGGCGTCTTCTTGGAGTACTTCTTCTTGGCGTCGAACTGCACCTTGTAGTCCCCGAACGGGGAGCCGGCGGGGGCGATCCGCTGCTTGACGGTGAACGTGCCGCACGGTGCCTTCGGGCGGGCGAGGAACACGTCTCTGCGGACGCCGTGCCCGCGCACGTGCATGAACGCCTTGCGGCCGAAGAGGAACCCGTAGCCGCGCAGCTTGTACTTCCTGCCGGCGCGCCCCTTGCTCTTGCGCGTGGCGACCCGGTACGTCGTGCCCATGTACGTGACGGATGCGGCGGTCGCGCCGTCCGTCGCGGTGATCGTGTGCGACTTCGCGGCGTTCAGACCGCCGAAGTTCCACGTGGCCGCGAACGCCCCGGACGTGTCCGCCACCGTCGAGCCGCGCGCTTCGCCGTCCTCGGTCACCTCGATCGGGGCGCCGGCGGCGAACCCGCTGCCGGAGATCGTCGCCTGGGTACCGCTCAGGTAACAGGCCCGCACCGAATCGAGGGACAGCGTGGCCGCATCCGCGGTCGCCGCCGTTGCCGCGAGGCCAGCCGTGGCCACGGTGATCGCCTTCATGACGCGTCGCAAGGGTCCTCCCGAGTTAGAAATCTGCCCGCCGCGAGAGTACAGGGGGAGTTTCCCCTTGCCTAACCGGGACCGAGATGGCAGTGTGCACGACCGGCGGGGCCCCGGCAGGGAATGTCCGGGTGATCAACATCCATCTCTCCACAAGGGGCCTCGTTGGACCGCCATCTCCGCCCGGTCAGGGCTGCGCTCGCGCTGAGCCTGTTCGTCTGCCTGACCACCGCCATGCCAGCCCGCGCCGCCACCGGACCGGTCGCCGCGTACGGTTTCGACGAGGGCTCGGGGACCGCGATCACGGACTCGTCGGGCACGGGCAACGACGGCAGCACCTCCGGGACCACGTGGAGCACGGCCGGTCGGTTCGGCCCCGCGCTGTCGTTCAACGGCTCGGGCGCGGCGGTGACGATCCCGGACTCGAGCTCGCTCGACTTGAGCTCCGGCATGACGCTCGAGGCGTGGGTGAACCCGAGCGCGGCCGGCGGCCCCTGACGCACCGTGATCTTCAAGCAGACCGGCGGCGGGATGGTCTATGCGCTCTACGCCAACAACGGCGCCAACCGCCCGACCGGGCAGGTCAACATCCTCGGCGAGCAGAACGCGCTCGGCACCGCGCTCGTGCCGGCCAACACGTGGACGCACCTGGCGACGACCTACGACGGCGCGACGCTGCGCCTGTACGTGAACGGCACCCAGGTGGCGAGCCGTGCGCAGACCGGGAACATCCCGGCATCCACCGGCGCCCTGCGCATCGGCGGCAACTCGGTCTGGGCCGAGTGGTTCGCCGGGCTGATCGACGAGGTGCGGGTCTACTCGCGCGCGCTGAGCGCCGGTGAGATCCAGACCGACATGGCGACCCCGATCGGCGCGCCGCCCGGCGACACGACCCCGCCGACGGTGCAGCTCACCGGCCCGCCGGCCGGAAACGTGACCGGCACGGTGAACGTCACCGCGAACGCGGACGACGACGTCGGTGTCGCCGGCGTCCAGTTCCAGCTCGACGGCGCCGCGCTCGGCAACGAGGACACGACGGCGCCATACGCGGTCAGCTGGGACACGACGACGGCCGGCGCCGGCCCGCACACGCTGACCGCGGTCGCGCGCGACGCGGCCGGCAACCGCACGACGTCCGCGGGCGTCGCCGTCTCGGTGCCCGGCTCGCCGGCGCCGGCGTTCGTCAACGACCGCGTCATCATCGGCCTCGACGAGCCGACGCAACTCGTCTTCGCCCCCGACGGCCGGATGCTGATCGCCGAGCGCGACGGCACGATCTGGGTCGTCCCGGCCGGTTCCACACAGGTCTCCCCCACGCCGTTCCTGCAGATCCCGGATGTCGACACCCAGGACGAGCGCGGCCTGCTCGGCCTCGTGCTCGACCCGCAGTTCGCCACGAACGGCTACGTCTACGCCTACTACACGAGCGGCACGGTGATGCGCAACCGCGTGGCGCGCTTCACGGCGCTCGGCGACGCGGCGTCGCCGTCGAGCGAGCTCGTGATCTGGCAGAACACCACCCCGGCGGCGATCTGGCACCAGGGCGGCGACCTGCACTTCGGGCCCGACGGCTACCTGTACGTCTCGGTCGGCGACCACCTGCAGAGCCTCGCGGCCCAGGAACTGGACTCCTACAACGGCAAGATCCTGCGCATGACGCGGGACGGGACGGTGCCGCCCGGCAACCCGTTCGACGACGGCGCGGGACCGAATCTCGACCTGATCTGGGCCCGCGGCCTGCGCAACCCGTTCCGCTTCACGGTCGACCCGGCGAACGGCCGCGTGATCGTCGGCGACGTCGGTGAGGGCACGACCGAGGAGGTGGACATCGCCGCCGCCGGGGCCAATCTCGGCTGGCCGACGTGCGAGGGCCCGTGCGGCAACGCCGGGATGACCAACCCGATCCACAGCTACCCGCACGCCGGCGGCGATGCGTCGATCACCGGCGGCTTCGTCTACCACGGCAGCCAGTTCCCGAGCGAGTACGAGGGCGACTACTTCTTCGCCGACTACGCGGCGAACTGGATCAAGCGGCTCGAGCTCGACGGCGACGGCAACGTGACCGCGGTGCGCAACTTCGAGCCGCCCGACGGCAGCCGCGACGGCCCGTACGGCGACATCGTCGCGCTGGCCGAAGGCCCGGACGGGTCGCTCTGGTACGTCGACACCGGTCCGTTCGAGAACGAGAACGCGGGCGCCGTGCGCCGGATCCGCAACACCAACGCCGACCGGCCGCCGACGGCCGTGATCGCCGGCACGCCGACCAGCGGGCCGGCGCCGCTGACCGTGACCTTTTCGAGCGCCGGGTCCGCCGACCCGGAGGGCGGGCCGCTCACCTACCGCTGGGACTTCGGCGACGGCACGACCTCGACGCAGGCGAACCCGTCGCACACCTACGCCGAGAGCGGCGCTTACACGGTGCGCCTGACCACGTCGGACGGGACGCTGGAGACCGTGTCCGAGCCGCTGGCGATCACCGCCGGGGCGCCCCCGGTGCCGCGCATCCTCACGCCGACCGGGGGCTCGACGTTCCGCGCCGGCGACGTGATCGGCTTCTCCGGCGACGCGAGCGACTCCGAGGACGGCGCGCTGCCGCCGAGCGCGCTCAACTGGAAGATCGTCTTCCACCACGACAGCCACATCCACCCTGTGCTCGACAGTGCCACCGGCACCTCGGGCAGCGTGACGATCCCGACGACCGGGCACAGCTTCAAGGGCGACACGAGCTACGAGATCGTGCTCACGGCCACCGACAGCGACGGCATCCAGGCCTCGCGCTCGGTGACGATCCGCCCGCAGAAGGTGAGCCTGACGCTCGCGACGTCGCCGTCCGCGCTCACCGTGAGCCTGGACGGGATCCCGGGCACGACGCCGTTCACGGTCAGCGAGATCGTCGGCTTCAAGTACACCGTCGACGCGCCGTCGCCCCAGTCCGGGAACACGTTCGCGTCGTGGTCGGACGGCGGCGGGAAGGCGCACACCTTCACGGTGCCGGCGACCGCCACCACGCTCACTGCGTCGTTCACGGCGCCGCCCGCCGGCACCCCGGTGGCGGCGTACGACTTCAACGTCGGCAGCGGGACGGCGCTGGCGGACGTGACCGGCAACGGGCACACCGGCACGCTGATAGGGCCGTCGTGGTCGACCGCCGGCAGGACCGGCGCGGCGCTGTCGTTCGACGGGGTCAACGACTCGGTCCGCATCGACGATGCCGGCGACCTCGACCTGACGACGGGCATGACGCTGGAGGCGTGGGTGCGGCCGACGGCGCTCGGGAGCTGGCGCACCGTGCTGTTCAAGGAGCAGCCGACCCACATGACGTACGCGCTCTACGCGTCGACCGACAACGGGCGGCCGACCGGCCAGGCCCATGTCGGCGGCGAGCGCAACGCCCGGGCGGCGGCGGCGCTGCCCGTGAACACGTGGACCCATCTCGCCACCACCTACGACGGCGCCGGCCTGCGGCTGTACGTCAACGGCACCCAGGTGGCGGCGACCGCGCTCACCGGCGCGATGGCGATCTCGACCGGGCCGCTGAAGATCGGCGGCAACGGCCTGTGGTCGGAGTGGTTCGCCGGCCTGATCGACGACGTGCGCGTCTACGACCGCGCGCTCAGCGCCAGCGAGATCCAGGGGGACATGAGCAGGGCCCCGTAGGCTCTTGCCCATGGCGAGCGAACGGCGGCCGGCGATCGTGGCGGTGGACGACGAGCCGGCCGTCCTGGCCGCCGTCGCGCGCGACCTGCGGCGCGGATTCGGCGAGCGGTATCGGATCCTGCGCGCCACCTCCGGCGCCGAGGCGCTCGAGCTGCTCGCCGAGGTGCGCCGCCGCGGCGACCAGGTGGCGCTGCTGATCGCCGACCAGCGGATGCCCGGCATGCCCGGGACCGAGTACCTCGTGCAGGCGCGCACGCTGGTGCCCGACGCCAAGCGCGTGCTGCTCACCGCCTATGCCGACACCGAGGCCGCGATCGCCGCGATCAACGACGTCGCGCTCGACTACTACCTGCTCAAGCCGTGGGACCCGCCCGAGGAGCAGCTGTTCCCGGTCGTCGAGGACCTGCTCACCACGTGGGAGTCCGGCGCGGCGCTCGAGGCCGGCGGCGTGCGCGTGATCGGCCATCGCTTCTCGCGCGATTCGCACGACCTGCGCGACTTCCTCGCCCGCAACCGCGTGCCCGGACGTTGGCTGGACATCGAGCGCGACGGCGAGGCGCGCGAGCTGCTGCAGGTCGCCGGAGTCAGCGCCGACCGGCTGCCGGTCGCCCTGCTCGAGGACGGGACCGTGCTCGAGCGCCCGACCGTGCTGGAGATCGCCGAGCGGCTCGGCGTCGCCGGCCGCCCGGCGGCCGACCACTACGACCTCGTGATCGTCGGCGGCGGCCCGGCCGGACTGGCCGCCGCGGTCTACGGCGCCTCCGAGGGCCTGCGGACCGTGATGGTCGAGCGGGAGGCGCCCGGCGGCCAGGCCGGCCAGTCGAGCCGGATCGAGAACTACCTCGGCTTCCCGGCCGGGCTCAGCGGCTCCGACCTCGCCCGCCGCGCGACCGACCAGGCCCGCCGGCTCGGCGCCGAGCTGCTGAGCGTGCAGGACGCGGTCGCGCTGCACGTCGAGGGCACCGGCCGGACCGTCGCGCTGAGCGGCGGCGGCGCGCTGAGCGCGCACTGCGTGCTCGTCGCGTCCGGCGTCGCGTACCGGCAGCTCGACACGCCGGGGTTCGCCGAGCTCACCGGCGCCGGCATCTACTACGGCGCAGCGATGACCGAGGCGCGCTCGTGCGCCGACCAGCACGTCGTGATCATCGGCGGCGCGAACTCGGCTGGGCAGGCCGCCGTGTACTTCTCCGGCTACGCCGGCCGCGTCACGATGCTCGTGCGGTCCGCGCTGCGCAAGTCGATGTCGCACTACCTGATCGAGCAGATCGCGGGGCTCGACCGGATCGAGGTGCGCGAGGGCAGCGTGGCGGTCGCCGCCGAGGGCGACGACGGCCACCTGGCGCGGCTGCGCGTGCGCGACGGCGACGGCAGCGAGGACGTGCTCGACGCCGACGCCTGCTTCGTGTTCATCGGCGCGGCGCCGCGGACCGACTGGCTCGACGGCGTCGTCGCGCGCGACGAGCGCGGGTTCATCCTCGCGGGACCGGACGCCAAGGTCGCGGGCTGGGGCCTGGCGCGCGATCCCTATCTCCTGGAGACGACGGTCCCCGGCGTGTTCGTGGCCGGCGACGTGCGCGCGCGGTCGATCAAGCGCGTCGCCAGCGCCGTCGGCGAGGGCTCGATGGCGGTCTCGCTCGTCCACCAGTACCTGTCCGACCAATGAGCGCGTTCACCGTCGCCGACCTGCGCCCCGTCGACCTGTTCGACGACCTCACCGACGACGAGCTGGCGGCGTGGACGGTCGCGGCACAGCCGCAGGCCGCCGCGCCGGGCGACGAGCTGATCCGGGAGAACGAGCAGCCGAGCGCCGTCATGCTGCTGCTCGAGGGCAACGCGCAGGCGATGCTGGTCGACGGCGGCCGTACCGAGCCGGTCGGCCGCCAGCGGGCGCCGACCTGGTCGGGCGCGATCGCGGTGCTGACGCAGACCGCGATCGGCGTGCGCATGGTCGCGGAGACGCCGTGCCGCATCGCGTGGATCCCCGGCGACGACTTCCGCCGCCTCGCGCGCGAGCAGGCGTCGGTGCACCAGCGCGTCATGCGCCAGGTCGCGCCGGTGATGACGCGGGTCGCAGCGGTCGAGCAGAACCGCGAGCGGCTCGCCGCGCTCGGCACGATGGCGGCCGGGCTGGCGCACGAGCTCAACAACCCGGCGGCGGCCGCCCAGCGTGCGGCGGCGCAGCTCGCGGAGGCGATCGACGTCGTCGGCTCGACGATCGGCCGCTTCGTCGAGTCCGGCGTCGAGCGCAGCGACGCCGAGACGCTGGTCGCGCTCCAGCGCGAGGCGCTCGCCGGCGCCGCATCGCGCACGCCGCTGGACGCGCTCGACGCCGCCGACGCCGAGGACGCGCTCGCCGACCGGCTCGAGGCGCTCGGCGTCGCGGAGCCGTGGCGGCTGGC
>DASSUW010000061.1:0-2093 GCA_035706585.1 Solirubrobacteraceae bacterium | reverse complement strand
TCGCGTCCAGGGTCGCCGGCGCTGATGGCGCGGGGGCGCTCCGGCCGCCCGCTCCCGCACGGCGCCCCCAGCGCTCACCCCCGGCACGCCGCGCCGCCGGCGACGACGCCAGCCACGCGGCGCGCGCGGTCGAATCCGCCGCGGGAAGCACGCGAAGGTTGCCGGCGTTCCACCATCCGGTGACGACCATGTCGCCAAGGCCGAAGCGGACGACGCTGCGGCCGTACATCCAGTACTCGGCGCCGAGCGCCGCATCGCGCCGCACGACCGTCGGCGCTCCCTGGAGGCGCGCGACGTCGCCGCGGTCGCTGCCAATGTCGAACGTCGAGCCGGTGGAGTCGTTGGGCAGCACCGGCGCGGCGATGCGAAGCCCGCCGGCGCGATTGTCCCAGCCGATCACGCGCCCCGAGTCGGCGGACAGGCGCACGGTCGTTCGACCGTAGCTCCAGATCTCGACGCCCAGCGACGTATAGCGCTCGATCAGGTCCGGCGTGCCCTGTGCGAGACGGACGGCGCTCGCCGGGGAGCCGAGCGTGAACGTCGGCCGCTGCGCGCGCTGCGCGTTGGCCGCCGGGGCGGCGAGCACGAGCGCGCCGAGCACGACCAAGCGCCGCCACCCACGGAGGCGATTGGACGTGTGCTGACGCGTGTGCTGCGGCGAGCCCCGATTCGGCATGGACTGGTGTTCTGCGGGTATGCCCGGGCATGGGCACACCTCCATCCCCAAGTCTCGTCACGCCAGCGCCGAGACTTGAGCGCGGGCAGCGCCGGCTACGCCGGGGTAGCGGCCCGACCCAGCCGGTCCCGGACCCCCGCCCAGGCGTTCGTCTCCGGCACCCGCTCGACGAGCACGAGGGCGCAGCCCCGGTCGTCGAGCTCGTGGAGCGAGGCGTAGAGCGCGCGGGCGTATCCGTCGGGGTCCTCGGGCATCCGCACGAGGTGCGTGACCGCGAGGGATGGGAGCGTCCGCGTGAGCGCGCCCGTGGGTCGTCCCCCGGCGGCGATCGCCGCCGCCGCGGCCCGCGCACCGGCGATGTCCGAAGGGTCTGCGGGATCGAACAGCCGGAGCGTCGCGACCGGGGCGTAGTGCCGATCGACCATCCCCGGCGAAGGCCGAGGAGCGTCGCCCTTCGGCAGGTCGGCGCGCGATGTCACCGGTCCGGCGACCTGCGCGATCGCATCGGCGGTGATGACGCCGGGGCGGAGCAGCACGACCCGTCCTCCCGTCACGTCGACGACCGTCGACTCGATGCCGACGTGCGCCGGCCCACCATCGAGGACCAGGTCCACGGCGTTTCCCAGGGAGCGGCTGACGTGGGCCGCCGTCGTCGGCGAGAGACGCGTGAAGCGATTCGCGCTCGGCGCCGCGACGGGAAGGGCCGCCGCACGGAGCAGCGCCCTCGCGACAGGGTGCGCGGGTGCGCGGACGGCGACGCTGTCGAGCCCCGCGGTGACGAGCGCCGGCACGACGGGTTGCTTCGGCACGACGATCGTGAGCGGCCCAGGCCAGAACGCGCGGGCGAGCGCGTCGGCGAGGTCGGGCCACTCGCGCGCGACGGGCCTCACCTCGTCGACGCCGGCGACGTGCACGATGAGCGGGTTGAAGCTCGGGCGTCCCTTCGCGGCGAAGATGCGCCGGACCGCAGCGTCGTCGAGGGCGTTCGCGCCGAGCCCGTAGACCGTTTCCGTCGGAAAGGCGACGAGCCCTCCGCCGCGGAGCAGCTCGGCCGCTTCGGCGATGGCCGCGGGATCGGGGTGCGTCGGGTCGACGTGAATCGTGCGTGAAGACATGAAGGACGGCTCCGATGGCCGGCGCGCATCTCACGATCGCGCGCCGCTCGCTGCATCTTAGTGCACCCGCACGGTGACTCCACTCCTCCCGGGATGCAGCGCCCCCTTCTGCGTACCGCCCGGCTCCGGCTCGTCGCCGTCACCCCAGAGCTCGCGCGCGCGCAGCTCGAGGGGCCCGACGCCTTCGCGGCGCAGCTCTCCGCCGCCCTCGCCGGCGACTGGCCGCCGCCGCTCACCGACGACACGCACGAGTTCATCCACGCGCGCCTCTCGGCGCATCCGGAAGAGACGGGATGGTGGTT
>DASSUW010000060.1:0-5265 GCA_035706585.1 Solirubrobacteraceae bacterium | reverse complement strand
AGTTCCAGGGCCTGCCGGCGCGGATCTGCTGGCTCGGCTACGGCGAGCGCCACCTCGCCGGGCTGCGCTTCAACGAGCTCGTGGCCTCCGGCGCGGTGAAGGGCCCGATCGTGATCGGGCGCGACCATCTCGACGCCGGGTCGGTCGCCTCGCCGGAGCGCGAGACCGAGGCGATGCGCGACGGCAGCGACGCAGTGGCCGACTGGCCGATCCTCAACGCGCTGGTCAACACCGCGACCGGCGCCAGCTGGGTGTCGTTCCACCACGGCGGCGGCGTCGGGATGGGCAAATCGCTGCACGCCGGCCAGGTGATCGTCGCCGACGGCACGCCGGAGGGCGGCGAGCGGATCCGTCGCACGCTGCTCGCCGATCCCGGCATGGGGATCCTGCGCCACGCCGACGCCGGCTACGACGAAGCGCTCAGCGCCGCGGAGCGACTCGGGGTGCGGATCCCGATGCGATGAGGATCTCCCTGCGCGGCGCCGCACAGGTCCTCCTGCCGCCGGAAGACGGCCCTCCCTACGTTCGCCGCGCGAGCGAGATGCGGTTGAGGCCCGGCTCGGTGACCGTCGAGGACGGCGTGATCGTCGCGCTCGACGACGACCCCGGAGCCGACCGGATCATCGACGCGGCGGGCGGCGCGATCGTGCCCGGCTTCGTCGACTGCCATACGCATCTGCCGTTCGCCGGCTGGCGTGCCGGCGAGTACGAGGAGAAGGTCACCGGCGTCCCGTACGAGGAGATCTCGCGGCGCGGCGGCGGCATCGCGTCGTCCGCGCGCGCGTTCGCGGAGGCGAGCGACGACGAGCTGGTCGCCCAGGCGCGCG
Organism: Solirubrobacteraceae bacterium; assembly: GCA_035706585.1. GTDB lineage: Bacteria > Actinomycetota > Thermoleophilia > Solirubrobacterales > Solirubrobacteraceae > DASSUW01. The sequence goes on along the minus strand of DASSUW010000060.1, from coordinate 4,438 downwards.
CGGTGCGCGCGGAGATGCTCGCGCACGGCACCACGACCGTCGAGGGCAAGAGCGGCTACGGCCTCAGCCGCGCCGGCGAGCTGCGCGCGGTGCGCCTCGGCCGCGCGGTGTGCGACCGCACGACCGGCCTGTTCGCGCACGCGGTTCCACCCGGCTATGACGCCGCGAGCTGGATGGACGAGGTCGACGCGCTGGCCGCCGCGGCGGACGTGGACGCGCTCGACATCTACGTCGAGTCGGTCGCCTTCCGCAACGAGGACCTCGAGCGGCTCGGCGCGATCGCGCGGCGGGAGGGCGTGCCGCTGCGCGCGCACGTGGAGCAGTTCAACGCCAACCGGTCGGTGCCGGTGGCGCTGGCCGCCGGCGCGCGGTCGGTCGACCATCTCGCCTGCCTGCATCCCGATGACCTGGCGCCGCTGGCGCGCGCCGAGTGCGCCGCGGTGCTGCTGCCGGGCGCCGAGTTCCTGGGCGCCGAGGCGACCGCGCCGGGCCGCGCGCTGGCCGATGCGGGCGCGATCTGCGTGCTGGCGACCGACTGCAATCCCGGCACGTCGCCGGTCGCCTCGATCCCGCTCGTGATCGGGCTCGCGGTCCGGCGCTACGGGTGGACGGCCGTGGAGGCGCTCGCCGCCTGCACGCTCAATGCCGCGTGGGTGCTGGGCTACGACGACCGCGGCGCGATCGCGGTCGGCAAGCGCGCCGACCTGCTCGTGCTCGACGCGCCGATCGAGCACGTCGCCTACCGCTTCGGCCACAACCCGGTCAGGGAGGTGATCGCGGCGTGATCGATGCCGCCAAGCTCGAGGAGCTGCTGTCCGACCTGATCCCGATCGGGCTCGGCGAGGACGGCGGCACGACGCGGCTCGCGTGGACGCGCGAGGACGAGGAGGCGGCCGCCTGGTTCGCGCGCCGCGCGGCGGCGATCGGCCGCACGCTGGAACGCGATCCCGCCGGGAACCTGTGGGCGGTCCCGGACACGGAGGGACCGTGGTGGGCGGCCGGCTCGCATCTGGACAGCGTGCGCGCGGGCGGGCGCTTCGACGGCGCGCTCGGCGTGGCAGCGGCGTTCGCGGTCGCCGAGCACGCGCCGATCGCGGTGATCTCGTTCGCCGACGAGGAGGGCGCGCGGTTCAACACGCCGGTGTTCGGCTCGCGCGCGCTGGTCGGGCGGCTCGACATCGACGACGTGCTCGACCGCGTCGACGATCACGGCGTCACGCTCGCGGACGCGATGGCCGGCGCGGGCGTCGATCCGGCCGGGCTCGGCGACGCGCCGCGGTGGCTGGAGAAGCTGCGCGGCTTCCTCGAGCTGCACATCGACCAGACGCGCGACATCGCGGCCGACCGCTCGCCGGCCGGCGTCGTGATGCGGCTCGCGGCGCGGCTGCGCCTGCAGGTCGAGTTCGCCGGCCGCGCCGACCACGCGGGCACGACCCCGCGCGAGCAGCGCCATGACGCGCTGGCCGCCGCCGCCCAGCTGATCGTCCGCGCGGACGGCGAGGCCGCCCAGCGCCTGGGGATGGTGTTCACGACCGGCCGGCTCGAGATCGAGCCGAACGCGCCGACGACCGTCCCGTCGCGTGCGCGGATGTGGCTCGACGCGCGGTCGCCGGAGCCCGAGACCGTCGCGTCATGGCGCGCGGCCGTGACCGCCGAGGCTGAGCGGATCGCCGACGAGGCGGGCGTGGAGCTGACGCTGCGCACGGCTTCGTGGTCGACCGGCACCGAGTTCCCGGACGAGGTGCGGCAGGCGCTGCTGCACGGGCTGGCGCCGCCGCGGCCGCGGGTGGTCTGCTACGCCGGCCACGACGCGGGCATCATCGCCGCGGCGCGCCCGGCCGGCATGGTGCTCGTGCGCAACGAGACGGGCATCAGCCACTCGCCGGACGAGGACGTCTCGCTCGCGGACGCCGCGGTCGCGGCCAACGCGCTGCTCGCAGCCGTGGAGAAGCTCGCGTGAGGCCGTTCGCGATCCCGGCGATGCCCAACGTGCACTCGCATGCGTTCCAGCGCGACCTCCGCGGGCGCGGCGAGCGGATCGGCCGCCCGGATGACGACTTCTGGAGCTGGCGCGAGGGCATGTACGAGCTCGCCGGCGGACTCGATCCCGCCGGCATGCGCAGCGTCGCCGAGCGCGTCTACCGGGAGATGGCGGCGGCCGGCTACGGCGCCGTCGGCGAGTTCCACTATGTGCACCACCAGGGCGACGGCGCGCCGTACGACGAGCCGAACGCGATGGCGCTCGCCGTCGCCGCGGCGGCCGCGGCCGCGGGCCTGCGGATCGTGCTGCTGCCGGCGGCCTACGCGCGCGGCGGCCACGACCGGTTCCGCGACCCGTCGGTCGAGGCGTTCCTCGCGCGCGTGGACGCGCTCCGCTCGCACGATCTCGCGGTCGGTGTCGCCGCCCACAGCGTGCGGGCGGTCCCGGCGGACTGGCTGCGCGAGATCGCCGCGTACGCCGACGCCCACGGGCTCGTCCGCCACGTCCACGCGTCCGAGCAGCCGCGCGAGCTGGAGGAGTGCTACGCCGAGCACGGCTGCTCGCCGATCGAGCTGCTCGACCGCACCGGGTTCCTCGGCCCGCGGACGACGGTCGTCCACGGCATCCACGTGTTCGAGCGCGACATCGCGCTGCTCGCCCAGACGGACACGATCGTCGCCACGTGCCCGACCACCGAGGGCAACCTCGGCGACGGCCACTTCCCCGCGCTCGCCTACCGCGACGCCGGCGTGCGGATCGCGATCGGCAGCGACAGCAACGTCGTCGTCGATCCGTTCGAGGAGCTGCGCGAGCTGGAGACCGGCGCCCGGCGAGCGCGGCGCACGCGCCACGCCCTGCTCGCCGCGGCGGGTGACCTGTGGGGCGCCGTGCGGGAGGCCGGGCTGGCCAGCCTCGGGCTCGACGATGCGGGCACGGTCGACGTCGACCTCGACCACCCGCGGCTCGCGGGCATCGCCGACGACGACGTCATGCGCGCGCTGGCGACTTGCGGCGGCGCGGACGTCGTACGGTTCGGCGCATGACCCGCCGCCTCATCTCCTCCGGCTCCGACTTCGAGGAGCAGATCGGCTACTCGCGCGCGGTCGTCGACGACGACTACGTCCACGTCTCCGGCACGACCGGATTCGACTACGAGCACATGACGATCTCCGGCCGCGTCGTCGAGCAGGCGGAGCGGGCGATCGCGAACGTCGAGGAGGCGCTCGCCGAGGCGGGCTGCACGCTCGCCGACGTCGTCCGCGTCCGCTACATGCTGCCGAACCGCGGCGACTTCGAGCCCTGCTGGCCGGTGCTCCGGCGCGCGTTCGGCGAGGCGCGGCCGGCCGCGACGATGCTGTTGTGCGACCTGCTCGATCCCCGCATCCGGATCGAGATCGAGGTCACCGCACGCCGGCCCGACGCGGCCTGAGCGCGCCGCGCCACCCGCCCGTCAGGCCGGCGCCGAGCGAGCGGCACCACCCGCCCGTCAGGCCGGCGCCCGGAACGCGCGCCGGTAGGCCGTCGGCGTCGTGTGCGTGGCGCGGCGGAAGTGCTCGCGCAGCGTCGTCGCGGTGCCGAAGCCGCTGCCGGCCGCGACGTCCTCGATCGGCATGTCGGTCTCCTCGAGCAGTCGTCGCGCGTGCAGGATCCGCTGCTCGTGGAGCCAGCGCAGCGGCGTGCTGCCGGTCTCGGCGCGGAAGTGGCGCATGAACGAGCGCTCGCTGCGCACCGCGTGGCGGGCCATCGCGGCGACGGTGAGCGGCTGCTCGAGCCGCTCGAGCATCCAGGTCCTCGTCGCGCCGAGGCCGGCGTCGCTGCGTTCGGGCACCGCGCGCTCGACGAACTGGGCCTGACCGCCGCCGCGGTGCGGGGCGACGACCATCCGGCGCGCGATCGCGTTCGCCGCCGCGGCGCCGTGGTCGCGGGCGACGACGTGCAGGCAGAGGTCGATCCCCGACGCGACGCCGGCTGACGTGAGGATGCGGTCGTCGTCGACGTAGAGGACCCGGGCGTCGACCTCGACGTCCGGGAAGCGGCGCTGGAGGTCGGCAGCGTGGCGCCAGTGAGTGGTCGCGCGCCGGCCGTCGAGGATCCCGGCGGCGGCGAGCACGAACGCGCCGGTGCAGATCGAGATCAGCCGCGCTCCGCGCCGCTCGGCACGCCGGAGCGCTTCCAGCGTGGCGGCCTGCGGCGGGATCCCGTCGTCCTCGATGCCGGGCACGACGACCGTGTCCGCCTCGCGCAGCGCCTCGAGGCCGTGGTCGGCGACGATCGCGAAGCCGGTCGACGTGCGGACGGGCCCGGGCTGCTCGCCGCAGATCGTCAGCCGGTAGCGATCGCGCTCGTCCTGGTGGCCGAAGATCTGGGCCGGAATCGCGAGATCGAACGCGACGACGCGATCGAGCGCCAGCACGGCCACGTGGTGGGGCGGCATCGCCGCAGCATATCTGGCGGAAT
>DASSUW010000059.1:0-25420 GCA_035706585.1 Solirubrobacteraceae bacterium | reverse complement strand
TGAAAGGGGTAGGTGAGGGGGCGGCCGGCTCGCCCCGCACTGCTACCATGCGCCGCCGCATGGCCACAGAAGCACCCGTCTACGACCTGGTCCTGCTCCTCGACACGACGATCGAGCAGGAGCGGCGCGACACCATCCTCGCCAACGTCGAGGACGCCATCGATCGCGCCGGCGAGATCGTCGGGCGGCACGACTGGGGCAACCGGCACACGGTCTACGAGGTGCGCAAGCACAGCGAGGCCGACTACCACCTGCTCCAGTTCCGCGGCCCGTCCTCGCTGCTCGAGCAGCTGGACCACAATCTGAAGATCACGGACGGCATCCTGCGCTTCCGGATCATCAAGCTCCGCCCGGGCACGCCCGCGCCTCCGGATCTGCGCCCCGCCGCCATGGCCGCGGTCGCGCCGACTCCCGAGATCGACGACGATACTGAGTAGACACTGCCGGACTTCGTTCCGGCTTCGTCAACTTTTCGTCCCAATCTGCGCGCGCTTCGCGGGTTCGCTCCGAACCCACCCCTAGACTCGGCCACCGAGCTTCAGAGAGTCGTGAAAGGAGCCCCTAGTGGCCGCCACCAACATCAACCGGGTCATCATCACCGGCAACCTCACCCGAGACCCCGAGCTGCGCTCCACCGGAAGCGGCACCTCGGTGTGCTCGCTGCGCGTCGCCTGCAACACCCGGCGCAAGGGTGCGTCCGGCGAGTGGGAGGACAAGCCCAACTACTTCGACGTCACGGTCTGGGGCGCGCAGGGCGAGAACTGCGCCCGGTTCCTCGCCAAGGGTCGCCCGGTGGCGATCGACGGCCGCCTCGAGTGGCGCGAGTGGCAGGACAAGGAGGGCAACAACCGCCAGGCCGTCGAGATCGTCGCCGACTCGGTGCAGTTCCTCGGCAGCCGCGAGGAAGGCATGGCCGGCGGCGGCGGCAACGGCTTCACCGCGCGGTCCGACGTGCCGGCCGACACGCGGGACTTCGAGCCCGCCGGCGCGCCCTCCGGCGGCGGCAGCTCCGCCGCGGGCGACGACGACATTCCGTTCTAGCCCCTCGCTGCGGCGCCTCCTGCGCGGGGGCGCCGCCCGCATTCCGCTACCCTGTCCGGCGGTCGCCGCTGCCCGTGCGCGCGGCGCCCGATCCAGACTTCGCGTAGCCAAGAGAGGTTTTCGAACGTGGCAAAGCAGCGCAGCCGGCCGACGCGCCGGCGTGATCGCAAGGGCGGTCCCGGCGGCGGGCGCCGCAAGTCCTGCCAGTACTGCCGCGACAAGGTCGAGTTCGTCGACTACAAGGACATCACGTCCCTCCGCAAGTTCATCTCGGACCGGGGCAAGATCCGCTCGCGGCGCATCACCGGCGCCTGCCGGCGCCATCAGAACCAGATCGCGACGGCCGTCAAGCGCGCGCGCGAGCTGGCGCTGCTGCCGTACGTCGGCGACACGCGCGAGTCGCGCGACGAGCGCGGTCCGCGCGGCGATCGTGACCGCGACCGCGACCGCGAGCGGTAGCCGGCAGCCATGCCCCAGGCGATTCTTCTCCAGGACGTGGAGCAGCTCGGCGAGCGCGGCGAGGTCATCGACGTCTCCAAGGGCTACCTGCGCAACTTCCTGATCCCGCGCAAGCTGGCCGAGCCCGCGACCAAGGGCTCGATCGAAGCGGCCCGGCGCCGCAAGGAGGCCGCCGAGCGTGCCGTCGCCGATGCGCAGACCAAGGCGCAGGAGAGCGCGGAGCTGCTCAACAAGACCGTGCTCACGATCCCGCACCAGGCGGGCGAGGACGGCCGGCTGTTCGGCTCCGTGACCGCGCAGGACATCGCCGACGCGATCAAGGAAGCCCGCGGCATCACGATCGACCGCCACGACATCCGTCTCGGGGAGCCGATCAAGACCGTCGGCACCCGCATGGTCGAGGTCGAGGTCAGCACCGGCGTCATCGCGACCGTCAAGACGATGGTCGTCGAAGACAAGTAGCCGCGCCGAGCACGCGATCTGTCACGGCCGACGCGCGCTTCGTGTCGGCCCAGAAACAACTCCGTGACAATTCTGCGGAGTAAGCAGGAACGGGCGGTCTGACGGGGTCTGATCGACCGGCGGCCGACCTAGACTCGACCGGCCGATGAGCGCCCCCGATCGCACCAACGGTCACGGCTCGCCGTACGACGGCCCGCCCCCCGGCGGCCACAACGGACCGGTCGCCCCGCCGCAGAACCTCGAGGCCGAGCAGTCGGTCCTGGGTGCCGTGCTGCTGTCGGACACGGCGCTGCCCGCGCTGATCATCGACGAGCGCCTGCACCCGGACGACTTCTACCGCGAGAGTCACGGGCGCATCTACCAGGCGATGCTCGACCTGCACACGCTCGGCGAGCCCGTCGATGCGCTGACGCTCGTCGAGCACCTCAAGCAGGCCGGCGACCTCGACGACGTCGGCGGCCGCGCGGCGATCGACCTGCTCGCCGGCTCGGTCCCCGCGGTCGGCAACGTCCGCCAGTACGCGCGCATCGTGCGCGACAACGCGATGCTCCGGCGGCTCCTGCGCGCGTCGTACGAGATCCAGGCGCACGTCCACAGCCACGAGGCGCTCCCGCGCGAGCTCGTCGACATGGCCGAGCGCGCGATCCTCGAGGTCGCCCACGAGGACAGCCGCAAGGACTTCCGCCCGATCCACGACCTGCTGCTGTCCGAGCTCGACAAGCTCGAACGCCTCTCCCGCGAGGGCAAGGCGATCACCGGCACGGCCTCGGGCTTCGAGGACCTCGACATCATCACCGGCGGTTTCCAGCCCGGCAACCTGATCATCCTGGCGGCGAGACCGAGCATGGGCAAGTGCCTGGCCGGCTCCTCGTTGGTGTACGACCCGCGCACCGGTGCCCGCCGCCGCATCGACGAGCTCGTCGCCGCCATCGAGGCGGGCGAGGAGGGCGTCGTGGCCGCCGTCGGGCCTGACCTCAAGCTTCACACCGCACGCGTCAGCGCCGGGCTCCGCAGCGGCGTACAGCCGGTGTTCCGGCTGACGACGCGCCTTGGCCGGACCGTGACGGCCACGGCGACCCACCCGCTTCTCACGCTCGACGGATGGCGCGAGCTACGCGAGATCGGGCCTGGCACGCGAATCGGCGTGCCCCGTCGCCTGCCACGTGCAGAGACGGCCGCCACGATGCCGGACGCGGAGATCGTGCTGCTCGCTGCGCTGATCGCCGACGGCAACCTGGTGCAACGGACACCGCGGTTCTGCTTCGGCGACGGCTCCGAGGTCCTGCCGGAGGTGGAGCACGCTGCCGCCGCACTCGGGCTGCGCGTGTCGCAGGCACACCGGGGCACAGCGTGCATCTCGGGCGGCCGCGGCTCCGGCCCGAACCCTCTCACCGAGCTGTGCCGACGGCACGGTCTCTGGGGTCGTCGATCGTCGGACAAGTTCGTGCCCGATGCCATCTTCGGACTATCCGACGAGCAGATCGCCCGGTTCCTCTCGGCGGCCGCCCGGCGGCGCAAGGTGTACGTCGACACGCTGCCGATCGAGATCTCCAACCGCGTCCTCGCCGCGAAGGGAACGCGGTCCTGGGCCGATGTCAGCGCCGCGGCCGGTCATCCCCGGACGCACAACTGGCACGTGGGTACCCGTGGCGTGTCACGGGCGCAGCTGAGCACGCTCGCCACAGCAACGGGCAGTCAGGAGTTGCAGCATCTCGCAGCCTCTGACCTTTGGTGGGACGAGGTCGCCCACGTCGAACCCGCTGGCGAGATGGAGACCTACGACCTGACCGTCCCGGGCGACCACAACTTCGTCGCCGACGACATCGTCGTTCACAACAGCGCGTTGATGGCGAACTTCGCCGAGAACGCGGCGCTGGAGTCGCGCAAGGCCGTGGCGCTGTTCTCGCTCGAGATGTCGGAGTCCGAGCTCGCGCAGCGGTTCGTCGCGTCGCAGGCGTCGATCAAGGGCGACGACCTGCGCAAGGGCAAGGTGCCGGCGTCGCGCTGGCCGAAGATCCTGCAGGCGTCGAACCGGCTGGCGGAGTCGCCGCTGTTCATCGACGACTCGTCGGACCTGTCGGTGCTCGACGTGCGCGCGAAGGCGCGCCGGCTCGCGCAGCAGAACGCCGACGGCCTCGGCCTGATCCTCATCGACTACCTGCAGCTGATGCGCGCGAGCGGAGCGGTCGACAACCGCGTCGAGCAGATCGGCCAGATCTCGCGCGGGCTGAAGACGCTCGCCCGCGAGCTGCAGGTCCCGGTGATCGCGCTCTCGCAGCTCAACCGCGGCGTCGAGCAGCGGACCGACAAGCGCCCCGTCCTGTCGGACCTGCGTGAGAGCGGGTCGATCGAGCAGGATGCCGACCTCGTGATGTTCATCTATCGCGACGAGTACTACGACCACGAGTCAGAGCGCGAGGGGATCGCGGACCTGATCATCGCCAAGCACCGCAACGGCGGGCTCGGGACCGTCGAGCTCGCGTTCCAGAAGGAGTTCCCGCGGTTCATGTCGTACGCCGGGGATGACGGCTATTGAGCGCGTGCCCCGACAACCGCTGCGACGGCTCCGGCTTCCTGTACGAGGACGGTGACCGCCGGGCGCGTCCGTGCAGCTGCCGGCCGCAGCGCATGGCGCGCAAGCGGGCGGCGGCGGTGGCCGGACGGCTGCCCAAGCGGTTCCAGGGCGTGTCGTTCGACCGCGAGCCCGTCGCGTCGATGAACCGCGCGCTGACGCGCGAGGTCGAGCGATACGTCCGCAACATCGGCGAGAACCTCGACAACGGCCGCGGGATCTGGTTCGTCGGCGGTGTCGGGACCGGCAAGACCACGCTCGCGATGCTGATCTCGAAGGCCGCCATGGAGGCCGACCGGACGGTCGCGATCTACTCGCTGCCGCGCCTGCTCGCGCTGCTGCGCGAGACCTACAAGGACGATGCCGAGTTCTCGCTCAACGAGCTGATCGACCGCCTGTGCTCGGTCGACCTGCTGCACATCGACGACGTCGGCGCCGAGCAGAGCTCGCCGTGGGTGCTCGAGCAGCTGTACACGATCGTCAACACGCGCTACGAGGACGGCAAGGCGGTCCTGTTGACCACCAACCTCGACCGCCGCGAGCTGGAGGAGCAGATCGGCCACCGGACGGTGTCGCGCATCTACGAGATCTGCGGCGGCGAGCCGCTGCCGATGTGGGGGGACGACCACCGGCTGCCGCAGCACATGAGAGTTCCGGAGGCGATCGCGCCGGACGAGGACGCGATCTGGGAGGGCGCCGCGCCGTCCCGGTACGGGCGCCCCCTAGACTGACGAGACGATGGCCGGCATCGTGGTTGTGGGCGCCCAGTGGGGCGACGAGGGGAAGGGCAAGATCACCGACCTGTTCGCCGAGCACGCGGACATGGTCATCCGCTTCCAGGGCGGCAACAACGCGGGCCACACGATCGTCCGCGACGACGGCGTGAAGTGGAAGTTCCACCTGATCCCGTCGGGGATCCTCTATCCGGGCCGGCTGTGCGCGATCGGCAACGGCGTCGTGATCGACCCGAAGGTGCTGACCGGCGAGCTCGACGACCTGCGGGCCAAGGGCGTCGACCTCTCCGGGCTGCGGATCAGCGCCAACGCGCACCTGATCATGCCGTACCACATGCTCCTCGACCACGCCGGCGAGGCGAAGCTCGGCAAGCTGCAGATCGGCACGACGCGGCGCGGGATCGGCCCCTGCTACGCCGACAAGGCGGCCCGGCTCGGCATCCGCGTGCAGGATCTGCTCGACGAGAAGATCCTCAAGAAGAAGATCGCCGCCGCGATGGAGCCGAAGCGGCTCAGCCTGCGCCCGTACGCGAAGTCCCCGGAGCTCGACCTGCAGTCGATGACCGAGGACTACCTCACCTACGGGCACCGGATCGAGCAGTACATCGCGGACATCGCGCGCCTCACCTGGGACGTGCTGGACAGCGACGGCACGGTGATCTTCGAGGGCGCCCAGGGCACGCTGCTGGACATCGACCACGGCACGTATCCGTTCGTGACGTCCTCGAACGTGGTGGCGGGCGCGGCCTGCGCGGGCGCCGGCGTCGGGCCGAGGGACATCGACGAGGTGTGGGGCGTCGCCAAGGCGTACGCCACCCGCGTCGGCGCCGGCCCGTTCCCGACCGAGCTCGACGACGAGCTGGGCAACGCGATGCGCGAGGCCGGCGGCGAGTACGGCACCACGACCGGCCGGGCGCGGCGCGTCGGCTGGCTCGACCTCGTGGCGCTGCGCTACGCCGCTCGGATCAACGGCCTCGACCACCTCGTCGTCACCAAGCTCGACGTGCTCACCGGCCTCGGCACGCTCAACGTCTGCACCCGCTACCACGGGACCGACGAGGCGAGCTTCGACGCCTACCCGTACCACCAGACCGTGATGCACCACGCGAGCGGGGACTACGAGCAGCTCCCCGGCTGGGACGAGGACATCGGCGAGTGCCGCGAGGAGCGCGACCTCCCGCAGGCGGCGCGCGACTACCTCGCATACGTGGCCGAGTTCGTCGGCGTACCGATCGCGCTCGTCGGGGTAGGCCCGGGCCGCGACCAGGTGATCTGGACCGAGGCCGGGCGCTCGAGCGCGGCGGCGCGCGCGGCGACGCCGGCGTAGCTCAGACGACGATCGTCCGCGTGTTCACGACGAAGTCGTGCAGCGCGCGGTTCTCCTCGTCCCACAGCGGCCAGAGGACGTCGGCGAGGTTCGCGAGCCCGCCCGTGAGCACGCCGAGGAACCCGAACAGCAGCGCCTTGACGACGACCTCGCGCAGCATCGCGAAGCCGAAGTCGATCGGCTTGCCGTCGGCGCGCACGACGCGGATGCCCGTCGCCATGCGCCCGACCGTCCGCCCGTTCGTCCGCGCCATCATCGCCGGCGCATAGAGCAGCGCGGCGATCGACACGCAGACGATCGCGATCAGCAGCCCGACGATCAGCGCGAGGATGCCGAACGTGTCGCCGGCGAAGAACCCGATCGAGAACGGCGCGGTCAACGCGACCATGAGGACGAGCGCGGCCGCCCCGACGATCAGCCCGTCGATGATCTGGGCGCCCGCGCGCGGCCACCAGCCCGAGAGCACGTGCCGGCCGGTGAGCGCGCCGGACGACGGCGTGACCGGCGGCCCGCCCGCGCCGGGTGGCGGCGCGCTCGTGTAGCCGGGCGCCTCCGGACGCTGGAGCGGATCGGGCATCAGCGCCAGCGCTCGAGCAGATCGGCCTCCGGGACCTCGCGCACGACCCTGCCCGGCACGCCCATGACGACGCCGCGCGGCGGCACGTCGCGCGTCACCACCGCGCCGGCGGCCACGAACGCCTCCTCGCCGACCTCGACGCCCGGCGTCAGCACCGCCGCGCCGCCCACGCGGCAGGCGCGCCGCAGGGTCGCTCCCCGCAGCTGGAAGTCACGGTCGTGGCGGGACATCGTCGAGTCGTTCGTGGTGAAGACGCCGGGGCCGACGAACACGTCGTCCTCCACCACCGAGTAGGCGGTCAGATACACGTCGGTCTGCACGCGCACCCGCTCGCCGACCACCACGTCGTTGTCGACCGCCGTCCCGCGCCCGATGACCGATCCGGCGCCGACGCGCGAGCGCTCGCGGACGAACGCCTGGTCGCCGATGATCGCGCCCGGGCCGATCCACGCCCCCGCCAGGACGATCGCGCGGCAGCAGATCACCGCGCCCGCCTCGATCACGAGCGGCTCGCCGGGCTCCCGCCGCGCCGTCGAGTGGCGGGCGAGCTTGGGCGGCTTGCCCAGCACCGCGCCGTCCTGGACCTCGCACTCCTCGCCGATCACCGTGCCCGGGTGCACGACGACATGGGCGCCGAGCCGCGCGGTGACGTGGATCTGCGCGTCGTCGGCGATGACGCAGTACGGCCCGGCGCTCATCCGGCCATCCTACGAAGGGCGTCGACCACCCGCTCGCCGGCCCGTCCGTCCCCGTACAGCGGCGGCCGCTCGGCCGGCAGCGGCGCCTCCATCGCCGCCACCGCGGCCGCCGGATCGAGATCCACGAGCGTGTTCCAGCCGGCGTCGACGGTCTCCGTCCACTCGGTTCTCGCGCGCAGCGTCACGCAGCGCCGCCCGGCGAGATAGGCCTCCTTCTGCACGCCGCCCGAGTCGGTCAGCACCGCGCGCGCATGCACGAGCAGCGCGGTGAAGTCGAGGTAGCCGAGCGGCGGCACGAGCCGCACGCCGGCCGCCAGCCGTTCCAGCAGCCCGGCAGCCTCGAGCCGCGCCCGCGTGCGCGGATGCAGCGGGAGGACGACCGGTCCGGGAACGGCGAGCAGGACGTCGACGAGGCGCGCGAGCCGCGCCGGGTCGTCGACGTTCCCGGCGCGGTGGGCCGTCGCCACGACGTACGCGCCCGACTGCACGCCGCACGCCGCGAGCGCCTCCGTGTGCGCGCGCGCCCGCGGGGCGACCATCTGCGCGACGTCGACCATCACGTCGCCCACCACGACCACGTCGCCGACGACCCGCTCGCCGCGCAGCGTCTCGGCCGCCCGCTGGGACGAGCACAGCAGCAGCGACGCGGCGTGGTCGGCCACGACGCGGTTGAGCTCCTCCGGCATCGTGCGGTCGTACGAGCGCATCCCGGCCTCGACATGGGCCACCGGCACGCCGGCCTGCGCGCCGGCCAGGGCGCCCGCCATCGTCGAGTTCGTGTCGCCGTAGACGAGCAGCACGTCAGGGCGCTCGGTCGCGATCAGCGGCTCCAGCGCCGTCAGCATCCGCGCGGTCTGACCGGTGTTGGTGCCGCCACCGAGATCGAGCCGGTGGTCGGGCCGCGGCAGCCCCAGCTCGTCGAAGAACACGCGCGAGAGCTCGTCGTCGTAGTGCTGGCCGGTATGGACGAGCACCTCCGTGGCGCCGGTGCGCAGGCGGTCCGACACCGCGGCCGCCTTCACAAATTGCGGCCTGTTTCCGACAACGGTGAGTACGCGCACGCTATTTCGGGGTATTAACCTGTCTATACATGTCGATCCTGCTCGACAGCGTCCGCGGCACGGTACAAGGCGTGCTCTCGGGAGTCGGCCATGTCCTCTGGTACGTGGACTGGCAGACCGGCGGCCAGAACGTCCGCCGGCGGGCCTAGACCGAGCTCGCCAGCTCGCGCTCGATCCGCCGGTCCATGCGCTCGCGCGCGTCCCGGGTCACGGGCCCTGGCGCCGCCGGCAGGGTGATGTCGTCGACCGCCGCGATCGGCATGACGACGCGCACCGTTGACGCGATGAACGCCTCCTCCGCGCCCGCGAGATCGTCGAGCGTGCACGGCCGCTCCTCGGCGTCGCACTCCTGGACCACGTACGCGCGCGTGATCGAGGCGAGGATCCGGTCCTCCAGCGGCGGCGTCAGCAGCCGGCCGCCGGCGACCCAGAACAGCGACCACGTCGGCCCCTCCAGGACGCGCCCGTGCGGCGTGACGAACAGCGCCTCGTCGAAGCCGCGCTCGCGCGCGAGCCGCCCCGCGAGCATGTTCGCCGCGTACGAGAGTGTCTTCAGGCCGTCCAGGACGCGCGTCGGCGAGTAGTTCACCGTCGCCACGCGGGCCACGGGCGGCGGCACCGGCAGCGGCTCGACGGTCATGATCCGCCGCCCGCCGCGGGTCAGCACGACGCGCAGCAGGGCGTCGACCGGCCCGGCGGCGTCCAGCAGCGCGACGGCGTCCGACCGGACCGCATCGTCGTCGTAATCCAGCCGCAGGCCGGCGCACGTGTTGGCCAGCCGCACCATGTGCTCCTCGAGCGCGAACGGCCGCCCGCCGTACAGCCGGATGACCTCGAATGCCCCGTCGCCGCGGGTGAGCCCCTCGTCGGTGACCGGGATGACCGCCTGCTCGGCGGGCCCGATCGCGCCGTCAACGCTGGCCAGCATGAGCGGCAGGCTAGCGATTCGCGTTCCAGTCACCTGCCTGACCGGCCGATGACCCGGGTTAACCGTGGCCTCCACGCATCGACCCCTGCGCCTCATCCTCGTCACGCACTCCGCGGAGTGCGCCGATCGCGTGCGCGCGGTGCTTGCCGACCACGAGCTCGTGCGGGCCGTGCGGATCGACCAGGCGCGGCGCGAGCTGGCGCTTGCGGACGCCGACTGCCTGCTGCTGGACCTCGACCTGCCCGAGGCCCCCGGCACCGCGGGCATCGACCGCCTGGTCGCCGCCCAGGTCCCGATCATCGCGCTCGCCGGCCGGGCCGACGACGCGACGCGCGTGATCCGCGCCGGCGCGCAGGACCTCGTGACGCGCGACGATCCCGCCGCGCTCCCGCGCGTCGTCCGCACGGCGGTCGAGCGGCAGCGCACCGGCGAGCGCCGCGAGGTCGAGCGGCTCGTCCGCGAGGTCGCCGCCGAGGTGCGCTCCGGCCCGCCGGCCCGCCGCCCGGGCGTCCCGGCGCTGGGCATCGCCGTGCTGATCGTCGCGTTCTGCATCCAGCTCGCCGTCCTGCACCACCCCGGCGGCGTGGTGCTGTGGGCGCTGTTCGCCGCCGCTGCCGTCGTCGCCTGGCGCGCCGCCCGCGGGCGCCGCGACGACGCCCGCCTGCTGGAGACGATCGTCGAAGGGTCGGCCGACGGCGTGTTCGTCAAGGACCTCGAGGGCCGCTACCTCCTCGCCAACGAGACCGCCGCCCGCCTGCTCGGGCTCGACCGCGACAGCGTGGTCGGGCGTACCGACGAGGAGCTCTTCGGCGACGAGGCGAGCGCGGCGCGGCGCGCCCGCGACGCGGCGGTCCTCGCGACCGGTGAGACGCGCCGCTACTGGCGCACCGTGACGGTGAGCGGGTCCGAGCGCACGCTGTCGGTGATCAAGGCCCCGTTCCGCGACGGCAGGGGCCGGATCGTCGGGCTGATCGGCACGGTCCGCGACGAGACGGTCATCCGCCGCCTGCAGCAGGAGACCGGCCGCTTCTTCGACCTCGCGCCCGACATGCTGTGCACCGCCGGCGCCGACGGCCGGCTCGAGCGCGTGAACGAGGCGTGGACGGCGGTGCTCGGCTGGACCGCGGACGAGCTGCGCTCGCGACCGCTGATCGACTTCGTGCACCCCGACGATCGCGCTCGGGCGGCGCGTGAGCTGGAGCTGATGTTCGCGGGCCGGATCGACGGCTGCGCCACGCGCCTGGCCACGCGCGCGGGCGGCTGGCGCGCGATCGAGTGGACCGCCCGCGTCGTGCCGGAGGACGCGCGCATCTACGCGGTCGCCCGCGACGTCACCGAGCGCAACAAGATGGAGGGCGCGCTGGCGGCCAGCGAGGCGCGCTACCGCACGCTCGTGCACAACCTGCCGAACTCGGGCGTCGTGATGTTCGACCACGACCTGCGCTACACGTTCGCCGCCGGCCAGCTCGCCACCGTCGACGAAGACGTGGTCGGCCGCACGCTCGCGGAGGTGTGGCCGCAGCACGCGGCGATGCTCACGCCGCGCTACCGCGCCGCGCTCGGCGGGCATGAGCAGGCGTTCGAGATGGCGGCCGACCCGGGCGACTTCTGGGTCCAGATCGCGCCGCTGCGCGACGGCGACGGCGCGATCGAGGGCGGCATGCTGCTCGTCCAGGACATCAGCGCGGTCCGGCGGGCCGAGCGCGAGGCGGTCGAGGCCGACGAGCGCTTCAAGACCGCGTTCGAGGAGGCCCCGATCGGGATGGGGATGGTGACGCCCGAGGGCCGCTACCTGCGCGTCAACCGAGCCCTGTGCGAGATCACCGGCTACACCGAGGAGCAGCTCCTCCGGACCACGTGCGATGCGATCACGCACCCGGACGACGTCGCCGCCGGCGAGCGGGGTCGCGCCGATCTCGTGGCCGGCCGCTCGCCGATCCACAGCACCGAGAAGCGCTACCTGCACGCGAACGGCCACACGGTCTGGGTCTCCGTGCACGCGACGCTCGTGCGCGACGCCGACGGCAACCCGAGCCACATCCTCGGGCAGATCCAGGACATCACCGACCGCCGGCGCTTCGAGGAGCGCCTCCAGCATCTCGTCGACCACGATCCGCTCACCGGCCTCTTCAACCGCCGCCGCTTCGAGCAGGAGCTCGACCGCCACGTCGCCCACGTGGAGCGCTACGGGCCGGGCGGCGCGCTGCTCGTCCTCGACCTCGACGACTTCAAGAGCGTCAACGACACGCTCGGCCACAACGCCGGCGACGAGCTGATCGTGACCGTCGGCGGCCTGCTCCGCTGCCAGCTGCGCGACTCGGACATCGTCGCCCGCCTCGGCGGCGACGAGTTCGCGATCCTGCTGCCCGCCGGTGGCGCCGACGAGGCCGAGGCGGTGGCCGCGAAGCTGGTCCAGGCGGTCCGCGACGAGATCACGGTCGTCGGCGCGCGCCGCGCCCGCCGCGTCACGACCAGCGTGGGCGTCGCGCCGTTCGGCGACGGCGACGTGACCGGCGAGGAGATGCTCGTCAACGCCGACCTCGCGATGTACGAGGCCAAGGAGGGCGGGCGCGATCGCTACGCGGTCTACGCCGCCGACCGCCACGAGCCGCCGCGCGTGCAGGCGCGCATGCACTGGGTCGAGCGGATCCGCGACGCGCTCGAGGACGACCGGTTCGTCCTGCACGCGCAGCCGATCCTCGACCTGCGCACCGACGACGTCGCCCAGTACGAGCTGCTGATCCGGATGCTCGACGACCACGGCGACCTGATCCCGCCCGGGACGTTCCTGCAGGTCGCCGAGCGCTTCGACCTCGTCCAGGAGATCGACCGCTGGGTGGCGGGCCGGGCGCTCGAGCTGATCGCCGAGCACGAGGGTGCGCTGCGCCTGACCGTCAACCTCTCCGGCCGCACGCTGACCGACGACCGGCTGCTCGCCGAGCTCGAGGCCGGCATCGCCCGCACCGGCGCCGATCCCGGGTGCCTGACGTTCGAGGTGACCGAGACCGCCGCCGTGGCGAACATCCATCTCGCGCGGGAGTTCGCCGAGCGGCTGCGCAACATCGGCTGCCGCTTCGCGCTCGACGACTTCGGCGCCGGCTTCGGCTCGTTCTACTACCTCAAGCACCTGCCGTTCGACTACCTGAAGATCGACGGCGAGTTCGTCTCCAACTGCCTCTCGAACCGCACCGACCAGCTCGTCATCCGAGCTGTCGTCGACATCGCGCAGGGTCTCGGCAAGGAGACCGTCGCGGAGTTCGCGGCCGACGCCGAGCTCGTGCAGTTCCTGCGCACACAGGGCGTCGACTACGCCCAGGGGTTCCACGTCGGGCGGCCGCTGCCGCTGCCCGAGGCGCTCGCCGCCGCGCGTTGAGAGATTTCAACGGGCCGGCGGCCGCGCGTCTGGTCAGATACTCGCGATCGCGGCATCGCCGGGCTACCTCCCCGTAGCCATCAGTCGCGGAGGGACGACGCACGAGCGCCGGCTACCTGGCCGGCG
The DNA here is from genome assembly GCA_035706585.1 of Solirubrobacteraceae bacterium. Lineage (GTDB taxonomy): Bacteria > Actinomycetota > Thermoleophilia > Solirubrobacterales > Solirubrobacteraceae > DASSUW01. Next base: position 12,062 of record DASSUW010000059.1, on the reverse strand, counting down.
CTCGGCGTTGGGGGGAAGAGCTCGTCAACCGCGCGGGCCGCGCCGCCGGTGGCGCGGTAGGCGGCGGCGACGCGACGCGCGCCGTCGCCGCATCCCATCGCGCGGGTGACCGCGTCGCGCAGCCGCTCGGGGTTCAGGCGCTTGGACGGGAGCCTCGTGCCCGCGCCGGCGTGCTCGACACGGCGCGCGACCTCGAACTGGTCGCGCCCGAACGGCACCGCGCACACGGGGACGCCGCGGGCGAGCGCCTTCTGGGTGGCGCCCATGCCGCCGTGCGTGATCGCCGCCGCGGCGCGGTCGAGGATGTGGCCGTGGGGGACGAAGTCGACGACGGTCGCGTTGGCGGGCACCCGGAACGCGCGCGGATCGCCCGACGGCAGCGTCGCGACGACGTGGACGGGCCCGCCGGCCAGCGCCTCGATCGCCGTGCGCACGAGGCGGCCGTCGTCCTGGAACTCCGACGACGTCGTCACGAGCACGACCGGCCCGTCGACCTCGTCGAGCCACGCCGGTGGCTCCTGGGGTGGATCCCAGTCGCAGGGACCGATCAGCCGGACGTTCGCCGGCCAGTCCGAGCGCGGGTACTCGAACGGCTCGGCGGTCATGTATAGGAGCAGCTCGGGCGCCGCGAACATGTCCGCGGCACCGCGGATCGCCGGCAGCCCGACGCCCCGCCGGACATCGTTCACGCGTGGGCGGACGATCCGTTCCAGCGCGCCGAACACCACCGGTCGCAGCGCCGCGTCGCGCGCCCGGCCGAGCGCGCCGCGGGCCGGCCTGAGTCCGGGGCCGAACGGCGGCGCGTCCCGGGACGGGACCGGCAGCGGGTACGGGCACCAGACGGCCCAGCGGCCGCCCCAGGCCTCGGCGGCCGCCATCGCGCCCCACGTGCCGACGTCCACGAGCACGAGGTCGGGCTTGACGTCGGCGATCGCGCGGCGCAGGTCGCCGGCTTCGATCTCCGCCCGCCGGCAGAAGACGCGCACCGCGCGCTTCTGCGCCGCGAGCGGCGTGCGGCTCCGGTAGTCGTCATGCGGGATGCGCGCGATCGCCGGGTCCACCGGCGCCGCATCGATCCCGCGGCTGCGCAGCAGCTCGACCTGCGAGTCGAGCGTGCGCAGCGAGACCTCGTGGCCGCGGTCCCGGAGCTCCTCGAGGATCGGCGTGACGGGGAACAGGTGCCCCCGCGCGGGCGAGGTGTACGCGAGCACGCGTGCCATCAGCGTCCCTCCAGGATCGGTTCGAGGAGCTCGACGATCGCGAGCTCGGTCTGGCGGCGGCTGAGGCCCGCGTCGCGGCGCAGCAGCTTCCAGGTGTAGACGTCGCAGACGGCGACGAGCTGCGCGAGCATCCGCCGGCGGTCGACGCCCGTGCGGGTCGCGAGCGCCGGCGCGAACACACGGGCGCACCACTCGCGATGCACGATCTGCCCGCGTTCGACCACCGGCTTGAGCGCCGGGTCGCGCGCCTCCTCGGCCAGCAGCGCCAGCACGCGGTCGCCCATCGCCTCGTAGTGGTCGAGGAGCACCTTCACGGCCCGGGGCGCATCGCCCAGCGGCGCTTCGCGACGGCGCTGCGCGACCCGCTCCGCCTCGCGGTCGACCGCCGCGGCGAACAGTCCGTCCCGTCCTCCGAAGCGGCGGATCACGGTCTGAACGGTCACGCCGGCCCGGCGGGCCACCTCGTCGAGCGAGATCTGCATCCCGGGCGACTCCCAGAACGCCTCGACCGCCGCACCGATGATCCGCTCGCCCGTCGCCGCCGCCGACTCCGCGCGCGCGACCATCCGGTACGGGCGGGTTTTCATGTTAGTTACGGTGACATGAAAGAGCTGAGCCGTCAAGCTGGGTGGGCGGCGGCGGGCGGACCCCTGTGCCCATGGTTCCCGCGCTCAGTCGAAGAGCTCTTCGAGGAAGTTCTTCTTGCGCTTCTTGTAGTGCTTGCCGCCGTGGGAGTAGCTGTCGTGGTGCTCGTGCCGGCGCGGCTCTGATCCTCCCCCGCCGCCGTAGAAGCTTCCCTCGGCCTGCACCAGGTGCTCGAGCTCGCCGCGATCGAGGAACAGCCCGCGGCAGTCCGTGCACTGGTCGACGTGGATCCCGTTGCGCTCGTACGTCCGCATCTCGCCGTGACACTTCGGACAGGTCATGCCGATCAGGCTAAGGCGTGGCGGCTCTCGGTCATGGCCCTCGCGCGGTAGCGCCACCCGTACCCCGATTCGGGGGATGCCCCGGCGGAATCGCCCCGCGCCGCACCGTACCGTCGTTGAGGCCATGACGAAGATCCTCCGACTCCTCAAGCGCCACCGCCGAGCCCGCGCCCGCTGGACCCCGAAACGCCTCGAGCTCGGCGCCATCCCCGCCTGAACCACCGAAGGCCCGCACACGCGGGCCTTCGTCGTCGATGCCCCCGCCAGGAATCGAACCTGGAACCTTCGGATTAAGAGTCCGCTGCTCTGCCAGTTGAGCTACAGGGGCGCTGAGCGACGCATCACTCTAGCGTGGGCGGCGCCTAGTCCTTGGTGTTGGACTTCTTGTCCTTCTTGTTGTTGCCGCCGGCCGCCGACGTTGGCGTCGGGGTGGCGGTCGCCTGGTTCTGGACCGCCGCGGCGAGGCCCTGCTGCTTGGCCTCCTTGAGCTCGGCCTTGAGCGTCTCGCGGTCGGCCGGGTCGGCGAGCTCGATCGCCTTCTTGGTCGCCAGATCGCCCTTGTTGATCTGGCCGGCGGCGAACGCGAGCGCGGCCAGGTCGGCGTAGGTGCCGGACTTCGGGCGTGCCTCGGCGACGATCTCCTGTGCGGTAGTTGCCTTCACCGGGTCGTTGAGGCCCTGCGTGTAGGCGCGCACCATGATCGTGGCCACGCTGTCGTTCGGTGGATCGGGCTTGAGCGCGAGGTGCTTCTGCCATGCCTGGTCCGCGAGCTTGAGTTGCGCGATCCCCGCCGCGCTGTAGCGGCCGGTGTTCGCGTCCACGTTGTCGCCCGCCCGTGCGAGCTGGTAGCGGGCGCGGACGACCTCGGCCCAGGCCTCCGGGTCCTTCGGGGTGGCCTGCGCCTTGCGCTGCGCCGCCTCGGCGCGCTTCTGGAACGTGCTCTCGTCGGAGCTCGCGCCCGAGTTGGTGCCGGTGATCGCGTCGAACAGGCCGCCGTTGACGTCGCCGCCGATGCCGAAGAACACGAGGCCTCCGCCCATCAGGATCGCGAGCGTGACGTAGACGACCTTGACGGTCGTGCGCCGGCCTGAGCCTCTGAGGTCGAACAGCATCGGTTAGTCGTCTTCTCGATCGGGGTCGTGCGGGATGTCGTCGTCCTCGTCGGAGGCGACCAGTTCAGCCTCCTCGCGGGCGCGTGAGCGCTCGACGCGACGGTCGACGAGTGCAGCCAAAAGGATAGAGCCCTCGAACAAGACCACGAGCGGGGCCATCAGAAGCAGCATCGTCACCGGGTCCTGGCCGGGCAGGAGCATGGCCACGACCGCGATCACGAGGATCGCGTAGCGGCGGTTCTTGCGCAGCTGGCGCGGGGTGACGATCCCGACGCGCGTGATCGCGAGGATCCCGATCGGCACCTGGAACAGGAGCCCCATGGCCATCAGGACCATGATCGAGAACTTGTAGTAGTCCCGCGCCTGCAGCAGGATGTCGTAGTTGTCGTCGTTGAAGTTCTGCAGGAAGCTGATCGCGTTCGGCAGGATCATGTAGTAGGCGAACACGACGCCGGCGATGAACAGGAACGGCACCATCGCCATCAGCGGCAGCGCGATCTCCCGCTCGCGGGGCGAGAACGCCGGTAAGACGAACGCGTACGCCTGCCACAGCAGGAACGGCAGCGAGACCAGCAGCGCCGCGTAGCCGACGACCTTGAACGTGACCGTGAACGGCTCCCCGACCCCCAGGGTCACGGGTCGTCGCGCGGTCGCCTTCGGCGCGGCCGCCGCGGTCACGGTGGCCTGCCGGGAGAGCTCGGCCCAGCGCGCCTTCATCGCCGGGCTGAGCTCGCTCTCGCGCGCCATCTCGCGCGCGAGCACGGCGAGCTCGAGGCTCTGCTGCTTGAGCGCCTGCTGGTAGAGCGCGGTCCGTTCGAGCGGGTCCTCGCTGCCCTTCGTGAACGCCGACTTCTCCAGCGGCCGGTCCATGATGTCCAGGATCCGGTCGTTCTGCCAGAAGCACAGGGCGAACGCGGCCACGAAGAAGACCAGGCAGATGATGATCCGCGTGCGCAGCTCGTCGAGGTGCTCGACGAGGCTCAGGCGGTCCTCATGCCCGATCGGCCGCAGTGCCGTGGCCATGATCGGATGCTGCCGAGCGCGCTAGCTGCGCGTGCGCTCGGAGACGACCTCGCCCTCGACGGGCGCGCTGTCGTCGTCCGGGCGGCCCAGCGCCGCGTTGGCCTGGCTGCGAGTGTCGGAGTCGCTCCCGGACTCGCGGTCGTCATCGTCCTCGTCGTCCCGGGTCTTGCCCGTGATCGAGTCCTTGAACTCCCGCATGCCCGAGCCGAGTGACCGCCCGAGACCGGGCAGGCGCTTCGGCCCGAAGATCACGAGAACGATCACCAGGACGATGAGCAGCTCTGGGGGGCCGATGCCATTGAACACGTTCAGATCCCTTTCCGAAGCGGCCTACGAAGGGTAGCGGCCCATACGTCCGTCCATCTACTCAACTTCATCCGCCAGTGGCCGATCTTAGGGCCAGGATGAGCCAGCAGCCCTCAAATAACGGCCAGTACGTCCGCCGCGTCGTACTTCCGTCCGGCCGCGCGATCGAGGTCGTGTACTTCGAGACGCTCGCCGGCGAGGCTGCCGCCGCCATCCCCGCCGCGGCACCGATCCGCGACCTGCACCTGTGCCCCGAGTGCGACCGTGACCTGGTCTATCCCGTCGAGTGGGAGGAGACCTCGCCGACGCACTGGGAGGTGCTGCTGCGCTGCCCCAACTGCGAGTGGAGCGAGGTCGACACGTTCGACCAGGAGACCGTCGACCGCTTCGACGAGCAGCTGGACATCGGCACCGAGATCCTGATCCGTGACCTCAAGCGCCTCCAGCAGGCGAACATGGAGCACGAGATCGACGTGTTCACGCGCGCGCTGGACGCCGACGCGATCCTGCCCGAAGACTTCGCCTAAGCAGCGCGCGACGCTAGCTGTAGCGGTCCACCACGCCGTCCGCTACTAACTCGAGCGCCCCTTGCTGCGCCTCCGGTAGCACCGGGAGATCCGCCTTCGCGGCGTCCACGATCGCGAGCGCATCCTCCCGCGCCTCCTCCAGCACGCCGGTGGCGAGGATCGCATCGCACACCGCCTCGGCCTGCGCCGGCGTGCGCACGCCGCGCAGATCGAGCGACCGCAGCGCCGGATCGCGCTCGCGGGCGAGGATCAGCGGCAGCGTGACCGTGCCGTCGAGCAGATCGGTCCCGCGATGCTTGCCGGTCCGCTCGGCCGGCCCTGACACGTCCAGCACATCGTCGAGCATCTGGAACGCCAGGCCGATCCGGCGCCCGAAGCGGCCCAGCACGTCGACCGGCGCCGTGCCCTCCAGCGCGCCGAGCTCGCACGCGGCCTGGAACAGGCGCGCCGTCTTCAGATCGCAGCGCTGCTCGTAGCGCTCGCGCGAGACGCCCACGTTCCAGGCGTCCTCGCGCTGCAGCAGCTCGCCCTCGGCCAGCGCGCTCGACGCGTCCGACAGCACGCGCACCGACTCCGGCACGCCGTTGCGCGCCAGCTCGGCGAACGCGCGCGAGAACAGCAGGTCGCCGGTCGCGGTCGCGATCGCGCGCCCTGCGGCGGCCACGACTGTCGGCCGGCCCCGCCGCAGCTCGGCGGCGTCCAGGACGTCGTCGTGCACCAGCGTCGCCGAGTGGATCAGCTCGACCGCCACCATCGCCCGCAGCACGCGCTCGGGGTGAGCGGGTGACGGACCCGCGGCGAGCAGGACCAGCAGCGGGCGCAGCCGCTTGCCGCCGGCCGCGATCGTCGCGCCCGCGTGCTCGGCCAGCACCTCGCCGTGCGAGCGCGCGAGCTCCTGGAGCCGCTCGTCGAGCTGGTCCATGAGACCGGGGACATGCGCGCCGCCGGCATCGATGACGGCGGCGATGGCTTCCGCGCTCGCCATCAGCTGACGGTACCTGAATGCAGGGCGATGATCCCGCCGGCCGTGAGGATCCAGCGCACGTCCTCGAGCCCGGCGCCGGCCATGACCGCCCCCAGCTCGCGCGGGCCCGGGAACCGCTTGACCGAGCTTGGCAGGTACGAGTACGCCTGGTTCTCGCCGGTCACCCGGCCCAGCAGCGGCACCACGCGATCGAACCAGAGCGAGAAGAACGTCGACAGCGGCGGCTTGGTCGGCGTCGTGATCTCCAGGATCACAACGCGGCCCCCGGGCCGCACGACCCGCGCCATCTCGGCCAGGCCACGCGGAAGATCCGAGAAGTTGCGCGCGCCGAAGCCGACCGTGGCCGCGTCGAACGCGTCGTCGCCGTAGGGCAGCGCGAGCGCGTTGGCCTGCTCCCAGTGGACGGCCGGGCTCTTGGCCCGCGCCCGCTCGAGCATGCCCTCCGAGAAGTCCGAGCCGACGACGTCGCCGCCGCGGCGCGCCAGCGCGATCGCCAGATCACCGGTGCCGGTCGCCACGTCGAGCGCGCGCGTGCCCGGCCCGACGCGCGCGAGGTCGGCCGCGCGCTCGCGCCAGCGGTGATGGAGCCCGGCCGTCATGACCGAGTTCATGGCGTCGTAGACCCCCGCGATGCGATCGAACATCGCGCGGACCTGGCCCTCTTCGAGCGTGCCGGCGGTCAGTTGCCTTCGGAGCCGTCGAGCTGGGAGAGGAACGCGACGAGATCCGACTTCTTCTGCGCGGGCAGGCCGGCGTACGACGGCATCGGCGCGGTCGGGTTCTCGAGCGTGCGGCGGATCGCGGCCGCCGGCAGCCGGGCGCCGATCTCGGTCAGGTTCGGGCCCGGGCCGTCGTTGCCGTTCTCGCCGATCTTGTGGCACGCCAGGCAGCCGGACTGCGCCGCCACGAGCTTGCCCGGCTCGTACTTGGCCTCGACCTTGTACGCGATCTCGTTCGGCGAGCCGGCCGCGGCGCCGAGATAGGTCAGGTACGCCATCGCGCCGATCACGGCGATTCCGGTGAACGTCGCGATCGGCCGCCGCTCCGGTCGCCGCTCCGGCGAGCGGTCGATGAACGGCAGCATGATGATCAGGATCATGCAGATCGTCGGGATCCCGATCGTCGCGAGCGGCGTCAGCTCGGGCGGCTTGACCACGCGCAGCAGCTCGAAGAGGAAGAAGAAGTACCACTCCGGCCGCGGCACGTAGGTCGTCGTCGTCGGATCGGCCTTCGGGCCGAGCTCGGCGCCGAAGATGATCGACATCGCGGCGATCGTGAGCACCACGATCGCCGCCATGATGCTGTCCTTCGCGACCGCGTAGGGGAAGAACGGCTTGCCCTTGGCCTTGAGGATCGCGTACTCGCGGAGGTACTGCTCCTTCTCGGCCTGGTTCATCTCACACCTCGTCCTCGACGAGCTTGTCGTCCAGGTCGGCCTTCATCCACGGCGGTGCCGTGGTGCCGAGCTTGGTGACGAGGTAGATGTGAGCGCCGATCAGCGCGGCGATCAGGCCCGGGACGAGCAGCATGTGGATCGAGTAGAAGCGCGCCAGCGTGGTAGCGCCGAACTCCGCCCCGCCGCGCAGGAAGTCACCGAGGTACGGCCCGACGATCGGACCCGACGCGGTGATGTTGGCGGCCACGATCGTCGCCCAGTAGGACCGCTGGTCGAACGGCAGCAGGTAGCCCGTGAGGGACATCACGAACGTGAGGATCAGCAGCACGAAGCCGATGATCCAGTTCAGCTCGCGCGGGTACTTGTACGCGCCGAAGAAGAACACGCGCCCCATGTGCAGGAAGATGAGGATGACCATCATGGTCGAGCCCCACTTGTGCATCCCGCGCACGAACTCGCCGAGGAAGACCTCGTTGGTGATGTGGCGCGCCGACTCGTACGCGTCGGTGACCGACGGCGTGTAGTACATCGCGAGGAACACGCCGGTGACGGCCTGCGAGAGGAACGCGAACAGCGTCGCCGAGCCGAGCGTGTAGAACCAGTTCGTCCCCTTCGGGACCTTGCGGAACATCACCCAGCGCAGCGCGCCGGACAGCGAGGTGCGCTCGTCGATCCAGTCGGCGGCGCTGATCCCCGCCTCCTTGACCTGGTCGACCGGCTTGACCTCCTGGACCTCGCCGGGCCGGCGGGGCCGCGGGTTGAGCAGCTTCGGTACGGGTGGGAGCGGCAGCTTCGCCATCAGTTGTCCATCAGCGGGGTCGAGAAGCGGCCTGGGTACAGGTACTGGCCGACGCCGTCGAGCGCCTGCGCTGGGTCGCGGTAGTGCGGGAAGCGCTCGAACTGGGAGTTGACCGAGTAGCGCGGGCCGATCTCGAGCTGGCCGTTGCGCACGCGGACGTAGAAGCGATCGAGCGGCCGCACCGGCGGACCGCCGGCGACCTCACCGGTGAACGTGTAGACGCCGCCGTGGCACGGGCAGATGAAGCGCTCGGACGCGGCCACGAACCGGACCGGGCAGCCGAGATGCATGCAGCGCGTCGAGAGCGCGATGAAGTCGCCGCCCTGCTCGTCGGCGTACGGGATGTTCGGGTCCTTCTCGCCGTCGATGTCCGGGTTGAAGGCGCGCACGTAGACGGTGGTCTTGCCGACCTCGCCGGTGCCCGGGACGGTCGTGATGACGCGTGGGATGTACGTGTCGTCCGGGAAGTCGGCCGGGTCGCCGACCGCCTCCCAGCGCACCGGCGGGCGCTCGAACACCGCGGAGCCGACCGCGAAGCCGAGCGCCGGCAGCGCGAACGTGAGGACGGCGATGCCGCCGCCCGCATGGACGGCCAGCGACATGGCGCGCCGGCGCGTGACGGTCTCGCCCTCGAACGCGCCCGGGATCAGGCGGTCGTTCGTGTACTTGGACTTGGGCGGTGTGCGGCGAGGAGCGGGCACTGGCCAGCCGAAGATTATCGACGCGCGCCTAGCGGACGCCCCGCCAGGCTGCCTTGGCGCTTTCGTGGTCCGGGGGCGGACCGTCGCCGACGACCCGCACGCCCGCCTCCCAGACCGTGGTCGCGCGCTCCGGATCGCCCTCCGCGTGCGCCTGCGCCGCGAGCGAGATCACGTCGGCGAGCTCGGCGACCGCCTCCAGGTCCCCCAGCTCGGCCAGCCGCGCCAGCCCCAGGGCGTACAGGCGGTCCCCCGCGAGCAGCGACAGGTCGGGATCCTCGGGGCGGACGACGCGGCCGGCGGCGTAGTGCAGGAGGTACCCCTCGTGGATCGCCTCGACCAGCAGCGCGTAGTCGGCCTCGTGCCCGGCCGCTCGCGGCCCGGCCGCCGCGACCGAGCCGAAGGCGCCGTCCGCCGACGCCGGGGTCACGGCGTTGGCGAGCAGGCCGCCGCCGTCCCGGACCTCGGCGGCGAGCCGGTCGAGCGTCCCGCTCACGCGATCTCGGCGAACGCCGCCGTGGCTGCCTCGACGGTGCGGGTGATGTGCTCGCTCGTGTGCGCGAGCGACGGGAACCAGGCCTCGAACTGCGATGGCGGCGGGTAGACGCCGCGGGCGAGCAGGGCGCGGCACCAGGCGCCGTAGGCCTCGGTGTCGCAGGCCGCCGCGCCGGCGTAGTCGGTCGGCGGCTCGGGCGCGAAGAAGACGGTCAGCAGCCCGGTCGTGTGGACCACGGACACCGGCCGGCCCGCGGCCGCCTCGTGCAGGCCGTCGGCCAGCGCCGCGGTCGTCGCCGACAGCGTGAGGTAGGCCTCCTCGTCGAGTCGTTCGAGCGCGGCCCGCCCGGCCGCGACGGCCAGCGGGTTCCCGCTCAGCGTGCCGGCCTGGTAGACGTCACCGGCGGGGGCGATCCGCTCCATCAGCGCCAGCGAGCCGCCGTACGCGGCCGCCGGCAGCCCGCCGCCGAGGATCTTGCCCATCACCGTGAGGTCGGGCAGGACGCCGGTCAGCTCCTGCGCACCGCCGGGGGCGATCCGGAACCCCGTGATCACCTCGTCGAAGATCAGCAGCGCCCCGTGCTCGGTCGCCTGCCGCCGCAACAGCTCCAGGAAGCCGCACGCGGGCGGGACGAGCCCCATGTTCGCCGGGTAGGGCTCGCACAGCACGGCCGCGAGCTCGTGCTCGGCGAACGCGGCGCGGACGGCGGCCTCGTCGTTCCACGGCACCACCACGGTCTGCGCCGCCGCGCTCTCCGGCACGCCCGGCGAGGCGGGGATGCCCTGCGTGGCGAGGCCGGAGCCGGCCTGCGCGAGCAGCCCGTCGACGTGGCCGTGGTAGGCGCCGGCGAACTTGAGGACCTTCTCGCGGCCGGTCGCGGCGCGCGCGAGCCGCAGCGCGCTCATCGTCGCCTCGGTGCCGGACGAGGTCATGCGCACCATGTCGACCGCCGGCATGCGCGCGCAGATCAGCTCCGCGAGCTCGACCTCGCCGGCCGTCGGCGCGCCGAACGTAGTGCCGTGCCCGGCGGCCTCGACGACGGCGTCGACCACCGCGGGGGGCGCGTGGCCGTGGATCAGCGGTCCCCACGAGCACACGTAGTCGACGTACGTGTTGCCGTCGACGTCGGTGATCTCGGCGCCGTCGGCGCGTTCGATGAAGATCGGCTCGCGGCCGATCGAGCGCATCGCCCGCACCGGCGAGTTCACGCCGCCGGGCAGCACGTGCATGGCGCGCTTGTACAGCTCCGCCGAACGGACGTCGGAGAGCGAGGTGGTCAGGCCCGCTCCTCCTCCCAGCGGCGGAAGTCGTCGGTGAAGTAGAGCATCCGGACCTTCTTGAACTCGGTCGACGAGTACAGCGTCGCCCGCTCGCTGATGCCGGTCGCCTCGGCGATCGAGTCCAAGATCGCGTCGCACTCCTCCTTCGAGCGCCCGTGGGCCATCGTGAACACCGAGTACGGCCAGTCCGGGTACGTCGGGCGCTGGTAGCAGTGCGACACGCCGCGGAACGCCGCCATCCGCTTGCCGGTGGCGAGCACCTCGTCCTCGGGGACCTTCCAGACGCCCATGCCGTTGGCGGAGAAGCCGGCCCGGCGGTGATAGAGGATCGCCGCCACGCGCCGCAGCCCCGCGCGCTCGCGCAGCGAGCCGAGCCGCTCCAGCACCTCGGCCTGACTGACGCCCAGGCGCTCGGCGGCCGGCGCGTACGGCTCCGGGACGACCGGCATCGGCCCCTGGGTGGCGCGGATCGTCGCGATGTCGTCGTCCGACAGGTCGATCGGGTCGAGCTCGCGCGGCTCGACCACCTCGCCGGCGGCGGCGAGCGCGGCCGTCCCGGCCTCCATCTCGAGGTCCATGCGGATCTTGAACAGCTTGAGCGTGGGCAGCTGGCGGATCGACTGGGCTCCCGTCTCGGCGGCCAGCACGTCGAGCGTGCCGGAGAGCCCCAGCTTCGAGGTCGGCTCGACCGCGATCGTGAACCACAGGTTGAAGTCGTGGTTGCGCAGGTAGTTGTGCGTGACGCCGGGGTGCGCGTTGATGATCTTCGCGGCCCGGTGCGGGTGCTCGCCGTCCACCTTGGCGGCCACGAGCATCGACTGGTAGCCGAGCGCCCGCGTGTCGAAGATCGGCGTGACCTCGCGGATGATCCGCTTGTCGAGCAGCCGCTGGACGCGCGCCATCACGTCGTCCTCGGTGAGCCCGGCGAGCCCGGCGACGTGCGCGAACGGCCGCTCGCACAGCTCGAAGCTCCCCTGCATCAGGTTCAGCAGCTTCCTGTCCGCCTCGTCGAGCGGGATCGCGGCGCCGTCGCGGCGCGATCGGACCTTCATCCCAGCCATCGGGCGACGTCCTTCGCGTGGTAGGTGATCACGATGTCGGCGCCGGCCCGGCGGATCCCGGTGAGCGCCTCGAGCACGGCGGCGCGCTCGTCGAGCAGGCCCTGGGCGGCGGCCGCCTTGACCATCGCGTACTCGCCGCTGACGTTGTAGGCGGCGACCGGGAGGTCGGTGCTCTCACGCACGCGGCGGATGACGTCCAGGTACGGGAGCGCGGGCTTGACCATCACGACGTC
>DASSUW010000058.1:0-2146 GCA_035706585.1 Solirubrobacteraceae bacterium | reverse complement strand
GCGCCGGGCCGGGATGGCCTCGACGACGGCCTCGGGCACGTCCTTGGTCATGTCGGTCTCGATGAAGCCTGGTGCGACCGCGTTGACGGTCACGCCGCGCCGCGCGACCTCGGCGGCGACGGTCTTGGTCATGCCGATCAGGCCGGCCTTGGCGGCGGCGTAGTTGGACTGGCCGGCGTTCGCGCGCGGGCCGACGACGGACGCGACGTTGATGATGCGGCCGTAGCGGGCCTTGATCATCGGGCGCATCGCGCGGCGGGTGAGCCGGAACGCGGCGGTGAGGTTGGTGTCGATGACGCGGTCCCACGCGTCGTCGTCGAGCTGGATCGCCAGCCCGTCGGCGGCGACGCCCGCGTTGTTGACGAGTGCCAGCACCGGACCGCCGAGCTGCTCCTCGGCCTGCGTGAACAGCTCGTCGGGCGCGCCGTTGGTGACGTCGGCGTGGAGGGCGACGGCCTTGCCGCCGGCGTCCTCGATCGCCTTGACGGTCGCGTTCGCGCCCGCCTCGTCGGAGCGGTAGTTGACCGCGACGTGCCAGCCGTCGGCGGCGAGCGCCCTCGCGATCGCGGCGCCGATGCCCTTCGAGGCGCCGGTCACCAGAGCCGTGGCTCCTTCCGGGCGCGCCACTACGCGATCCCCCACTCGATGACGCCCGCGCCCCACGTGAAGCCGGCGCCGATCGCGGCGATCAGGACCTTCTGGCCGTACCGCAGGCGCCCGTCCTCGCGCAGCAGCGACAGCGTGAGCGGGATCGAGGCGGCCGAGGTGTTGGCCATGTGGGCGACGTAGTCGGCGACGCGCGCGGGCTCGAGGTCGAGCCGGTCGCCGACCGCCTTGATGATGCGGCCGTTGGCCTGGTGGTAGACGAACAGGTCGATGTCGTCGAGCTCGAGGCCGCTGCGCGCGACCGCCGCGACCGTCGCCTCGCTCAGCCGCTTGACGGCGACCTGGTAGGTCGAGTGGCCGTCCATCTGCAGCACGCGCTTGTCGTGCGAGGCGGTGATGCGATCGGCGAGGCCGCCGTCGGCGGCCATGACGATCGGGCCGATGTCGCCGTCGCCGTCGCCGCCGACGAGGACGGCGCCGGCGCCGTCGCCGAACAGCATCGCGGTCTTGGGGTCGTTGAAGTCGGTGATGCGGGTGAGCAGCTCGGCACCGATCACCAGCACGCGGTCGGCGCGGCCGGTCTCGACCTGGCCGGCCGCCAGCCGCAGCGCGGCGAGCCAGCCGGTGCAGGCGGCGCCGATGTCGACCGCGCCGGCGTTCTCGGCGCCGAGCGCGTTGGCCACGACCGGCGCGGCGTTCGGCGTGATCTCGTCCGGCGTCATGGTCGCCACGAGCACGAGGTCGACGTCGAGCGGGTCGACGCCCGCGTCGGTCAGCGCGCGCCGGCCGGCGAACGTCGCGTAGTCGGTCAGGCGCTCGCCCGGCAGCGCGCGACGGCGCGACTTGATGCCGGTGCGCTTGACGATCCAGGCGTCGTCGACGCCGATGCGCTCGGCGATCGGCCCGTTCGGGACGACCTCCGGCGGGACGTGGTGGCCGAGCCCGAGGATGCGGGCGGTGCGGGCCGGCGTGCGCATGCTGCCGTTGCGCGTCGCCTCGCGGGCGACGGTCGCGAGATCGGGCGGCAGGGTGGTGCTACGCATGGACAAGCTCCTCGGCCGGCGTCTCGAAAGTGGCGTCCTTGACGATGCGCTTGCCCATGCGGGCGAGCACCTTGCCGGGACCGACCTCGACGAACCGCCGCGCTCCCGCCTCGTGCATGGCCAACACGGTCTCGCGCCAGCGCACCGGGCGTGTCAAGACATTGGTCAGCTCGGCGCGGACGTCGGTGAACGGCGCGGCCGTCGCGGACGAGAAGACCGGGAACGCCGGCTCGTGCACCTCGGTCTCGTCGAGCGCGGCGCGGAACGGGGCGACGGCCGGCTCCATGCTCGGCGAGTGGAACGCGCCGGCGACGTCGAGCGGCAGGACGCGGCGGCCGTACTCGCGGGCGGCCTCCTCGACCGTCTCGAGCCGGTCGCGCGGGCCGGACAGGATGACCTGGCCGGGCGCGTTGTCGTTGGCGACGGTCACCTCGGCCGTCTCGGCGATCGCGCGGGTCTCCTCGGCGGTCGCGCCGACGAGCGCGACCATCGAGCCG
>DASSUW010000057.1:0-6273 GCA_035706585.1 Solirubrobacteraceae bacterium | reverse complement strand
TCGCGGCGCCGCAGTTCGTGCGCCCGCGCCGGCGCCGCGGCTTCGGCCTCGCCGGCCTGATCGTCGTCGTCGCCGGCATCGGGGCGATCGGCCTCGCGGCCAACAGCGTCGTCGAGGAAGGGCAGGACCTGATCGAGCGGGCGATCCCGCAGCCACCGGACGGCGAATCCGACACGGCGCCCCCGGTCGGTCTCGCCGCGCGGTCGCTCGTCCGCCGCGACAACTTCGCCGCCGCGCTGGCAACGCTCGCCGACAGCGGCCTCGGCCGCCCGACGCTGGTGCGCATCGCGCCCGACCGCATCGACACCCAGCTGCTCAAGGGCGGCACGCTGCACATCGTCCAGATCACGCCCGACGGCGAGCTACGGGAGCTCGGCTCCAGCCAGGGCAGCGGCACCCCGATTCCGTTCAAGGCGATCGACCCCGCCGCGCCCGAGCGGCTCGTGCGCCGGGCCGCCACCCGCAAGAGCCCGCCCCGCGCGATCGACTACCTGGTCGTCAGCCCCGGCCCGCCGCAGACGGTCGGCGCGTATTTCAAGAGCGGCCGGATCGTCGTCGGCGACGCCCACGGCCGCCCGCAGCGCGTGCTCTAGCGATTCGCGTTCACGAGCAGCCACAGGGCCAGCATCGTGAAGCCGACCATCACGCACAGCATCCAGTACTGCGAGCGGACGGCCTGCTTGGCCTGCCCGTAGAGCGCGAGCGCGCGGTCGTGCGCCAGCGTGAGCCCCGCCGCGTGCCCGAGGACGACCACCACGACGTAGACGTAGAACGCGGTCTCCTGGCTGAGGATCGAGTAGTCGACGCCCTGCGAGGCGGTCCCGAACAGATCCCATCCGCGGCCCAGTGGATCGGAGATCAGGTACTTCATCTTCTGGCCGTCGTAGAGGAAGTACAGGAGGTAGTGCGCGATGACGTAGACCGCCGCGATCGGGATCAGCGAGTGGACGAAGGCGCGGCGCAGCCGCCGGGAGCTCATGCCGCCGCCGACCGAGCGCGCCCCTTCGATGCCGGCCGTGTAGAACCCGCCGACCAGCGCGACGCCGAACAGCAGGCCCAGCGTCCCGACCAGCTTCTCGGCCGTCACGATGCCGACGCCGATCGACGTGAACGCGTCCTGGATGTCGGGCGCGACGCTGTTCCACAGCGAACCCTGCTGCAGGCCGTCGAACGTGACGGTGCCGATCATCACCACGACGACGGCGACCGTCCCGGCCACCGGATCGAGCCGCGGCAGCCCGCCGAGCGGCGGGCGCAGGCCGACGACACGGTCGCGCGTCTCGAACACGCTGATGCGCGCGATGAAGTTGTAGTAGACCGAGAAGCCCTCGCCGCGCCGCGTCCAGGTCTCGGTGCCCCACACGGCCTGCGCGGCGAGCGTGACGACGGTGTAGCCGAGCACGGCGGTCACGAGCCGCGACGGCACGGTCTCCCAGTGCCCGACGAGCTCGATCCAGGTGAAGAACAGCAGCACGAACGCGGCGGGATAGCGACCGAGCCGCTCGGGATACGGCCGCGACATCGGCGCGCGGCGCCCGAGCATCGCGCCGGTGGCGCGCCCGATCGCCCGCCACGGGTTGAACGCGCGGAACACGTCGCCGAACAGCAGCGACGCGAACACGAGCCCGACCCAGAAGATGATCATCACGAACGGCGGGGCGAAGTTGCTGTTCGGATCGACGTCGCCCGCGTAGCCGGCGAAGACGATGAACGCGAGCAGCGCGACGCCGATCGTCCCGCACACGATCTCGACGAAGCGGCTGCCGAGCGCGCGTCCGATCCCGAGCGGGAGCGGCCGCCACGGCGCCGCCCCCTCCATCACCGGCTTCGGCCACAGCACCGCGAGCGCGGCGAACGAGATCACGAGCACCGCGGCGGCCGCCCACGCGAACACCACCTCGGGCAGCGGCAGGTTCTTCGTGGAGCTCAGGCCGCTGTGGGCGAGCAGCAGCATGTGGCTACAAGGCGGTCTTCAGCGCGCTCTCGAACGCCGTCAGGCCGAACGAGCCCTCCAGGCGAGCGGTGATCTTCCCGTTCTCGTCGACCACGAACAGCCACGGCTCGGTGGGCAGGTGGAACGCCTGCAGCGGCGCCCGCAGCCCCTTGTTGACGTCGTTGTCGACGTAGACCTCCTGGTGGATGAACTCGATCCTGTCGCGGTACTTGGACTCGAGCTGCACCGCGACGTCGGTCACCGGGCCGCAGACGCGCGACTGGCACAGCTGCGGCGTGGAGAACAGCAGCGCAACCGGCTTCTTGCCGAGCACCTGGTCGAAGGAGTCCTTGTGCATGTCGCTCGGCGGCACGCGCGTGTCGAGCAGGTCCTCGTTGCCCTTCACCGAGGCCAGCGTGTCGGTCGCCACGTCGGGCGCGCGCTCGCCGACGTCCGGGATCTGGTCGGCCTGTGCGGTGTTCACCTGCACCTGGGAGGGCGCCGCGACGAACGTGTTGCCGCTCTTGGTCACGGCCAGCACCGCCCACGGGCCCTTCTTGTCGAACGGCACCTTCGCCTGGTAGACGGCGGCGAACGGGTCGCTCTCCTCGGCCGCCTGGCGCGAGCGGTAGCGCGGCTCGGTGAGCAGCACGTCGGCCGGCGCGACGTACGGCCCGCGGGCCGGCGCGTTCGGGTTCGGCGCGACGTAGACGGCGGTCGGCCCGTACACGAACTGGCCCTGGTCGTCGATCATGCCGAACGCGAGGCGGTTCTCGCCGACCGTGAAGACCGAGCTCGCGAGGCCGACCTCGGTCGAGCCCGCGCCCTTGATCTCGGCCGCGACGTCCTGGAGCGACTTGCCCTTCGCCGCCGGGAAGTCGGCCTTGTCGACGTCCTGTGCCGCCCGCACCCGATCCTGCAGGCCGCCCTCGTTGGGAACCTGGCTGACCGGGTCCTCGGCCGGGCCGCTGCTGTCTCCGCCGCAGCCGGCCAGTATTGAGACGGCCAGCAGGGCCGCGACGACGAGCCTCGAGTTCACGGCCCCTGAGGGTAGCCGCGCCGAGCCCGGATCGGCGCGGCGCGACTGCCCCGGCGGTTAGCCGTCAGACGTGACGCGGCCGATCAGCTCGCGCTGCACGCGCTCGGCCTGGTCGTTGTCGATCTGGCAGGTGCCGGCCGCCTCGTGGCCGCCGCCGCCGTACTGGAGCATCAGCTCACCGACGTTGGTGCGGCTCGAGCGATCGATGATCGACTTGCCGGTCGCGAACACCGTGTTCTGCTGCTTGAGGCCCCACAGCACGTGGATCGAGATGTTGCACTGCGGGAACAGCGCGTAGATCGTGAAGCGGTTGGTCGGGTGGATGACTTCCTCGTCGCGGAGGTCCAGCACCACGAGGTTCCCGTGCACCGTGGCGCAGCGCTTGATCTGCTCGACCGCCTTCTCGGAGTGCTCGAAGTACAGGTCCACGCGCTCGGCGACGTCCGGCAGCTCGAGGATCTCCTCGACGCTCAGCGTGGTGCAGACGTCGATCAACTCCATCATCAGCTGGTAGTTGGAGATGCGGAACTCGCGGAAGCGGCCGAGGCCGGTGCGCGGGTCCATGAGGAAGTTCAGGAGCACCCAGCCGGTCGGATGCAGGATCTCGCCGAGCGTGAACTGGGCGGCGTCGCCCTTGTCGACGGCGTCCATCAGCTCGCCGATGCCGGGGAACGTGTCGCCGGCGCCGAAGTGCTCGTAGACGACGCGGGCGGCGGACTCGGCGCCCGGCACGATCACGTGGTTCGCGGGACGGCCGTCGACCCTCAGCGTCTCGGAGTGATGGTGGTCGAACGCGATGTGGACGTTCGGGTGGTAGGGCAGGTTCGTGGTGATGTCACCGGCGCCGAGCTCGACCTTGCCGTCCTGCACATCCTTCGGATGGACGAACTTGACGTCGTCGAGCATGTCGAGGTGCTTGAGAAGGGCGGCGCACACCAACCCGTCGAAGTCGGAGCGCGTGACCAGTCGGAAGCGCTCGGCCTGAAGCTGCGTCATGGGGACAGCATCGGCAGAAAGCGCTCCAAGCTTCAGAGCGATGGGCGTCGGGTACGGTTGCGCCCATGGCTCGACTCCTCCTCACGCTCACGTTCGCCCTCGCGATGCTCGCCGGCTGCGGGGGTGACGACAACGGCGGCGGCGGGAACGGCGGGGGAGGCGGCGGCGACGAGCTGACGCAGGAGGAGCTCGTGTCCGAGGCGAACAAGATCTGCCGCGAGGGGTCCGAGAAGATCAACGCGAAGTCGGACGAGATCCAGCAGAAGATCCAGGAGGCCGGCGCCGACATCGAGGCCCAGCAGAAGGCGCTCGCGGACGTGCTCGAGGACACCGCGAAGGAGTACGACCCGTACCTGGACCGCCTGCGCGACCTCAACCCGCCCGCTGACATCCAGGGCGAGTGGGACAAGTTCATCAACGGGATCGACAAGGCGTTCGACCTGATCCCGGAGCTGGCCGACGCCACGCGGGAGGGCGACCGCGACAAGCTCCAGAGCCTGACCGACGACTTCACCAACATCGCCGGGGACACCCGGCCGTTCGCGAGCAAGTACAAGCTCGACGAGTGCCTGCCGGAGAACTCGCCGACGCCTTAGGGCCTCACAGCCCGGCCTGCTGCTCGCGGCTGCGCTCGGCCGGGTCGCCGGCGCTGATCTCCTGGTCGGGCGGCTCGGCCCGGCCCGCGTCGTGATCCTGCGCGTCGGCCAGCCCGGTCGGGTCGTCGTCGACGACCTGCACCGACCCGCCCGCGGCCATCTGGTGGGCCGCGACCTCGGCCGCCTCGCGCGTGGGGAACTCCTTGGCAGGTGACTCGGCGCCCGGCTCCTTGACCGCCCAGCGGTCGCCGTGGCGATGTACCGTGATGTCAGGCATGGGGACCGGCTACCCGGACTTCAGCATGACATTCGTCATGGCAACATCCGGCGTGCCGTGCACCTCGCCGTCCAGCTCTACACGCTCCGCCACCGCCTCGAGCAGGATCTCGAGGGGACGCTCGCGCAGCTCGCCGAGGCCGGCGCGCACGAGGTCGAGCTCGCGGGCTTCTACGGCCGCACGCCGGCCGAGATGCGCGCGGCGCTCGACGCCGCGGGCCTGAAGGCGATCGCCGGGCACGTGCCGATCGAGGGCTGGGAGGAGGCGCCCGACGACGTCGTGGCCGCCGCGGAGGCGCTCGGCATCGAGACGCTCGTGGTGCCGTGGCTGCCGCCGCCCGAGACGGCGGCCGAGGCCGACGCGGCGCTGGAGCGGATCGTCGCGGCGTCCGCGGTCGCCGAGCGCGGCGGGTTCGGCTTCGCCTACCACAACCACGACTTCGAGTTCCGCACGCTCGATGACGGGACCGACCTGTGGAGCCGCATCACCGGCGCCGGGATCCCGCACGAGCCGGACGTCGGCTGGCTGACGGTCGCAGGCCGCGACCCCGTCGCCGTGATCGGCGAGCTCGCCGGCCGCTGCCCGCTCGTCCACGCCAAGGACGTCCGCCGCAAGGCCGACGGCACGTGGGAGGACGTGATCGCGGGCGACGGGGAGCTCGACTGGCCGGCGATCGCCGCGGCGGCGCAGGATGCCGGGGCGACGCGCATCGTCGTCGAGCTCGACAACCCGTCGAAGAACCCGGTGGACGACGTCGCGCTCTCGCTCGCGACGCTGCGCGACGCGCTGCCGTGACGGAGCTGGGCGTCGGGCTGATCGGCTGCGGCAACGTCAGCGGCCAGTACCTGCCGAACGGCCCGCGGCTCGAGGGACTGCGCTACGTCGCGTGCGCCGACGTCGATCCGGCCGCCGCCGAGCTCGTCGCGGCCGAGTGGGGCCTCGCTCGCGCCACGCCCGCGGAGCTCCCGTCACGCGCCGACGTCGACGTCGTGCTCTGCCTCACGCCGCCGGACACGCACGCCGACGTGGCGCTTGCCGCCATCGCCGCCGGCAAGCACGTGTACACCGAGAAGCCGCTGGCCACGAGCGTCGAGCAGGGGCGCGCGGTGCTCGACGCGGCGGCCGCCGCGGGGGTGCTCGTCGGCTGCGCACCCGACACGTTCCTCGGCGCCGGCATCCAGACCGTCAAGGCCGGCCTGGCGGCGATCGGCACGCCCGCGATCGTGCAGGTGCGGATGCTCGCCCGGCCCCCCGAGGTGTGGCATCCCTCGCCCGCGTTCCTGTACGCCGATCTCGCCGGCCCGCTGCTCGACCTCGGGCCGTACGGAGTGGCGGCCGCGGTCGAGCTCGTCGGCCCGGTGCGGCGTGTGACCGCGCTGGCGTCGCGGCCGCGCGAGCACGGCACCACGCTGGCCGGCGTCGGGTTCGCGAT
>DASSUW010000056.1:0-10902 GCA_035706585.1 Solirubrobacteraceae bacterium | reverse complement strand
GACATCCGCAGCCAGGCATCGCGCGCGGCGCTCATGCGACGAGCGCTTCCGGGTTGAGCTCGGCAGCGGTTCGCTGGGCCGACGCGGTGGCCTGCCGGGACGTCGCCGCAAGCCCGAGCGCGAGCACGACGACGCCGAATGCGGCCAGCGTCCACCACGCCGCGTGGCTCGCGGAGGAGATCTCGCCCGGCCCGGTCAGCTGCGACGTGACGATCGCCCCGACGATCGCGACGCCGAGCGCCAGCCCGACCTGCCGCGACGTCGTGGCCGTCGCCGCCGCGACGCCCGCCTGTGCCCTCGGCATCCCGGACACCGCCGCGTTCGTGATCGGCGCGTTCACGAACCCGAAGCCGATCCCGAAGATCACGTACGCGGCGACCAGCACCGCGAACGACGTGCCCGCGGCGATGCCGGTCAGCAGCAGGCAGGCGGTCACGACGCAGACGCCGGCGATCACGAGCGGCAGGCGCGGCCCGCGCCGGCCGACGATCCGCCCGGACAGCGGCGACACGACCACCAGCATCGCGGCGAGGGGGACGGTTGCGAGCCCGGCCTCCAGGGGCGACAGCCCGCGCTCCTGCTGGAGGTAGAGCGTGTTCAGGAACAGGAACCCGCCGAACGCGGCGAACGCGCAGACCGAGATCACGATCGACGACGCGAACGGGATCGACCGGAAGAACCGCAGGTCGAGCAGCGGCTCGCGGCGCCGCGGCTCGTAGACCAGCAGGCCGATCAGCGCCCCCGCTGCCGCCGCCAGCCCGGCGACGATCGCCGGCGAGGACCAGCCGAGGGCGGGCGCCTCGATGATCGCGAACGTCAGCGTCGCCAGCAGCACGATCATCAGGACCTGGCCGACGGGATCGAACCGCCGCGGCTGCGGCGCTCGCGACTCGGGGACGAAGCGCAGCGTCAGCGCGATCGCCGCCAGCCCGACCGGGATGTTGATCCAGAAGATCGACCGCCAGTCGACGGCGGCGACGAGGCTGCCGCCGAGGATCGGCCCGAGCGCCATGGAGATACCGAACCCGGCGCCCCAGATCCCGACCGCCTGGGCCCGCTCGCGCGGGTCGGTGAACGTGTTCGTGATGATCGACATCGCCACCGGGTTCAGCATCGAGCCGCCGACCGCCTGGAGCGCGCGGAAGGCGACGAGCGCCTCGATGCTCGGCGCGACGCTGCACAGCAGCGACGCGGTCGAGAACACCGAGAGCCCGATCACGAACACGCGCTTGCGGCCGAACCGGTCGGCGGTCGAGCCGGCGAGCATCAGCAGGCTGGCGAGCACCACGGTGTAGGCGTCGACGGTCCACTGCAGCCCCGAGACGTCCGCGCCCAGGTCGTGCCCGATCGACGGCAGCGCCACGTTCACCGCGGTGACGTCGAGCCCCACGATGAACAGGCTCATGCAGCAGATGAGCAGGATCGCGGTCTTGCGGCTCGACAGTTGCGTTCTCATAACTATTATGAATCTATCATGATCCGTCGGCCGCGTCCAGGCCGCCGGCGCGGGTTCACGGGACGGCGACGGCGTCGTCGAGGTCGAGCGCTCGCGCGCGGGCACGCGCCGGCGCCGGGTCGTACGGAGCGCGCTGCCAGGTCGCGACCCGGCGCTCGACGTCGAGCAGCAGCCAGAACGCGCCGTCGGCGGCCTCGTGGTCGAGCGCGTCCCACCAGCTGCGAAACCCGGGGACCGGGGCGCCGACGGCTCCCGGGTTGAGCAGCCACTTGCCGTCCGCGAGCTCGAGCGGCTCGCCGACCCGCACGCGCGCCGCGCGCGCCCCGCGCGGCGTCTGCACCCACGCCGCCGCCACGTGCGTGTGCGCGACGAGCCCGAGACGCCCGCGTTGCAGCGCGAGACACTCGGCCGCGTTCGAGCGCCCGACGTACTGGTGGACCGCGTTGCGCGGGCCGCCGTGCCAGCACTGCGTGTCGCCGCGCCGAGCGGCCGGCCTGCGCGAGCGCATCCAGGCCACGAGCTCGCCCGGCATCCGGTCGCGCGCGAGCTCGATCGAGCGCACCGCCGGCGAGCCCGCGGCGCCGAACCGCTCCGGCTCGGCCGACCCGGTCGCGCCGTAGTCGTGGTTGCCCATCAGCGCCAGCGCGCAGCGCTCGCGCGTCATCCCCACCGCCCGCTCGGGATCCGGGCCCCGGCCGACCATGTCGCCGAGCGACCACAGCTCGTCGGCGCCGCTCGCGGCGGCGGCGGCGAGCACGGCGTCGAGCGCCTCGGCATGGGCATGGACGTCGCCGAAGACCGCGATCCTCACCCGGCGAACGCTAGCCCGGCGCGCCAGGCGCGGCCGAACTCGCGGATCGCCGGCGGGTAGACGAGCCGGTGCCGGAACGGCGCGATCGCCGCCATGTAGGCGGCGCCGAGCCGCCCGTTGCGCTTCACGAGCACGGCCATCTGACCGCGGTAGCCGGCCCCCTGCGGGACCCAGCCGAGGTGGAGCACGCCGTGCATCGTCCGGTTCGCGATCTCGGCGGCGAACTCGTCGTGGGTGAGATACAGCGGCGCGAACGGCAGCCCGGCGAACTCCATCTCCGACGCGGTGCCACGCAGGTCGTCCGCCAGGCGGTCGCGGAGCGAGGGCACGCGCCTGCCGAGCCCGCCGTCCGGCCCGTCCCAGCCGAGCAGCTTTCCGAGCTGCCAGCGCAGCGCGAACAGCGAGCGGACCGCGCACGACGCGCTGTCGCCGGGATCGAGGGAGAGCGTGAGCTGCACGAGCCGGAAGAAGTCGTCCGGCCCACCGGGCGTGGGGAGCGCCCAGACGTCTTCGAGCCGGAAGTCGCCGGCGATCGTGTCGATCCGCCACTGCTGCGAGGTGTGTGCCGTCGGTGCGAGCCGCATGATCACCTATCATACATACACGTATGAATGTAAGTGAGCGGCTCACCCAGGCCGAGCGCAGCGCCCGCACCCGCGGCGCCCTGCTCGAGTCCGCGGCGCGCGGTCTGTCCCGCAACGGCTACGGGAACCTCGTGCTCGAGGACGTCGCGCGCGAGGCCGGGTACACCCGCGGCGCCCTCTACCACCAGTTCAAGGACAAGGAGGACCTGGCGCTCGCCGTCGTCGCGTGGGCGGACGAGACGTGGCGCCAGGAGGTCGGCGAGCCGGCCCGGCAGGAGCCGGACCCGGTCGAGGCCCTGCTCGCCCTCGCCCGGGGCCACGCCGTGCTCTGCCGGCGCGACGTGGCGCGCGTGGCGATGGCGCTGCGCCTGGAGTTCAGCGGCCGGGACCACCCCGTCGGGCGGGCGCTCGCCGACGTCTCAGCGGGTCTCGTCACACGCTGCGCCCGGCTGATCGCCGCCGGCCGCCGCGCCGGCTCGATCCCGCCCGGCCCGCCCGCCACGGCCACCGCCGAGGCGTTCGTCGGCGCCCTCGAGGGCACGGTGATCGCGCTCGCGGGCCAGGCGCCGCACGACGAGCGGCTCGCGGCGCGCGCGGTGGCGGGCGTGCTCGGCCTGCAGCCAGGCGCGTAGGGCCGCCAGCAGCGCGACGCCTGCCGGCGCGAAGCCGAGCACCGTCTCCTCGACCGGGAGGCCGGCGACGTGCCCGGCGATCACGGGAAGATCTCGGTCGTGCAGTCGCCGCCCGCGAGCCGCACCTCGTGCGCGCGTGCGGGGCCGCCGCGCCGGTCCGAGAGGTCGACGAAGAAGTCCTCGTCGAGCTCCATGCCACCGTCGGCGCCGCAGTCGACCCGCAGCAGCCACGACCGCAGGTCCGGGTAGAACTGGTTGTCCCAGGTCGAGAGCAGCGAGTTGCTCACGTACAGCCGGCGCCCGTCGAGCGAGAGCTGGATCATCTGCGGACCGCCGCCGAGCTCGCGCGACCCGTCGGTCGCCCGCCCCAGCACGCCGCCGAGCTGGAGCCGGCCGGTCAGCCGCGGCGCCTTCGGGTCCGAGATGTCGTACTGCCGCAGGTCGCCGTGCAGCCAGTTCGAGAGGTAGAGGAAGCGGTCGTCCATCGACAGCACGATGTCGGTGATCAGCCCCGGCACCGGGAACGGCCAGCCCTCCTGCGGGACGCTCTCGACGTCGATCACCGGCTCGGCCGCCCACGAGCCGTTCGAGCGCTCGAAGTGGAAGATCGTGCTCGACAGCGTGGCGCCGACGAACCCGGACGCGGCATCGGGGTCGTGCAGCCAGCGCAGCTCGAGCGGCACCAGTCCCGCTTCGCCGAGATCGAGGCTCTGCTCGAGCCGCCGCTCCGCCAGGTTCCAGAAATGGATACGGCGGCCGTAGCGCCCGGCCTCCACGTCGGCGGGATCGAACCCCGGCTCGTACGCGCGCGGCTCGCCGAACTCGGACGACACGAGCACGTTCTGCCGCGGCTGGTACCAGAAGTCGTAGTTGAGCGGCGGTCGCGCGCCGCCGTTCTCCCAGCGCCCGCGCAGCTCGAACGTGCTCGCGTCGAGCACGATGAACCCGCCGGCCCCGGCGCCGTCGCGGTCCCCGAGCATGCTGATGACGACATTGCCGCCGGGCATGCAGTGAACCGTGTGCGGCCTCGTGTAGCCGGTCTGGGCGACGATCTCCTCGGGCTCGATCACCTTCTCGACCACCGGGCGGCGCGGGTCGTCGGCGACGTTGAGGACGTGCACGCGCGAGGACCGGAAGCCCGGGACGACCAGGTGCGAGCGATCGGGCCCGTGGCACGCCGAGCTGCAGCGGTTCCAGCCGAAGTGGTGCAGCTCGTCGCCGACGTTCGGCATCGGCGTCTCGTGCACGATCCGGCCGTCCTCGGCGTCGATCACCGCGATGAAGTCGGGGGCCCGGACCCCGGTGCCCTCGTGCAGGCAGGCCAGGTAGAGGAACTCCTCCGCGGGAGCCGTCATCGCCTCGCGCGGCGACGTGTGGAAGCTGTTCATGCCGCCCTCCTATGAGTGCGGGCCGGGCTCGTCGACGAGCTCGATCAACGCGGCGATCTCATCCCGCGTCACGTGCTCGGCGAGCTGCGGGTGATCGATGCGGATGTGCTCGAGCGCGCGCTCGACCACGTCGTCCTCGGTGTCGCCGCGGACGATCTGGCCGCACTCGCATGTGATCTGCCTGGCCATGGTGTGCTGTGGAGCCGATTGTTGGCGGCGGGCGTTTCGCGTATGTTGCAGCAAAGGTTGGAGCGACGTTGGAAGGCACCCATGTGCAGCTGTGCGGGCGCCTCGTGGTCGAGCTCCGCGGGGCACGCGTCGAGCAGCGGCTCCCGAGCCGGCAAGGCCGCATCCTGTTCGCCTATCTGGCGCTGCAGCGGCCGCGCACGGTCGGCCGCGACGAGCTGATCGACGCGATCTGGGCCGGAGCCGCCCCGGCGGAACATGCGCGAGCGCTCACCGTGCTGCTCTCGAAGCTGCGGGCGGTCCTCGGACCGGACGTGCTCGTCGGCCGCGGCGGCGTGCGGCTCGAGCTGCCGGCGGGCGCGCGGGTCGATGCCGAGCAGGCCGTGCTCGCCGCGCACCGCGCGGAGTCGGCGGTGGTCCGGGAGGACTGGGTACGGGCGTGGAACGCGTCGCTGTGCGCGCAGAACATCGCGGCCCGCCCGCTCCTGCCCGAGGCGAGCGACCTCGTCTGGCTGGACGAGTGGCGCCGCCGGCTCGACGACGTGCTCGACCGCTCGCTCGAGGCGTATGCCGCCGCCTGCCTGGCGCTCGGCGGCACCGAGCTGGGCGGTGCCGAGCGCGCCGCCCGCCGGCTCGTGCAGCGCAACCCGCTCAGCGAGACGGGCTACGGCCTGCTGATGCGCGCGGTGGCCGCCCGCGGCCGCGTCGCCGAGGCGCTCGGCGTGTACGAGCAGGCCCGCACCGTGCTGCGGGACGAGCTCGGCATCCCGCCGGGCGCCGCGATCGCGCGCCTGCACGCGGAGCTGCTCGCGGACCGCGAGCTCAGCGCCGAGCGCCGGTAGCGACGCCGGCAGCCCCAGGAATAGATGCGCCCGGCCGCGCGTCCTTGTCCGCGACCCCCAAGTCCACACAAGGAGCGGACGTTGGTACGCAGCAGGATGAACTTGAAGGCGCGGACCGGTGTGCTGGCCGGTGCCGCGACCGTGGCGCTCCTGGCCCTGCCAGGCATCGCCAGCGCGAACGTCACCTCGGCGTTCGACGCCGCGACCGGCGCGTTGACGGTGACCAGCGACGCTGGGGACCCGATCGCGATCACGTGTGTGGCCGGTGATGTGAAGATCACCGACGGCACCGGCACGACCAATCCCGGCGGTGGCATGGGCACCGTCGACTGTGCCGACGTCAAGTCGATCACGGTCACCGGCGGCCCGGGCGAGAACGCGATCGACCTCGAGGCCGTGACGGCGGCCGACTTCAGCGCGCTGACGTCCGTGCTCGTCAACGGCGGCGACGGCAGCGACGCGATCGACGGCAGCCAGCTGTCGGACCGCCTCGTCGGCCAGCGGCAGAACGACACCGTCGCCGGCCACGGCGGCAACGACACAATCGTCTGGAACGGCGGCGAGGGCGACGACATCAACGACGGCGGCGACGGCGTCGACACGATCGAGGTCAACGGCTCGCCGACCGCCGGCGAGACGTTCGCGGTCAAGCCCGACGCCGCCCAGCCCGGGCGCGTCCGGTTCGACCGGGTGGCCCCGCCGACGCCGACCCCGCCCGGCGGATTCCTCCTCGACATCGGGACGGCCGAGGTCCTCGACCTCAACATGAACGGCGGCGACGACACGGTCACGGCTGACGCGGGCCTCGACGCGCTCGGCTTCAGCCTCGACGTCGACGGCGGCGCCGGCAACGACACGATCGACGGCAGCGACGCGGCCGACGTGCTCAAGGGCGGCCCCGACAACGACACGATCACGCCGGACGACAACCCGGCCGGCACGTTCGACGACGCGCGCGGCGACGCCGGCAACGACACGATCATCTGGAACGGCGGCGACGACAACGACCGCAACGACGGCGGCGAGGGCGACGACACCTCGCTCGTCAACGGCGCGGCGGCGAACGAGACGTTCACCGTCAAGCCGGGCGCGGCCGGCCACGTGGTCTTCGACCGCACGAGCACGAACCCGCAGGCCTTCACCGTCGACATGACGACGACGGAGCGGCTCCGGCTGCTCATGAACGCCGGCGACGACGCGATCACGGCCGACGGCGGCATCGCCCCGTTCAGCCTCGACGTCGACGGCGGCCCGGGGATCGACAGCATCGACGGCGGCGACGGAGCGGACACGCTCGACGGCGGCGACGACAACGACACGATCGTGCCCGACGACAACCCGGCCGGGACGAAGGACGTCGCCCGCGGCGGCAACGGGGACGACACGATCGTCTGGAACGGCGGCGACGACGACGACGTCAACGACGGCGGCGACGGCAACGACACCAGCGTGATCAACGGCGCTCCGCTGCCCGAGCGGTTCACGATCAAGCCGGGCGCCACGGCCGGCCGCGTCCAGTTCGACCGCACGAGCGCGAACCCGGGGCCGTTCAGCGTCGACATCGGGACCACCGAGCTCCTGCGGCTCAACGCCAACGACGGCGACGACGTCATCAAGGGCTTCAAGGGCCTGAGCGGGCTGATCCGCACCGAGCTCAACGGCGAGGGCGATGACGACCGGATCCGCGGCACCGACGCCGAGGACCGCATCAACGCGGGCAAGGGGCGCGACATCGTCGACTCGGTCGACCGGGCCGAGGACCTGCTCGACTGCGGCACCGGCCTGGACCTGGCGTTCGTCGACCGGCGCGACTTCGTGCGCAACTGCAACATCGTCATCGGCGGTCTGCGGCACGTGACGGCGCCCAAGCGCGCGGTCGTGTCCGACACCGGCGTCGCCGCGCTGCGGCTCAAGTGCGCCGGCACGAAGAAGTGCAAGGGCGTCGCGCGTCTGCGCAAGGGCGGCAAGACGCTCGGCAGCGCCCGGTTCACCATCAGGTCCGGGAAGAAGACCGTCCATCTCGAGCTCAACCGCAAGGGCAGGGCCTTGATGGCCAAGTCCGGCGCCAAGCACCGCGTCAAGCTGCAGCTCGACGCGAAGGACGGCGACGGGAACGGCTGGCGCTCGACGTCGCGCCTGACCCTGAGGTAGCCGACAGACCGCAGCCGCGGGTTCGAATCCGGTTCGGACCCGCGGCTAGTTTGTCGGCATGGACGTGACGTTCACGCGCACAGGGCAACGACGCTATTCCGTGCGCGCCGGCGCGCTGGCGGTGCATCCGGCGCCGGGCTACGACGACGAGATCCCCCACGATCTCGTGCACTTCGCGGTCGAGGTCGCCTGTGCCATCCCGATGGGCGTGTTCGGGCAGCTGGCGGACGGCGGGACGGCGGGCCTCGCCCGTCCCGCCGACGGCACCGCGGACCGCAAGCTGCGCGAGCGCGGACTGCGGATCGCCGATCAGCACATCGACGACCTCAAGCGCTCCGAGGCGCTCGCCTACCGCGTGACGATCGCGTTCAAGCGCGGCGACCGCCCGGCCGCCGACCCCGAGGTCGAGCGCGCGTGCGCGCTGCTCGACGAGCTGAGCGCGCAGTGGCGGGCGCTCGGCGTCAACGAGTCGATGACGGTTCCGTGGCTGCCCAGCCGGACGGGTCAGGCACCGCGTGCAGGTCAGCGGCCGCGGCAAGCTCCGCCGGCAGCGGCTCGGCGTGGACGACGGCGAGCGCGCGGGTCGACCGCGTGAGCGCGGTGTAGAGACCGCCGCGGCCGCCGTCGGGGCGCTCGCGCAGGATCGCCGCAGGCTCGACGACCACGGCGGCATCGAACTCGAGGCCCTTGATCGCGGCGAGGTCGACGATGTTCACGCCCGCCGACAGCGACTCCTCCACGTCGCGCGCGCGACCCCCGAACACGGCCGCCACCGGCTCGTGCAGCTCGGCCGGCACGATCACGCCGACGCTGCCGACGACCTCGGCCTCCATCCGCTCGGCCAGCGCCAGCGCCGTCTCCCCGACCGCCGCGGCCGCGATCGCCACCGCGGGCCACGGCGCGCGCCGCACGCCCTCGGGCACGTTGGCCTCCGGGTGCAATGTCGCCGCCACGCGCAGGAAGTCGTCCGGCACGCGGTAGGAGACGAGCAGCTCCTCGACCGCGATCCGCTCGACGCCCGCGTCGCCGAGCACGCGATCCCACGTGCTCAGCCGCGCCTCGGCGGTCCGCTGCGCGATGTCGCCGAGCACGGTGATCGCCTGCCGGCGCGCGCGGCGGACGATCATCCGCAGCTCCATCGGGGTGAGGTTCTGCGCCTCGTCGACCACGACGTGACCGAACGTCCGCAGCTCGGGGTCGATCAGCCCGCGCGCCTCGTCGAGCAGCGCGAACTCGCTGTGCGTCATCGCCGCGCGCGTCGCGGCCGGCGAGGACGAGACCAGCAGGTCGATCTCGTCGTTCGCCAGCAGGTCGCCGGCCACCGACTGCAGCCGCCGGCGGTTCTTGAACAGCGACGCGACGAGCGCCTCGGGCGTCTGCCGCGGCCAGCAGCGGTTCGCGAGCCGCTGGTACTCGTTCGTCTGCCGGACCGCGGACGCGACCGCGGCGGGGTCGGCGGCGCGCCCGCCGCGCGCGCGCTCCATCACCTGCGTCACGACGCGGTCGGCGAGCCGGTCGCGGAAGCGCTCGCGGCCGGCCTGGTAGGTGCGGCGCGCCTGCGCCTCCCCCACGAGCTCGGCGACGTCCTCGGGCGTGACCTCCGCGGCGACGCGGCCCACCACGATCGGAGTCGTCTCGTCCGGCAGCACGACCTTCTCCCACAGCAGCCGCGACAGCAGCGCCGCCATCCGCCCGCTTCCGAGCAGCGTGGCGAGCTCCTCGCTCTCGCCGCTCGCCCACGGCCGCCCGGAGACGAGCGCATCGACCGGCCGCTGCTCCACGCTCTGCTCGCCGAGCGACGGCAGCACCTGCGAGATGTACGCGATGAACACCCGGTTCGGGCCGACGACCAGCACGCCCTCGCGCGCGAGCTGGGGGTCGGCGTACAACAGCCACGCCGCCCGGTGCAGGCCGACGGCGGTCTTGCCCGTGCCGGGGCCGCCCTGGACGACGAGCGTCCCCTCCGGCGGCCGCGTGATCAGCTCGTACTGCTCGGGCGTGATCGTCGAGATGATCTGCCGCATCTCGCCCATGCGCTGGCGCGTGATGTCCTCGACGATCGCCTCGGTGAGGTGGTCCTCGCCGCCGGCGGCGAGCCGCTCGTCGACGAACCCGAGCACCGTGCGCTCCTCGATGTCGAGCCGCCGGCGGCGGGTCAGCCCGCGCGGGTCGCTCGGCGTCGCGGCGTAGAACGGCTCGGCCGCCGGCGCGCGCCAGTTGATCGCCAGCAGGTGGCTGTCGGCGGCCGCGACCGCGTGGCGGCCGATGTACAGCGGCTCGCCGCCCGTCCGGTCGATCCGCCCGAAGTACAGCGGCCCGCTCGCGCTCGTGTACGCGCGCAGGCGCTCGAGGCGCATCTGCTCGAGCACCTCCTCGGTGAACACGTCGCCGTGGCGGTCGCGGCGGGTGACCGACAGCGCGTCGAGCAGCGCGTCGTAGGCCGCGTACGTACGGTCGAGATGCTCCTGCTCGGCGGCGAGCTCAGACAACCGCGACCGCCGCGCCGGTGCTCGCCGACTCGCGGATCGCGAGCAGCACCTGCACGATGTGCAGGCCGAGCGCGCCGCTCGCGCGCTGCCGCGTGCCGTACCGCACCGCGCGGCAGAGATCCTGCAGCCCGAGCCCGCGCGCGTTGTGCCGCCACTCGGAGACGAGCGCGAGCGGCTCGTCGCCGGCGTCGCGGCGGCGCAGGACGACCGGCCCGTCGAACGTGTTGGGATCGCCGCCGAGCAGCGTGCCTTCGCTTCCGGACACCTCGACGCCGTGGCGCGCCGCGGCGTCGGCGTCGAAGCTCGCCGCCAGCGTCGTGAGCACGCCCGCGTCGTGCTCGAGCACGGCGCCGACGCGGGTCG
>DASSUW010000055.1:0-2010 GCA_035706585.1 Solirubrobacteraceae bacterium | reverse complement strand
CCGCTGCGCCTCGCCGTCGAGCTCGCGCAGGCGTGCGGGGCGACGCTGCTCGCCGACGCCGCGCGCACCGAGCTCGTCGCCGCCGGCGCCAAGCCGCGCCGCCACGCGCTGACCGGCGCGGAGTCGTTGACCCCGAGCGAGCTGCGGGTCGCCGCGATGGCCGCCGAGGGCATGACCAACCGCGACATCGCCCAGAACCTGTTCGTGACCCCGAAAACCGTCGAGGTGCACCTCTCGTCGGCCTACCGCAAGCTCGACATCGGCTCGCGCACGCAGCTCGCGTCAGCCCTCGGCGTGTAGTTCGGGTTTCCGCCCACGCGGACGCGGGGCAGCCGCATCGATCGCGGCCGGCGTTCGCGCGAAGCTGTGCGCATGTTGGAGGAGAAGTTCATGAACTACGTCGAGTGCGATCTGGACGAGGGCGTCGAGCTCGTCGTCTGGGCGCGCAGCCGGCGTGCCGTTCGCCGCCCCCGCGGCCTGCGCTTCCGCCTGCGGTTCGCGTAGCCCAAGACTCCCGCAAGGTTTCACCAAGAAACCGCGGCGAGGATGGCGCCGTGAACGTCATCCTGAACCTCGCTTCCCAGGCTGACCGCCGGCTCGCGGCGATCGCGACCGCCAACGGCGCCGCGCTGTTCTATGGCTTCGGCAACTTCTGCGCGCTGGCGGCGATGCCGGACTTGGCGTCGATGCAGCGGATCAACGCCCTCAAGGGCCGCCCGCCGGCGCAGGCCGGCAGCGTGACGACCGACCCGTGGCGGGCGCCGCGCGTCTTCGACTGGCACGGGGTCGACCGCGCGCGGATCGAGGCGGTCATGGACGACTTCCTGGCGGTCGGGCCGATCGGCTTCCGCGGCCCGGCGTCGGACCGCGTGCCCGAGCACCTGACGGTCATGGACGGCGACGTCCGCACCGCGCAGCTCATCTCCCCCGGCCTGCGCTGCCCCTCGAACATGCTGATCGGCGAGATCCTCAACCGCTCCGGCGATGACCTGCTGTTCATCACCTCGGCGAACGCGTCGAGCGCCGTCTCCAAGCGGGTCGAGGCCGCGCACTGCGAGATGCCCGCGATCCGCGACGAGTTCGGCCATCACCCGGACGCCGTGCTGATCGGCCACCACGACGAGCACGCCGCCCGCGCGATGTACCCGTGGCACGAGCCGTGCTCGACCACGATCATCTCGTTCCACCGCGGCGAGCTGGTGCTCGAGCGCCACGGCTCGCTCAGCATCGCGCACGCCAAGGTGATCGCCGCCAAGCACGGCTTCCGGCTCGCGATCGAGAGCGCCGCGCGTGTGCCGGTCCGCCGGCCCGGCGAGCCTGTGCGAACGTACGCCGCCTGAGACGGCTGCTGCTGAAGTTGCGCCGGCGCGTGGAGGTGCGCGGGCACATCCATGTCGCGCGCGGGGCGCGCGTCGCCGTCGCGCGCGGCGCGCTCGTGATCCTCGAGGACGGCTGCCGGCTCGGCGAGCGCAGCCGGATCGACGCCGCCGGCGGCGTCGTGCGCGTCGGGCGCAACGCGCGGATCGGCGAGCGCGCGGTGCTGGTCGCGGTCGCGGGGATCGAGATCGGCGCGGGCGCCGACATCGGCGACTGGGCGGTGATCGCGGATGCCGACCCGGCGTTCGCCGACCGGCCCGCGCCGGTGCGGATCGGTGCCGGCGCGCGAATCGGCCTGCACGCCGCCGTGCTGGCGGGCGCGGAGGTCGCGCCCGGCGAGGCGCTCGCGGCCTACGTGACGCGGGCGCCGCGCAGCGCGCCGTAGACCTCGGCGGTCTGGCGCGCGACGTCGGTCCAGTCGAAGCGCAGCACCCACTCCCCCGCCTCGGCCACGAGCCGGTCGCGGAGCGCGTCATCGGACAGCAGCTGTTCGGCCATCCGCGCCAGCGACCGCGAGTCGCGCGCCCGGAAGCGCAGGCCGACGCGCCGCCCGCCCGGCACGACCTCGCGCAGGCCGCCGGTGTCGGCCACGATGCACGGGCAGCCGGAGGCCATCGCCTCCAGCGCCACCAG
>DASSUW010000054.1:0-12111 GCA_035706585.1 Solirubrobacteraceae bacterium | reverse complement strand
CCGGGACGAGCCGAGGGGCCGCGGGCGACGCGACCGCGCGATCGCTGACCACCGGCCGGGCAGTAGACGCTCCTCGGGCGGGTGGCAGGAAAGGGCGCTGCGGGCCGGCGAGCTTTGCGGGGTCCTGGCGCGCGGCGCGCGCAGCGACCGCGTGGACCGCAAAGTCGACGGCGGGTCCCATTTCCTGACAGGACCCGCCCGCCGAGGCGATGGTCCTGCGTGCGTCAGCGCGCGCAGGCCGCTGCGTGCCGATCGCGTGAACACGCGCACCGGGCCAGGAGCGCGATCACGTGCCGCATCGCGGCGGGCCAAGCGGCGGCGCCGGGCGAGTGCGGCGAGCGCCGGCAGCGCTGCTAGCCGCGCCGGGACCCGACGCGGACCGGCTGGGCGGCCGCCACCGGCGCCATCGCCTCGAGCACGTTGCGCAGGTTGACCGCCAACGCGCTCTCGGCGTGACTGGACGCCGAGTCGGCGATCGACTCGAGCTGCTCGTAGACGAGCTGGACGTCCTCGGCGTGCTCGTCGCGCACCGCGCCGGCGGCGCGCGCCAGCGCGGCGATCCACGGGTCACCGAACTCCCGCTCCCACGCCGCCGGCGGACCGGCCCGGGAGATCGTGCGCGCCATGCTGCGCGTGTCCGCGACGGCCTGCTCGAGCCGCATCAGCAGGTCACCGAGATCGCGCGTGTGCGCCACCCGGCGGGCGGCGTGGCGGCGGAGGTTCAGCCGGCCGCTCTCGCGCGCCTTGCGCACGTCCGCCCACGCGTCATCGATCCGGCCGTCGAGCTCGCGCGTCCGCTCGACCCACGCATTCGGATCGAGGTCGTCATCCTCGCCCAGCTCCCGCGCCATGTCGGCCAGCAGATCGCCGAGCCGGTTGTCGAGGTCGTCGATCCGGCGGGCGGCGCTGCGGTCGCGCAGCGGTGGCCAGACGACGAAGTTGACGGCGAGCCCGACGACGATGCCGGTGAACGTGTCCCCCAGCCGCGAGAGCAGCATCGAGCCGTCCCCGCTGTAGCCGGTGAGGAGCACGACGAGCGCGGTGGCGGCCGCGGTGGTCGACTCGGCGCGCAGCGGCCGCACGCGGCCGACCGCCAGCGCCGCCAGCAGCATGAGCAGCAGCGACAGCCAGCTGGCGGTCAGCGTGAGGCTGACCGCGAACGCCAGCAACACGCCGATCACGGCGGCGCCGGCCTGTTGGAGGCCGCGCGCCATCGTCCGGTAGACCGTGGCGTGGATGGTGAGCAGCGCCGCCCACGGCGCCAGGAACGGCTGCTGCAGCCCGAACACCTCCTTCGCCAGCACCCAGGCGATGACGGCGGCGGCGGCCGTCTTGACGAGCTGCACCGTGTCGGTCCACAGCAGCGGGTCGCGCAGGCGGGCGGCGAGGGAGCCCATCCCGCCGTTATGCCCGGCAGCGGCCCGGTTCGACCACCGGCGCCGCTCACGCGGCCCTCGCCCCGTCGGCGCCGCGCGCGCGTCGAGTAGGCTCGCCTTCCGGTGGAGGCTGGGTCGCAAGCGGCAGGTCGCGCATTCCTGAGGCTCGTGCTGCTCGGCGCGCTCGTCGGGATTCCGGCGGGGCTGATCGGCGCGCTGTTCCTGGCGCTCGTGCACGAGCTCGAGAGCTGGCTGTGGGACGACCCGACGCCGTGGTACCTGATCGTCGGGCTGCCCGTGGCGGGCGCGGTGATCGTGATCGCCGCCCGCGCACTGCTGCCCGGCGACGGCGGCCACCGGCCGCTCGACGGGCTGTCCACGGAGCTGATGCCGATCTCGTACGCGCCGGGTATCGCGCTCGCCGCGATCGGCACGCTGGCGTTCGGCGCCGTGCTCGGTCCCGAGGCCCCGGTCATCGCGCTCGGCTCGATCACCGCGGTGGCGGTCACGGGGTTTGCGCGCCTCGGCCCGCAGGAGACCAAGGTCATCGGCGGTGCGGGCTCGTTCTCGGCGATCTCCGCGCTGTTCGGAGGCCCGCTCGTCGCCGGCGTGATGATGATGGAGGCCGGCGTCGGGCTCGGAGCGCGGCTGATCCCGACGCTCCTGCCCGGCTTCGTCGCGGCCGCGGTCGGCTATCTGATCTTCGTCGGCTTCGGCGACTGGGGCGGGCTCGACACGCCGGGGCTCACGGTGCCCGACCTGGCCCCCTACCAGGGGACGCACCTGCTCGACCTGCTCGTCGCGATCGCGGTCGGCGTTCTCACGGCGCTGGCGATCGTCGTCATCCACCGCTTCACGCACGACGTGGCCGAGCGCGCCGAGCAGCGGCGGACGATGCCGGTGCTGCTGCTCGCCGGCGGCCTGGCGGTCGGGCTGCTCGCGCTGCTGGCGGACGCGCTCGGCGCCGACGCGAACGAGATCCTGTTCTCGGGCCAGTCGGCGATCCCCGAGCTGATCCACGAGCAGACGACATCGGTGCTGCTGCTCATCCTCGCCGCCAAGGCGGCCGCCTACGCGGTCACCCTGGCCAGCGGCTTCCGCGGCGGCCCGATCTTCCCGGCCGTGTTCCTCGGCATCGGGATCGCGACCCTGCCGGTCGTCTGGTTCGACGTCTCGCCGACGCTCGCGATCGCGGTCGGCGCCGCCGCCGGCATGGCGGCACAGACGCGCTTCGCGTTGACGTCGATGCTGTTCGGCGCCCTGCTCGTGGGCTCCTCGGGGCTCGACGCGGTGCCCGCCGCCGTGCTCGCGACGGTCGCGGCGTGGCTTACGGCGACCGCGCTCGACGCGCGCCCTCGACGAGGCTCTCGAGCTTCCGGCGCGCGGCCCAGCGAGCAGTCTGCGACAGCCCGCAGTCGGGTGCCACGCTGAGGCGCTCGGCGGGCGCGTGGCGCAGGCACGCGCGCACGCGCTCCTCGACGTCCTCGGGCGACTCGACGTAGTAGGACTTGACGTCGATCACACCGACGCCGACATCCTTGCCGGCGGCGACGACCTGCTCGATCACGTCGAGCTCGGCGAACTCGCGCGAGGCCATCTCGAGGTGCAGCTCGTCGGCGTCCATCCCGAGGAACGCGGGGAACATCGGGGCGTAGCGGCGGCGGCCCACCGCCCGGCCCTTGAAGTTGCCGAAGCACAGGTGCGTGCCGAGGTAGCAGCGGCCCTTCACGCCCGCGACGGTGCGGTTGAAGATGTCCACGAACCGGTCGGGATCCTCGCGCCAGGCGTAGCACGACATCGACGGCTCGTCGAGCGTGATCCGCTCGCAGCCGGCCGCCACGAGCGCCTCCAGCTCGCGCGCCACGATCGGGATCAGCATCTCGGTGACCGCGTAGCGGTCCTCGTGCTCGATCCGGCCGGCGAGCGTGTACGGCCCCGGCACGCTCGCCTTCAGCGCCGGACCGTCGGGGGCGAGCGCGCGCAGCCGCTCGAACTCCTCCACGACGCCGAGCCCGCGCGGCGCGCTCAGCTCGCCGGCGAGCCGGTGCTTGCCGCGCTGGTCGTGCGCCGGCGGACCCCAGCGGCGCCGGGGCGCGTCCTCGAGCTCGAGCCCGTCGAGGTAGGCGTAGAACGA
Organism: Solirubrobacteraceae bacterium; assembly: GCA_035706585.1. Lineage (GTDB taxonomy): Bacteria > Actinomycetota > Thermoleophilia > Solirubrobacterales > Solirubrobacteraceae > DASSUW01. Next base: position 8,601 of record DASSUW010000054.1, on the reverse strand, counting down.
CAGGTTGAAGTCGAACCTCCCCTGCTCGCCGTCGGTGATCACGTCCAGGCCGGCGCGGACCTGGTCCATGATCGCGGCCAGCGTGGCGTCGCGGCCGGCCTCCTCGCGGTCGTCGGGCCCGAGCTCGTCGACGTGCGCCGAGCACAGCTCCAGCCATCCCGGGAACGGGTAGGAGCCGACGACCGTGGTCTCGATCGGCGCGTGCGCCACTTCGATCAGACGCGCTTGGTGGACGTGGCGTACAGCCAGGCGAGCAGCAGGATGATGCTGCCGTAGATGATCTGCTTGACCGCCTGCGACGCGTCGAGCAGCGTCAGCAGCGAGTCGAGCACCACGAGGATGATCGCGCCGAGGATCGTGCCCGAGTACCCGCCGATGCCGCCGAAGATCGAGGTGCCGCCGATCACCACCGCCGCCACCGACGGCAGCAGGTAGGGCGTCACGAGCTGCAGATCGGCCGCGTTGATGACGCCGACGTACAGCACGCCGCCGATCGCCGCCAGGATCGAGCACAGCACGTAGGTGACGAGCAGCACCTGCCACACGCGCACGCCGGCCAGACGGCAGGCGATCGGGTTGTCGCCGACCGCGTACAGCGTGCGCCCGTAACCGGAGTAGCGCAGGCCGAGCAGGATCAGCGCCGCGACCGGAGCCCACAGCAGCAGCGACTTCGGGATCGCGTCGCCGATCAGGTTGCCGACCGCCAGCTCGCGGACGAAGCTCGGCACGAGCGGCACGCCGGTGACGAACGACTGCGCGGACACCGTCAGATAGCCGCTGACGATGCTCGCCATGCCGAGCGTCATGATCAGCGGGTTCACGCGGAAGACGCCGACGCCGACGCCGTTGACGAGGCCGACGACGAGGCCGACGAGCACGGCGATCGCCAGCGCCGTGGCCGTGCCGCGCGACGCCTGCCCGGCCATGATGTACGCGGCCGCCGTGGCGGTGGCGGCCACCGACAGGTCGATGCCCGCGGTCAGCATCACCAGCGTCTGGCCGGCGGCGAGGAACGCGAGCGGCGCCGAGAACTGCAGGATCAGGCCGAAGCGCTCGGTGGAGATGTAGCCGGGCGACACGATCTCGCACGTGATCAGCAGCAGCACGAGGATCACCACGAGCATCACGAGCGGGCGATCGATCACCCACTGCCCGGCCGCCGCCGCGCGGTTGGGCCGCGGCTCGACCGGTTCGCCGGGCGTTGCCGGAACGGTGGTCATCGGCGCTCCCTGATCAGCAGCAGGCCGGCGATCATGACGACCACGACGATCAGCGCGCCCTGGATCACCTGGCTGTAGTTGGGATCGATCCCCTGGAAGACCATGATCGCGGGGACGAGCGTGAGGCAGAAGGCAGCGGCGACCGGGCCGACCAGGCCGCCCTTGCCGCCCGCCAGGCTCACGCCGCCGAGCACCGCCGCGGCCACCGAGTTCAGGGTGATGAAGTTGCCCGAGTACGGCGTGCCGATGCCGGTCGTCGCGGTAAGCGCCAGGCCGGCCATGGCGGCGAAGAATCCCCCGATCGAGTACGCCAGCACGCGCGTGAGCTTCACGTTGACGCCCGACAGGTACGCGCGCTCGCGGTTGGAGCCGACCGCGAAGATCGCGAAGCCGGTGCGCCGCCAGCGGATCGGCAGCCAGGCGAGCAACAAGACCAGCGCGATGACGATCGCGCCCGCCGGGATCCAGTCGGAGCCGAACGAGCCGGTGCCGAGCGACTGGAACTCGGTCGGCGCGCCGCCGCCGGGCGTGCGCATGATCAGCAGCGCGACGCCGCCCCACACGAACGACATCGCGAGCGTGACGACGATGTCCGGCACGCCCGTCAGGACGATCAGCGAGCCGTTGATCGTGCCCAGCGCGACGCCGATGACCATCAGCAGCAGCGAGAGCAGGATCGCGGTGCCGAAGCTCTTGCCCTCCATCAGCGAGGCCGCGGTCACGTTGATGACCGCGACCATCACGCCGAGCGAGAGGTCGATGCCGCCGGAGATGATGATCACCGACTGCGCCATCGCGGCGAACGCCAGCGGCAGCCCGCCGAGCACGATCGTCTTGAGGTCGAACGCCGTGAACGCGACCGGCGCGAGCGCCCAGATGTAGGCGATGATCAGGAGGGCGAGCAGCAGGTAGACGCCGATCGTCCAGCCGTGCCGGCTGCCGATCCGGCGCCAGTCGGTGCCCTTGCGGCCGACCGGTGCGGCGGCCTCGTCGACGGTCGTCATGCCGCCGCCCCCTCCGCCTTGGTGAGCCCGTGCGCGGCCTTGAGCAGCGCCCCCTCGTCGGCCTCCGACGCCGGCATCTCGGCCGTCACCGCGCCGCGGTAGACGACGATCGTACGGTCGCAGACCAGCTGGATCTCCGGCAGCTCGGACGTGAACAGGAGCACCGCGGCGCCGGCCTCGGCGAGCTCGCGCAGCAGGGCGTAGATCTGCCGCTTGGTGCCGACGTCGATCCCGCGCGTCGGGTCGAAGCACAGCATCGTCGTGAAGCCCGCGGCGAGCCAGCGCGCGATCGTCAGCTTCTGCTGGTTGCCGCCCGACAGCCGCCGGGCCTGGCGCTGCGCGCGGGTGTCGATCGACAGCCGCTCGATCGCGTTGTTCACGCGCCGCGTCTCGTCGCGCCGGTTGATCGGCCCCCAGCGGCTGATGCGGTTGTAGAGCGGCGAGGCGATGTTCTCGCGGATCGGCCGCTGCGGCAGCAGCGCGAGCACCCGATCGGCGGGCACGAGCACGACGCCCTTGCGGATCGCCTCGTATGGGTTGCGCGGCCGGAACGCCTCGCCGGCGACGATCATCTCGCCGCCCGATGGCCGCTGCTCGCCGGCCAGGCAGTCGAACAGAAGGTCCTGGCCCTGGCCCTCGAGCGCGGCGACGCCGAGGATCTCGCCGGCGCGCACCTCGAACGAGACGCCGCCGGGGTCGTCGCCGATGACGAGGTCGCGGACCTCGAGCTGCACCGCGCCGGTCCCGGCCAGCCCCGCGCTCATGTCGGCGCCCGCGGCCTCGGTGACCTCGGCTTCGATGTCGCGGGCGAGCTGGGTGCGGCTCTCGCCGAGCATCAGCTCGACGATCTTCTCCTCCTCGCCGGCCCGCGGCACCAGCGTGCCGACCGTGTGACCGTCGCGCAGGACGCTGGCGCGGTCGCACGACGCCGTCACCTCGGCCAGGCGGTGGGAGATGAACAGCACCGACCGTCCGCGGTCGCGCCACTCGCGCATGACGGTGAAGACCCTGTCGGCGAGGTCCGACGGCAGCGCCGCCGTGATCTCGTCGAGCATCAGCAGCTCCGGGTCGCTGGCCAGCGCCCGCGCGAGGTCGAGCATGCGCAGCGTCGGCAGCGGCAGGTCGGCGGTCATCGCGGTGAGATCGACGGACAGCTCCATGCGATCGAGCCACTCGCGCGCGGAGTCGATGTCGGTGCGGGTCAGGCGCAGGTTCTGGGCGACCGTGAGGTCGGGCAGCAGCGCCGGGTCCTGGAAGACGGGTGCGAAGCCGACGCGGCGCGCGCCCTCCGGCGACGAGATGCGCACGCTCTCGCCGTTGACGGTGATCGTGCCGGAGTCGTGGCGGATGACGCCGGTCAGGATCTTGACGAGCGTGCTCTTGCCGGCGCCGTTGGCGCCGAGCAGCGCGTGGACCTCACCGGGCTCGACGATCAGCTCGGCGGATTTGAGCGCGACGACCGGCCCGTAGCGCTTCGCGACGTTGCGGACTTCTAAGAGAGACATGGCAGAGGCGACCCCCGGCGCGAGCTTACGCTCGCGCCGGGATCGATGCGTGTTGGACGGCCTACGGGCCCTGGCAGCCGGTGAGCTGCTCCTTGGTGTAGGTCGTGTACGGCTCCACGATCATCTGGTTCGAGTACGTGGGCGGGAGCTTCGGGTCGTAGAACTCCTTGATCTTGTCGGCGGAGGACTCCATGTCCCACACCTCAGGCGTGAGCGTGGTGACCTTCTCGGGGTCCTTGCCGTTCAGCGCGTCGAGCGCGATCGCCGTGCCGACGCCACCGATGGCGGCGGGGTTGGTGACCGCAGCGCCCGGAGCGCCGTCCTGGAGCTGGCCCAGGAACTTGTTGTTGTCGGCGCCGATGACCGGCACCTTCTCCTGGCCGGCCTTCTTGAGCGCGTCGACCACCACGTAGTCGATGCCCGACGTCCAGATCCCGTCGACCTTCAGGTTCGAGTTCAGGATGTCGTTGGCCTGCTTGCCGGCCGGCGCGAACGACCAGTCGGTGAACGTCTCCTTGACGACCTTCATGCCGGGGTTCTGGTCGATGACCTCCATGAACCCCTTGTGGCGGTCGTCGTCGGCGGGGACGCCGCTGATGCCGCGCATCTCGACGATGTTGCCCTTGCCGTTGAGCGCCTTGACGAGGTACTCCGCGCCGAGACGGCCGTAGGCGACCTGGTCGTTGGTGACGACGTAGGCCTCGGGCGCGGTGACCGCCTGGTCGACCGCGACGACCTTGATGCCGCGGGCGTCGGCCTCCTTGATCACCGGGTTGAGCGCTTCACGATCCGCCGGGTTGACGATGATCGCGTTCGCACCCGACGAGATCAGGTTGCGGATACCGGCGATCTGCGCGGACGCGTCGCCGTTCACGTTGTGGACGAGCACCTCGTCCACCTGACCTGAGGCGAGGGCCTGGGCCTTCACCGAGCAGATCATCTCCTCGCGCCAGCCGTTACCGACCAGGGTGTTGCTGACGCCGATCTTGTACGTCTTCTTCTCGCCACCGCCACCACCGGCGGAGCCGCCGCCACCGCCGCTGTCGTCATCACCGCAACCCGCGGCCACCACCGCGAGCGCGCCGATGAGCAGCGCGAGCAGCATCCAAGTACGAGCCCGGAGACTCATGGGGACGAAGACCCTCCTCCATCGTTGTTACGGGAACCCTCCAGAACCTGGGCCGCACGGCGGGCGTGCTCGGCGTACGCCGCGTCGAACAGGCGACGCGACTCGTCGGCACCCACCACGGCCGCGCTCGTGATGACGGGGGGCATCGCTCCCCGCGCCACGAGCCGTGCCGCCGTCCGGACCTTCACTTCGTTGGCGATCGCGACGGCGGCGATCGTCGAGCCCGGGCCTACCGGCGTATCCAGGCCGTCGATCGTCACCAGCGCATCCGCCGGGGGCGTGCGCAGGTCGAGCAGCACGTCGGCGTGGTCGCGTAGCCGCGTCCCCGTCGAGTGACTGCTCTCCCCCGCCTCGGTCGCCGCGACCGAGGTTATCGCGATGACCGCGAGGCCCCGCTCGCGCGCGCCACGTGCCACGTCGATCGGTACTGCTCCGGTCCCGCCGGCGCTGAAGACCATCATCGCGTCCGGGGGCCGGAGGTCGAAGTTCCGCAGGATGACCTCGCCGAGGCCCTCCATGCGCTCGATGAACATCGCCTGCCGCTGCCCGTTGGCGCCCACGACCTGCGTGTGGAACGTCATGGACAGCTCGACGATCGGGTGAAATCCGGGGTAGGAGCCGTAGCGCGGGAACAGCTCCTCGACCGCGATGCGCGAGTGGCCGGTGCCGAACGCGTGCACGAGGCCGCCGCTGCCGATCGCCTCGGCACAGATGTCCGCCGCGCGATCGAGCTCGGCGTCCTGGTCGGCCACGCGATCCAGGAGGTCGCGCGCGAGATCGATGTAGCGCGCGGTGCCGATCATCCGGTCACGGCTTCCGGCGCAGCGCCGCCCGCAATCTCCGCATCGATCTCGACCGGCTCCCATGTGCCGCTCTTCATCGAGCGGTAGCAGGCGTCCAGCGCGCAGTTGACGATGTAGCCGTCGACGAACGTCTCGCGCGGCTCGGTGCCGTCGCGGAAGCACTCGACGAAGTGGCGCATCTCCTGCGTGTAGCCGTAGACGCGCGCCTCCTCCGGGATCGGATAGACGAACCCGGTCTCGGCGTCGGCCTTCTCCATCAGGTAGCCGGCGGGGTTGGTGATGAAGCCGTGGACGGGCGTCTCGGTCGTGTCGGTGACCAGGCGGCCGCCGGTGCCGGTGATCTCGTTGCGCAGCTCCATGCCGCCCTTCATGGACCAGCTCGACTCGGTGATCGAGATGCCGCCGTTGGCGAACTTGATCAGCGCGACCGCGTTGTCCTCGCCGGTGGTCTTGTCGCCGTGGCTGAGCGTGGCGCCCCAGGCGAACGCCTCGGTCATGGCGACGTCCTTGCCGAAGAAGTAGCGCGCCGCCTCGATCGTGTGGCAGCCCATGTCGAGCAGCGCCCCGCCGCCGGCGACGTCGGCGTCCCAGAAGTGCGGTGCGTGCGGGCCGGAGTGGGCCTCGCGGGCGCGCACCGAGATCACGTCGCCGATCGCCCCCTCCTCGATCATCTGGCGCGCTCGCACCACCGCCGGCGAGAAGACCTCGGTCTCGGCGTAGCCGTGCATGACGCCGGCGCGTTTGACGATCCGGAGGATCTCGGCCGCCTCCTGCCCGTTGCGCGCCAGCGGCTTGGTGCACACGATCGCCTTGCCGGCGGCGGCGGCCGCCCGGACCGCGTCGACGTGCAGGTGGTTCGGCAGGCCGATCACCACGATGTCGACGTCTTGGTCGTTGCACAGACCTTCGACGTCGGTGTACTGACGCGGGACGTCGTGACGGCGCCCGAAGTCCTCCGCGCGCTCGGCGCTGCGGCTGTAGTTGGCGACGACGTGCGCGCCTGGGACGTCCCGTAGGCCGTCCATGTAGAACTCGGCGACGAAGCCCGAGCCGAGAAGGCCCAGGCTGACTGGCTGATGATGTCCGTGCGGCATTGGTCTAGTTGTGTAGACAGGTTGCAACCTAGAGGCGCGACCGGAGATATGTCAAGGGAGCCACGAACCACGAAGGCTGCGCTCGTCACCGGCGCCGCGGGAGGGATCGGCGCGGCGGTCTGCGCGGCGCTCGAAACGCGCGGTTTCGCGCTCACGCGCGTCGATCGCGAGCCGGCGCCCGGCACCGGCGAGAACGGCGCGTGGCGCCAGGCTGACGTCTCGGACGAGGCCGAGGTCGCGGCCGTCTTCGCCGGCCTCGACCGGCTCGATCTCGTCGTCTGCGCGCACGGCGGCAGCGGGCGCCGGTTCGGCGACGGCCCGGTCGACGAGTGCACGCCGGCGGGCTGGAACGCGACGCTCGCGATGAACCTGACGAGCGTCTTCCTGGTCTGCCGGCAGGCCGTCCCGCGGCTGCGTGCGAACGGCGGCGGGGCGATCGTCACGGTGGCCTCGGTGCTCGGCCTCGTCGGCGGCGATCGCGACTTCGCCACCCACGCCTACGCAGCCGGCAAGGGAGGGCTGATCGCGCTCACGCGGTCGATGGCCGTCACGTACGCGGCGGAGGGAATCCGCTGCAATGTCGTGGCGCCCGGGCTGATCGCCACGCCGATGAGCGCACGCGCGCAGGGGGACGCGGCGATCCGCGCGCGGCTCGCCGAGCTGCAGCCGCTGACCGGCGACTTCGGGGCCCCCGAGGACGTGGCCGGCGCCGTGGCCTACCTCGCCGACGCGCCGTTCGTGACCGGTACGGTCCTGACCGTGGACGGAGGGTGGACGGCGCGGTGAGCCTGCATGTCGGGCTCGACCTCGGAGGGACGAACGTCAAGTGCGCGGTCGTCGACGCCGGCCTCAACGTTCTGGCGGTGGACTCGTGCCCGACGGCCGCCGAGCGCGGCGAGGACGCCGTGCTCGAGCGGGTCGCGGCGCTCGGGCGCGCGACGGCCGCTCCGTTGGGCGGCGCCGCCGCGGCCGGCCTGGCGCTGCCCGGCCACTTCGACGCTGCGACCGGCGCCGGCGTGCTGCTGCCGAACCTGGGCGGCGACTGGGTCGGCCGGCCGATCGCCGGCCCGGTGGGCGAGCTGCTCGGCCTGCCGGTGACGCTCGTCAACGACGTCCGGGCGCTGACGCTCGCCGAGCTGCGGCTGGGCGCCGGCCGCGGCGCGTCCGACCTCGTGTGCATCGCGCTCGGCACCGGCGTCGGCGGCGGCGTCGTGATCGGCGGCCGCGTGCACCTGGGGCTCGGCCACGCGGGCGAGATCGGCCACACGACCGTCGATCCCGACGGCCCGCTGTGCGGCTGCGGCAACCGCGGCTGCCTGGACCGGATGGCGAGCGCCGAGTCGATCGCCGCCGCCGCGGGCCAGGCGACCGTGCAGGCGGCCGCCGACGCCGCCCGCGCCGGCGACGAGGCCGCGATCGCCGCGTTCGCGCGTGCCGGCGAGTACGTCGGCCGCGTGCTGGCGAGCGCGATCGTGCTCCTGTGGCCGGAGCGCGTGGTCGTCGGCGGCGGAGTCGCGGACGCGGGCGAGCTCCTGCTCGGCCCGATCCGGGCGGAGATCCGCCGCCGCGCCTGCGTCGCACCGGTCGACGACATCGCGGTCGTCGCCGCCCAGCTCGGCCCGCACGCCGGCGCGGTCGGCGCCGCGCTGTGGGCGGCCGAGATGGCGCCCGCCGCCGCGCTGCCCTGAGCCACGCCCCGAGCCACGCCGCCGCCGGCACCCTTGCGGCCACGTCTGCGCCACCCAACTGCGGCATTGACGGGGAGCGACGCCAATGCACCGGTTCGCGTGGGGTCGATAAGTCGCGCATAGCGCTACCTGACAACCCCACTGGCGCGTAGCCGCTC
>DASSUW010000053.1:0-13660 GCA_035706585.1 Solirubrobacteraceae bacterium | reverse complement strand
GGCGTCGCCGACCAGGCGGGGAACGCGGCCCAGGCGGCGTCGGCCGCGCGGCGCGCGTCGTCGGGCCCGGCGGCCGCCACCGGCGTCCCGCCGACGCCCTCGACCGGACCGGAGCTCTCCCACGAGCGGCCTGAGCTCGCGGGCACCCATTCGCCGCCGATCAGCAGCTGCTGCTGCTCGAGCTCTACGGTGGCCATTGCGTTCTCCTCCGATACCTCAGACTATTTGGCTTGTCCGTCGCGAGAGCATACCCACGCCACCTCGCCCTGATCGCCGGGGCGATCATCTTCACCGCCCTGAATCTGCGGACGGCGGTCGCGAGCGTCCCGCCGCTGCTGGACGAGATGCGCGACGAGGTCCCGCTGTCGGCCGTCGCGGCCGGCGCCCTGACGATGGCGCCGGTCGTCTGCATGGCGGCGGGCGCGCCGGTCGCGCCGCGCGTGGCGCGCCGGATCGGGACGGAGGCGGCGGTGACCGCGCTGGCGGCGACGATGGCCGCCGGCATGCTGGCGCGCCTCGTCCCCGGCGTCGTGCCGCTGTTCGCCGGGACGATCGTCGCCGGCTTCGGGATCGCGCTCGGCAACGTGCTCGTCCCCTCGCTGATCAAGCGCGACTTCCCGCGCCACATCGGGGTGATGACCGGCGGCTACACGATGGCGATCTCCGGCAGCGGGGCGCTCGCGGCGGGCCTGGCGGTGCCGGCCGAGGAGGCGCTCGGGGACTGGCGCGCGTCGCTGGCGATCTGGGCCATCCCGGCGTTCGCGGCGGCCGTGATCTGGATCCCGTTCATCGCCCAGCGGACACGCGCCGCGACGCGGATGCCGCTGCCGTCGCTGTGGCGCGACCGCCTGGCGTGGCAGGTGACGGTGTTCATGGGCCTGCAGTCGCTGCTGTTCTACAGCTGCCTGTCGTGGCTGCCGGCGCTGATGCGCTCGGAGGGCGTCGACCGCGGCGCGGCCGGAGCGCTGCTGTCGGTGATGCTGCTGACCGCGATCCCGACGTGCCTGCTCGTCCCGGTGTGGGCGAGCCGGCGGCCGGACCAGCGCAGCGCGATCGCGATCACGCTCGGGGTCTACGGCATCGGCCTCACGGGCCTGCTCGTCGCCCCCGGCGCCGCGCCCGCGCTGTGGGCGACCGTGCTCGGCTTCGCCCAGGGAGCGATGCTCGCGCTGGCGTTCCTGCTGTTCGGGCTGCGGGCGCCGGACCAGGAGCACGCCGCGCAGCTGTCGGCGATGGCGCAGACGGTCGGCTACGCGGTGGCGGCGGCCGGACCGCTGCTGCTCGGTGCCTTGAGGGATGCGACCGGCGGGTGGACCGTCCCGGTCGCGGTATTGCTCGCGGTGCTCGTCCCGCTACTGGCGGCGGGCATGGCCGCGGGCCGGACGGGAGAGGTCGGGTGAGCGCGCCGTGAGGGAGTCCAGGACGCAGGTGGGCATCGTCGGAGCCGGCCCGGCCGGCCTGCTGCTGGGGCATCTGCTGCATCGACACGGCATCGAGACGGTCGTGCTGGAGGACCGCAGCCGGGACTACGTCGAGCACCGCATCCGCGCCGGCGTGCTCGAGCACGGGACCGTCGAGCTGCTCAAGGCGGCCGGCGTCAGCGAGCGGCTCGAGCGCGAGGGGATGGAGCACGGGGGCATCGAGCTGCGCTTCGACGGCCGCGGCCACCGGATCGACTTCCCGGAGCTCGCGAACGGCCGCACGATCACCGTCTACGGCCAGACCGAGGTGGTCAAGGACCTGATCGAGGCGCGGCTGGAGTTCGGCGGCCCGCTGCGGTTCGAGGTCTCCGATGTCAGCGTCCACGACCTCCGCTCCGACGCGCCGACGATCCGCTACACCCACGAGGGCGCCGAGCACGAACTGCGCTGCGACGTCATCGCCGGCTGCGACGGCTTCCACGGCATCTGCCGTCCGTCGATCCCCGACGGCGCGGTCGCCGTGTACGAGCGCGAGTACCCGTTCGGCTGGCTCGGGATCCTCGCCGAGGTGCCGCCGTCGACCGAGGAGCTGATCTACGCCCGCCACGAGCGCGGCTTCGCGCTGCACAGCATGCGCACGCCCGAGCTCAGCCGCTTCTACCTGCAGTGCGACCCCGACGACGACCCCGACGCCTGGACCGACCGGCGGATCTGGGACGAGCTCGAGACCCGCCTGCACCGCGAGGGGTGGACGCTCACCCGCGACGGCCCGATCGTCGAGAAGAGCGTCACGCCGATGCGCAGCTTCGTCACCGAGCCGATGCAGTACGGGACGCTCTTCCTGGCCGGTGATGCCGCGCACATCGTCCCGCCGACCGGCGCCAAGGGGCTCAACCTCGCGGTCGGCGACGTGCGCGAGCTCGCCGCCGGACTGTCCGAGTGGTACGAGACGGGTGACCGCGGGCGGCTGGACACCTACTCGGATCGCTGCCTGCGCCGCGTCTGGCGCGCCGAGCACTTCAGCTGGTGGATGACCTCGATGCTGCACCGCTTTCCCGGCGAGAGCGCGGGCTTCGAGGCCCGCCTGCAACGCGCGCAGCTCGACTACGTGACGCGCTCGCGGGCCGCCGCGACGACGCTGGCCGAGAACTACGTCGGATTCGTCTGGGAAAAAGACAAATAGTCTGATGTACTTCTTCCCAGGTCGATCCAGGGGAGGAGCCATGCTCAGACGGTGGTTGGTGCTCGCGTTCGCCTGCGCGCTGCTCGTCGGCGCCTGCGGCGATGACGACGGCGGTGGAGGCGGGGGCGGCGACAGCAACGAGGTGACGACGCTCAAGGTCGGGGTGATCCCGATCGCCGACGTCGCGCCGCTGTACCTCGGGATGGAGAAGGGCTACTTCAAGGACGAGAACCTCGAGATCGAGCCGCAGCTCGCCGAGGGCGGCGCCGCGATCGTGCCCGCGGTCGTCTCCGGCGACTACCAGATCGGCTTCTCGAACGTGACGTCGCTGGTGATCGCGTCCTCGAAGAAGCTGCCGGTGCAGATCATCTCGCAGGGCGTCCTGGCCGGCACCGGCCCGGACGACGCATGGGACGGGGTCGTCGTGCCCAAGGGCAGCAAGATCACGGAGCCCAAGGACTTCGAGGGCGCGTCGGTGGCCGTCAACACGCTCAACAACATCGGCCCGCTCGTGATGAACGAGTCGATGGAGAAGGCGGGCGCCGACTACACGAAGATCAAGTACGTGGAGGTCCCGTTCCCCGAGATGAACGCCGCGCTCGAGGCGGGCCGTGTCGACGCCGCCTGGGAGGTCGAGCCTGCGTTCTCCGGCGGCAAGGCGGCCGGCGGCACCGCGATCATGCACCCGTACGAGGAGACCGAGCCCAACCTCACGGTGGCGACGTACTTCGCGAGCAAGGACTACATCGCCAAGAACACCGATGTCGTGGAGCGCTTCAAGCGCGCGATCGAGAAGTCGCTCGACTACGCGCAGCAGAACCCCGACGAGGTGCGCAAGGTGATCGGCACGTACACGGAGATCCCGGCCGAGGTGCTCGACAAGATCACACTGCCGCAGTGGAAGGCCGACCTCAACGAGCCGACGATCCAGCTGAACATCGACCTGTCGAAGAAGTTCGGCTTCATCGACTCCGAGCCCACGCTCGACGACATGATCTGGCGGGGCGAGTAGCCGATGCTGCCGTGGCTGGGGATCGCCTTCATGATCGGGCTGGGCGAGCTGCTCACCCGGACGGAGACGATCTCCAGCCGGCACTTCCCGCCGCCGAGCGACATGTTCGCCGCGCTGGCCGACGAGGTCGTGACGGCTGAGTTCTGGACGGCGGTCGGCAACACGATGCAGGGCTGGGCGCTCGGCCTCGCGATCGCGTGCGCGATCGCGATCCCGGTCGGGATCGTCATCGGCTCGAGCGGCCTGCTGTACCGGTCGGTGCGCGCGGTCATCGAGTTCCTGCGGCCGATCCCGTCGGTCGCGCTGATCCCGCTCGCCGTGCTGATCTGGGGCAGCGGCCTGGAGAGCAAGGTGTTCCTGGCGGCGTTTGCCGCCACATGGCCGTTGCTGATGCAGACGCTGTACGGCGTCCAGGACGTCGACCCGGTGGCCACCGACACCGCGCGCTCGTTCGGCTTCAGCCGCCTGCCGCGGCTGCTGTACGTGACGCTGCCGAGCGCCGTGCCGTACATCGCGACCGGCGTGCGGATCTCGGCCGCGGTCGCGCTCATCCTCGCCGTCACCGCCGAGCTCGTGATCGGGTCGCCCGGGCTCGGACGGGAGATCAACATCGCCCGCCAGAGCGAGGCCGTGGACATCATGTACGCGCTGATCGCGGTCACCGGCCTGCTCGGCTGGGGCGTCAACATCGTCTTCGCGCAGATCGAGCGGCGCGTGCTGCATTGGCACCCGTCACAGCGCGTGGAGGTGGCGCGATGAGGTCGCGCGCGCTCGCCACCGTGCTCGAGATCACGGTGCCGCTGCTGCTACTGGTCCTGTGGGGCCTGCTGTCGGCCGGCAGCGACACGTACTACTTCCCGCCGCTCACCGACATCCTGCAGACGTTCATGGACACGTGGGTGTTCGAGCGTGTCCGCAGCGACGTGATCCCGAGCCTGACGCGCCTCGCTGCCGGGTACGGCATCGCGTGCCTGGTCGCGATCACGGCCGGCCTGGCCCTCGGGCTCTCGCGAACGCTGCGGCGCGCCACCGATCCGATCGTGCAGTTCCTGCGCGCGATCCCGCCGCCGGCGCTGCTGCCGTTCGGCATCCTCGTGCTCGGCGTCGGCAACGCGATGAAGATCTTCATCATCGCGTTCGTGTGCCTGTGGCCCGTGCTGCTGAACACGATCGACGGCGTCGCCGGCGTCGACCCGACGCTGCGCGACACCGCCCGCGTGTACGACGTCGGGCCGGTCGACCGCGTGCTGCGCGTCACGCTCCCGGCCGCGGCGCCGCAGATCTTCGCCGGCATGCGAACCGCGCTGTCGCTCGCGCTGATCCTGATGGTGATCAGCGAGATGGTCGCCTCCACGAACGGGATCGGCTACTTCGTGCTGCAGGCCCAGCGCTCGTTCGCGATCCCGGAGATGTGGTCGGGGATACTGCTGCTCGGCATCCTCGGCTACGTTCTCAACGCCCTGTTCCTGCTGGTCGAGCGCCGCGTCCTGCGCTGGCACCGCGGCGCCCGCGCCAGCGCGCTGAGCTGATGCTGCACGTCCAACACCTCAAGAAGAGCTACGGCACCGTCGAGGCGATCGGCGACGTGTCGTTCGACGTGCAGGCCGGCGAGCTCGTCTGCGTCGTCGGCCCGTCGGGCTGCGGCAAGACGACGCTGCTCAAGTGCATCTCGGGGCTGCTCGAGCCGACCGCCGGCGACGTGCGCGTGGACGGCAACCTCGCGCTCGTCTTCCAGGAGTACAGCCGCTCGCTGTTTCCCTGGATGACCGTGCGCCAGAACGTCGCGTTCCCGCTGCGGCGCAAGAAGATGGACAAGCGCGAGGCGCGCGCGCTGGTCGAGCAGTCGCTCGCGTCGGTCGGCCTCGAGCACACGCTCAACCGCTACCCGTGGCAGCTGTCCGGCGGCATGCAGCAGCGCGTGGCGATCGCCCGCGCGCTCGCGTTCAAGCCGCAGATCCTGCTGATGGACGAGCCGTTCGCGTCGGTCGACGCGCAGACCCGCGCCGACCTCGAGGACCTCGTGCTGGAGGTCCGCCGCAACTACGACGTCACGATCGTCTTCGTCACCCACGACATCGACGAGTCGGTCTACCTGTCCGACCGGATCGTGGTGCTGGGACCGTCGCCGACGAGCGTCCAGGAGGTGCTCGACGTGCCGCTCGGCCAGCCGCGCGACCAGGTGCAGACCAAGGAGCGCCCCGAGTTCACCCAGCTGCGGGCCCACGTCTGGCGGTCGATCAAGCGGCCGGAGAACGACACGGTGGGCGTGTGACACGCGAGACCGAGCTGCTCGAGCTCGTCTTCGAGCGCAACCCGTTCCACCGCGCGCGTCTCGGCGGCGAGCGCCCGGGCAGCCTCGCCGCCGTGCCGCTGCTCGACAAGCGCGAGCTGGTCGAGGACCAGCGCCGCCATCCGCCGTTCGGCACGAACCTGACGTACGAGATCGAGCGCTACACGCACCTGCACCAGACGAGCGGCACGACCGGCCCGCCGCTGCGGGTGCTCGACACGACCGAGGACTGGCAGTGGTGGGCGAGCTGCCTGGCGACGACCTACCGCGCCGCCGGCATCGGGCCTGGGGACCGCGTCGCGCTCGCGTTCTCGTTCGGCCCGCACGTGCAGTTCTGGGATTCGCGCGACGGGCTCGAGCGCGTCGGCGCGATGTCGATCGCGCTCGGCGGCATGAGCTCGGTGCAGCGGCTGCAGACGATCGCGCAGATCGAGGCGACCGCGATCATCTGCACGCCGACCTACGCGCTGCGGCTGTACGAGGTGGCGGTCGAGGAGAACCTCGAGGGCGCGCTGGCGTCGGTCGCGAAGATCGTCTGCGCCGGCGAGCCCGGCGCGTCGCTGCCCGCCGTGCGGGCACGGATCCAGGAGGACCTCGGCGTCCGCGTGTACGACCACGCCGGCCTGAGCGAGACCGGCGCGTTCGGCTACCCGTGCGCCGAGGGCGGCGGCCTGCACATCAACGCCGACGAGTTCGTCTACGAGATCCTCGACGCCGACCTGCGGCCGGCGCCGCCCGGCACCCGCGGCGAGCTCGTGCTCACGCCGCTCGGCCGCCACGGCTGGCCGGTGCTGCGCTACCGGACCGGCGACGTCGTCGTGAGCCCGTCGGAGGCCTGCCCGGCCGGCCACGCGCATCCGTGGCTGCCCGGCGGGATCGTCGGCCGGACCGACGACATGGTCGTGATCCGGGGCATGAACGTGTACCCGTCGGCGATCGAGCAGGCCGTCCGCAACGCGACCGACTCGGGCGAGTTCCGGCTCACGTTCTACAGCGAGCCCGGCGGGATGGACGAGGTCAAGCTCGAGGTCGAGCTCGGCCGGGGAGCGACGGCCCGCACGCTCCAGGACGTGATGCGCCAGCAGCTCGGCCTGCGGGTGCGTGTCGTGCCGGTCGGCCCCGGCGTCCTCCCGCGGACCGAGGGCAAGGCCAGGCGGGTGATGGACCTGCGCGGGAGCGCGGTCCGGTGAGCGCGTCGCCGCGGCGGACCCGGATCCGCGGCGCGAGCGAGCAGATCGCGTCGGAGATCCAGCACTACATCCAGCGGGAGGGGCTCGGGCCGGGCGACTTCCTCGGCCGCGAGGAGGACCTCGCGGCCGAGTTCGGGGTCAGCCGCCCGACGCTGCGCGAGGCGCTCAAGCTGCTGGCCAGCGGCAACCTGATCCGCGCCAACAAGGGCCCCGGCGGCGGCATCTTCGTCGCGCTGACGGCCGACCAGGGCATGAGCCGCAGCCTGTCGGACGCGATCGCGATGATGCTCGAGACGCGCGCCGTGTCGCTGCAGGAGCTGCTCGAGGCCCGACTGTTGCTCGAGGTCCCGCTCGCCGGCCAGGCCGCCTATCACGCCGATGCCGAGACCGTGGCCGAGCTGCGCCAGGCGCTCGCGGTCGAGTGCGATGCAGCGAACGGCGACGACCTCGACGCGCTGCGCGACGCGGACGCCACGATCCACCGGCTCGTCGCCGCGATGGCGGGCAACCGGATGGTGCAGGCGTTCACCGACTGGGTGTTCGAGGTGCTGCAGCCGGCGCTGATGGCGGCGATCGGCGCGGCGGTCGTGCACAGCGCCGTCGTCGAGCAGCACGAGGCGCTGGTGGCGGCGATCGAGAAGGGCGACGCGCTGCGGGCCGAGCGCGCGATGAAGGAGCACCTGCTGTACCTACGCGACGTGCTACGCATGGTGGAGCCATGAAGCGAACCTCACCCCCATACCGCGCCGACCACGTCGGCAGCCTGCTGCGGCCGCCCGAGCTGCTGCGCGCCCGCGACGATCACGCCGCCGGCCGTATCGACGACGAGGAACTGCGGGCGATCGAGGACGAGGCGATCCGCGACGTCGTCAAGATGCAGCAGGACGTCGGACTTCGGACCGCCACCGACGGCGAGTTCCGCCGCGCCTCCTGGCACATGGACTTCATCTACTCGCTGGACGGGATCAGCAAGGCCCCCGGCAACCTGACCGTGAAGTTCCACAACGCCGAGGGCGACATCGAGTTCACGCCCGCCGCGATGCTGATCGACGGCAAGCTCGGCGTGAGCGAGACGATCTTCGGCGCCGACTTCGCGTTCCTGCGTGACGTGGCGGGCGAAGCGTCGACGCCGAAGCTGACGATCCCGTCGCCGTCGATGGTCCACTACCGCGGCGGCCGCGCCGCGATCGACCAGTCGGTCTATCCGGAGATGGACGACTTCTGGAACGACCTGGTCGCCGCCTACCGCGAGCAGGTCCGGCGCGTCGCCGAGCTCGGCTGCACGTACCTGCAGTTCGACGACACGTCGCTCGCCTACCTCAACGACCCGAAGCAGCGCGAGATGGTCGCGGCCCAGGGGTCGGACGCCGAGCACCTGCACGAGGCCTACATCAGCCACATCAACGAGGCGCTGGCCGAGCGGCCGGACGGCATGGCGGTCACGACGCACATGTGCCGCGGCAACTTCCGCTCCTCGTGGGTGGCCGAGGGCGGCTACGACTTCGTCGCCGAGGCGCTGTTCAACGAGCTCGGGGTCGACGGCTTCTTCATGGAGTGGGACGACGCCCGCTCCGGCGGCTTCGAGCCGCTGCGGTTCGTGCCCAAGGGCAAGGTCGTCGTGCTCGGCCTCGTGACCACCAAGCGCGGCGAGCTCGAGAGCAAGGACGAGCTCAAGCGCCGGATCGAGGAGGCCTCGCAGTACGTCGACGTCGACCAGCTGTGCCTGTCGCCCCAGTGCGGCTTCTCCTCGACCGTCGAGGGCAACGTCCTCTCGCGCGAGCAGCAGGCCGACAAGCTGCGGCTGATCGTCGAGGTCGCGGACGAGGTCTGGAGCAACTAAAGGGGTCTGACCCCTTTATTTGTCATAGCCTTTGGTGTGTTGATGGCCGAGGTCACGACTCTCACGGACGCGATCGCGACGCTCGTCCATGACGGGGACAGCGTCGCGCTGGAGGGCTTCACGCACCTGATCCCGTTCGCGGCCGGGCACGAGATCGTGCGCCAGGGTCGCACGGAGCTCGAGCTGATCCGGATGACGCCGGACCTCATCTACGACCAGATGATCGGGATGGGCTGCGCGCGCAAGCTCGTGTTCTCGTACGCCGGCAATCCCGGCGTGGGATCGCTGCACCGGGTGCGCGACGCGATCGAGAAGGGCTGGCCGGCGCCGCTGGAGATCGAGGAGCACACGCACGCCGGCATGGCCAACCGCTACGCCGCCGGCGCGGCGCGGCTGCCGTTCGCGGTGCTCAAGGGCTACACGGGGACCGACCTCGTGCCGCACACGCGGGTCGCGCCGATCGAATGCCCGTTCACCGGCGAGGTGGTCAACGCGGTCCCGGCGCTGCGGCCCGACGTGGCGATCGTGCACGCGCAGCAGGCCGACCGTCGGGGCAACGTTCAGCTGTGGGGCATCCTCGGCATCCAGAAGGAGGCCGTGCTGGCGGCCGATCGCGCGCTCGTGACCGTCGAGGAGATCGTCGACGAGCTCGCGCCGCGGCCCGGCGCCATCGTGATCCCGACGTGGGCGATCACCGCGGTGGCGGAGGCGCCGCGCGGCGCAGCGCCCTCGTACGCGCATGGCTACTACGACCGCGACAACGACTTCTACAAGGGCTGGGACGAGATCAGCCGCGACCGCGACAAGTTCCTCAGCTGGGCGGAGAGATGGACGGCTACAGCGCCGACGAGATGATGACCGTGGCCGCGGCCCGCGAGCTGCGCGACGGCGAGGTCTGCTTCGTCGGCATCGGGCTGCCCAGCACCGCGGCCAACCTCGCCCGCGGGCGTCACGCGCCCGACGTCGTGCTCATCTACGAGTCCGGCACGATCGGCTCCAAGCCGACGCGGCTGCCGCTGTCGATCGGCGACGGCGACCTCGCCGAGACCGCCGACGCCGTGGTGCCGGTGCCGGAGATCTTCAACTACTGGCTGCAGGGCGGCCGGATCGACGTCGGCTTCCTCGGCGCCGCGCAGATCGACCGGCAGGGGAACCTGAACTCGACGGTCATCGGCGCCTACGACGAGCCGAGGGTGCGGCTGCCCGGGGCCGGCGGCGCGCCGGAGATCGCCGCGCTCACCAAGCGCGTGATCACGATCATCCGCCAGTCGGCGCGGACGTTCGTGAACGAGCTCGACTTCAAGACCTCGCTCGGGCCGGACGACCAGGTCGTGATCACGGACCTCGGCGTGCTGCGCCGCGTCGACGGCGAGCTGGTGATGACCGCCCTGCATCCGGGCGTGACGGCCGAGCAGGCGCGGGAGGCGACCGGCTGGGAGCTGAAGGTCGCCGACGACGTCGAGACGACCGATCCGCCGACCGCGGACGAGCTGGCGGCGCTGCGGGAGCTCAAGCGTGCCTGAGGTCTACATCCACGACGCCGTCCGCACGCCGGTCGGCAAGCTCGGCGGCGCGCTCGCGGGCACCCGGCCGGACGACCTCGCAGCGACGGTCGTCAGGGCGCTCGTGGAGCGCAACCCCGACGCGGCGCTCGACGAGGTGTCCTTCGGCGACGCCAACCAGGCGGGCGAGGACAACCGCAACGTCGCGCGCATGGCGGTCCTGCTCGCCGGGCTCCCGACCAGCGTGCCGGGCGCCACGGTCAACCGCCTGTGCGGCTCGGGGATGGAGGCGGCGTTCAGCGCCAGCCGCGCGATCGCGGCCGGTGACGAGACGTGCTGCATCGCCGGCGGCGTCGAGTCGATGAGCCGCGCGCCGTGGGTGGTGCTCAAGCCCGACAAGCCGTTCCCGCGCACGCACGAGACGATGCACTCGACGACGCTCGGCTGGCGGATGGTCAACCCCGAGATGCCCGACGAGTGGACGGTCACGCTCGGCGAGGGCGCGGAGATCCTCGCCGACCGCTACCGGATCGCGCGCGAGCAGCAGGACGAGTTCGCGCTCCACAGCCACAAGAAGGCGGCCGCCGCCTGGGATCGCGGCGCGTTCGCGGACGAGATCGTGGAGATCCCAGAGCTCGAGCGCGACGAGAACATCCGCGCCGACACGACGCTCGAGAAGCTCGGGCAGCTCAAGCCGGTGTTCCGCAAGGACGGCACCGTCACGGCCGGCAACTCGTCGCCGATGAACGACGGCGCGTCGGCCGTGCTGCTGTCGGCGAGCGAGGACGGGGCGATCGCGCGGGTGGCGAGCCGGGCGTCGAGCGCCGTCGAGCCGCAGCTGTACGGCATCGGCCCGGTCGAGGCCGCCGACAAGGCGCTCGCGCGCGCGGGCATCGGCTGGGGCGACCTGACGGCGGTCGAGCTCAACGAGGCGTTCGCCGCCCAGTCGCTCGCCTGCCTGGCGGAGTGGACGGAGCTCGACCCCGAGATCCTCAACGTCAACGGCGGCGCGATCGCGCTCGGGCACGCGCTCGGCAACTCGGGGACGCGGCTGCTGACCACGCTCGCGCACGAGCTCAAGCGCCGTGGCGGCGGCTGGGGGCTGGCGACGATGTGCATCGGTGTCGGACAGGGAGTGGCGATGGTGATCGAGGCATGAACGGCTACCGGCGCGACCCGGAGGGCACGCACCCCGACCGCAACACCCCGGAGTACAGGTCCACGCGGCTGCGCGCGCCCGACCGGCCGCTGATCGTGCTCCCGCACACGCTGTCGGAGATCACCGGCCCCGTCTACGGGCACGAGCGGATGGGCGAGCTCGACAACGACCTCACGCGCCAGCACGCCGGCGAGCCG
This sequence comes from Solirubrobacteraceae bacterium, assembly GCA_035706585.1. Taxonomy (GTDB): domain Bacteria; phylum Actinomycetota; class Thermoleophilia; order Solirubrobacterales; family Solirubrobacteraceae; genus DASSUW01. The sequence continues at coordinate 1,866 of DASSUW010000053.1, read as the reverse complement.
CTCGGCGAGCGGATCATCGTCGGCGGCCGCGTGCTCGACGGCGACGGCCGGCCGGTCCGCAACGCGCTCGTGGAGATCTGGCAGTGCAACGCGGCCGGGCGCTACATCCACCAGGCCGACCAGCATCCGGCGCCGATCGACCCGAACTTCACCGGCGCCGGCCGCACGCTCACCGACGACGAGGGCCGCTACCGCTTCGTCACGATCAAGCCGGGCGCCTATCCGTGGGGCAACCACGAGAACGCCTGGCGCCCCGCGCACATCCACTTCTCGCTGTTCGGCACCGCGTTCGCCACCAGGCTCGTCACCCAGATGTACTTCCCCGGCGACCCGCTGTTCGAGTACGACCCGATCTTCCAGTCGGTCCGCGACCCGCAGGCGCGCGAGCGGCTGGTCTCCCGCTTCGACATCGACACGACATCGCCGCAGTGGGCGCTCGGGTACCAATGGGACATCGTGCTGCGCGGGCGCGAGGCGACCCCGATGGAGGACTGATGTCGACGCCGTCGCAGACCGTCGGCCCGTTCTTCGCGTTCGGCCTGCCGTTCGAGGGCGGCAGCGAGCTCGTCGAGCCGGCCGACCCCGACGCGATCCGCATCTCCGGCACCGTCTACGACGGTGCCGGCGAGACGATCGAGGACGCCCTGATCGAGATCTGGCAGGCCAACCGCCACGGCCGCTACCGCCACCCGGAGGACACCCGCTCCGAGCTCCCGCTCGAGGACGGCTTCATCGGCTTCGGGCGCTGCGGGACCGACGCGCAGGGCCGCTACGAGTTCGTGACGGTCAAGCCGGGCGCGACCGCGCCGCACGCCCCCCACATCAACGTCATCGTTCACGCCCGTGGGCTGCTGCGGCACCTCTACACGCGGATCTACTTCCCCGACGAGGAGGCGGCCAACGCGGCCGACCCGCTGCTGTCGTCGATCACGGATCCCGCCGTCCGCGAGACCTTGATCGCGCGCGACGGGCGGTTCGACATCCATCTCCAGGGCGAGCGCCAGACCGCGTTTCTTGACATCTAGAGGGCTGTTCACGCCGATCTTCGTGCCGGAGGCCGTGCAGGACGCGGTCGCGGACGAGGCGTGGCTGCGCGCGATGCTCGACGTCGAGGCCGCGCTCGCGGCCGCGCAGGCGGCGGCGGGCGTGATCCCCGCCGAGGCGGCCGCGGCGATCGCGGCGGCGCGAGTCGACCTCGACGATCTCGGCATCGCGGCGCGGGACGCCGCCAACCCGGTGGTGCCGCTCGTCAAGCGCCTGCGCGCGGTCAGCGAACACGCTCACTACGGCGCCACGAGCCAGGACATCCTCGACAGCGCGGCGATGCTGGTGGCCAGACGGGCGCTCGTGCCGGTACTGGCGCAGCTCGACGCGGTGGTCGCCGCGTGCGCCGCGCTCGCGCGCGAGCACCGCGCGACGGTCATGGCGGGGCGCACGCTGATGCAGCAGGCCGAGCCGGTGACGTTCGGCCTCAAGGCGGCGGGCTGGCTCGCCGGCGTGGCCGGCGCACGGGGGCGACTGCGCGCGCTGACGCTGCCGGCTCAGCTCGGCGGCGCGGCGGGGACGCTCGCCAAGCTCGGCGACCCGGCGATCGTCGATGACTTCGCCGCCCGCCTCGGCCTCGGCGTCCCGCGGCTCCCGTGGCACTCCGACCGCCGGCCGGTCGCCGAGCTCGGCGCGGCGCTGGCGATCGCCGCCGGCGCCGTCGAGAAGGTGGCGCTCGACGTCGTGCTGCTCGCGCAGACCGAGGTCGGCGAGGTGGCCGAGCCGTCCGCGGGCGGCCGCGGCGGCTCGTCGGCGATGCCGCACAAGCGCAACCCCGTCGGCGCGATCCGGGCGCGCGCGGCGGCGCGCGCGGTCCGCGCG
>DASSUW010000052.1:0-3386 GCA_035706585.1 Solirubrobacteraceae bacterium | reverse complement strand
TCGGCGTCGGGGTCCGGACCGCCGTCGGTCAGCGTCAGCATCACGCGCGCCAGCGTGATGCCGTCGGCGATGCAGTGGTGCATCCGCGTCAGCACGGCGGCGCCGTCCCCGAAGCCGTCGATCAGGTAGACCTCCCACAGCGGGCGGGACCGGTCGAGCGGCATCGCGGCGCGGTCGGACACGAACGTCTCGAGCGCGCGGCGGTCACCCGGCGCGGGAAGGGCGACATGATGGACGTGCAGCTCGAGATCGACCTCGACGTCCTCCCAGTGCGGCCCGGTCGGGCCCTCGACGGGTCGCTGGCGGAAGCGATCGAACCGCGCCAGCAGCCGGTCGCGGATCACGGCGGTGTAGGCGTCCCAGTCGACCGGCTCGTCGAACCACAGCACGCTGTTGATGACCATGAGGTTGGTCGGGCGGTCCATGTGCAGCCAGGCCGCATCGGCCCGGGCCATCGCGTGGGACGTGCTCATGACAGACCCGACACTAGGCCGCGCGGGCGGCCGCGACATCCGGCGAAGCTGCGACCGGCGGCTCCGTACGTCGCACGGATGTTGTGCGGCGCCGCCGGATCGACACTGGTCTGGCACCCGAACAGGAGGTCAGCCATGGCCACGGCCACCAAGAAGCCGCCGGCCCGGAAGAAGGCCGAGAAGGGCACGCTCGACTACCTCGAGCTCGCGCTCGAGAACCTCAACAAGGCACGCGAGCATGCCCAGCACGACCTGCGCACCCAGATCGACGCGCTGGTCGGCACGATCAAGGACGTCGCCGCGGAGGCGCGTCGCCGCACCCACAGCTGACAAGGCCGGGTGGGCGACATCGTCCTGCCGGCGATCGGCCGGCACTCGGTGCCATCGGCGTCTGATGAACGTGCGGACAACTACGCATTCGGCTCCGCGCTCGACGCCGATGGCGCGCGGGCCCGGCGGGCCTAGCCTCGGCGCATGACCTCTTCACCTCCGCACATCGTCATCGCCGGCGGCGGCGTGGCCGCCCTGGAAGCGCTGATCGCGCTGCACGAGCTCGCGGATGACGGCACGCGCGTCACGCTGCTCGCGCCCGAGCCGTACTTCGTCTATCGCCCGATGTCGGTCGCCGAGCCGTTCTGCCTCGGCCATGCGGAGCGGCACGCGCTGGCCGCGATCGTCGCCGACTTCGGCGCCACGCTCGTGTCCGACAGCCTGCGCGAAGTCGACCCGGTCGCCCGGACCGTCACCACCGGCACCGGCGAGACGCTCGCCTACGACTCGCTGCTGATCGCGGTCGGCGCCCGCCAGCAGCCGGCGTACCGCCACGCGATCACGTTCGGTGTGGACGGCGCTCCCGAGGCGCTCAGCGGGCTGCTGGCCGATCTCGAGGACGGGTACGTCACGAAGGTCGCGTTCGTCGTGCCGAGCACCGTCGCGTGGAGCCTGCCGCTGTACGAGCTGGCGGTGATGACGGCGCGAGATGTGTGGGCCGCCGGGATCGACGGCGTCGACTTCGTGTTCGTGACGCCGGAGGCGCGGCCGCTGGAGGCGTTCGGGCCCCAGGCCTCGACGATGGTCGCCGAGCTGCTCGCGAGCGAGCGCATCGAGTTCATCGGCTCCACGGTCGCCGATGTCGGCCGCGGCTTCATCGTCGCCGGCGACCGGCGCATCGACGTCAATCGCACGATCGCCCTTCCCGCCCCGACCGGGCCGGCGATCGCCGGGCTCCCCGCCGATACCGACGGCTTCATCGCGGTCGACGAGTACGGCCGCGTCGAGGGCGTCGAGGACGTGTACGCCGCCGGTGACGCGACCACGTTCCCGATCAAGCAGGGCGGGCTTGCGGCGCAGCAGGCCGACGCGGCCGCGGAGGCGATCGTGGCGCGCCACGGTGTCGACCTGGATCCGCAGCCGTTCCGCCCGGTGCTGCGCGGGATGCTGATGACCGGCGGCCAGCGACGCTGGCTGCGGGCTCCCGCGGGCGCCACACCGGGCCACTCCGAGGCCGCGCTGCGCGCGCTCTGGTGGCCGCCGACGAAGATCGCCAGCAAGCACCTCGCGCCGTACCTGATGGGCCGCGACGAGGCCGCGCTGCTGCGCGCGCGGCCCGCGGGCGCGCACGACGTCGAGAGCCACCTGGAGCTGCTCGCTCGCGAGGACTGATGCGCCTGGACCCGGTCGCGGTGCGCGAGACGCACATCTCGCGCGTGCTGCTCACGCGTGACCGGGCGTTCAAGTTCAAGAAGCCGGTTCGCCTCCCGTTCGTCGACTACGGGACGCTGGAGCGCCGGCATGCGTTCTGCCGCGAGGAGGTGCGGCTGAACCGGCGCCTCGCTCCCGGCATCTACCGCGGCGTGCACGCGGTCATGCCGTCCGCGGACGGCGTGGAGCTCGCGCCGGAGAACGCGGACGGCGCCGTCGACTACGCCGTCGAGATGCGGCGCTACGACGAGCGCTGCACGCTGGCGCACCGGCTCGCGGAGGGAGCGGCCGGCGAGGCCGAAGTGCGGGCGGTCGGCCGCCGGCTGGCCGCGTTCCACGCCGCCGCGGACCGTCCGCCGGAGCCCGAGCGCAGCGTCCCGGCGCTGCTGGCGATGGTCGACGAGAACTTCGCGACGCTCCGCTCGCTGGGCGCCGACGTCGACGACGCGGAGCGGCTGGCGCAAGCCGTGCTCGCCGGGCGGCGCGCCGAGCTCGTGCAGCGGGCGCGGACCGGGCTGGTACGCGACGGGCACGGCGACCTGCGCGCCGAGCATGTCGTCCTCGAGCGCGGCATCGAGATCGTCGACTGCGTCGAGTTCGACCCCGCGCTGCGGCAGATCGACGTCGGGCTCGACCTCGCGTTCCTCGTCATGGACCTGCTGCGGCACGACGCGCGGCTCGCCGCCGCGCTGGTCGGGGCGTACCGCGCGGCCGGCGGCGACCCCGGCGACGACGCGCTCGTCGGCTTCTTCGCGGCGCAGCGGGCGCTCATCCGCGCGAAGGTGGCGCTCGTCCGCGCGACGCAGGTGGAGGCGGCGGACGCGCCGCGACGACGTGCCGATGCCGCGGCGTTGCTCGCGCTCGCCGGCCGGCTCGGCTGGGGCCTGCGCCTCGGTTCGGCGGCCGTCGTGTGCGGCCCCGCGGCCAGCGGCAAGTCGACCTTGGCGGCTGCGCTCGGCGAGCGGGCGGACGCCACGGTGCTCTCGTCCGACGCCGTCCGCAAGGAGCTCATCGGGATCGCCCCGACGGCACGGGCGCCCGGCGTGGCCTACGAGCCGGCGATGAACCGCCGGACCTACACGGCGCTCGGCGCCCGCGCGCGCGATCGCGTTCGCGCCGGCGAGCGCGTCGTGATCGACGCGACGTTCCGACACGGCGCCGACCGGAGCGCGTTCGCCGACGCCTTCGCGGACGCGGCCGGGCTCGTGTGGA
>DASSUW010000051.1:0-6056 GCA_035706585.1 Solirubrobacteraceae bacterium | reverse complement strand
GCCGGGGTCGCGGCGAGCCTGACCGTCACGTCGCCGACGTCGGCGGTCGCCCACGTGACGATCGCGCCCGGCGCGACGATCGGCTTCCGCGACGTGACCGTGCAGACCGGCGGCGAGCTGGCGAGCGAGACCGTGCCAGGGCCGTTCCTGGTCACCGCGGCACCACCCCCGCTGCCGCGCTTGACGGCGGCGACGCCGGCTGCCGGTGCGCGCGGCACGAGCGTGGACGTCACGCTCACCGGCGCCGACACGGCGTTCGCGGCCGGATCGTCGGCGTCCGTCTCCGGCACCGGCGTACGCGTGCTGTCGAGCACCGTGCACGGCCCGACCTCGGTCGTGGCCCGCCTCGCCGTCGCCGCCGACGCGCCGCTCGGCTTCCGCGACATCCGGGTGATCACCGGCGTGCAGAGCGCCGGGCTGCTGGACGGCTTCGAGATCACGCCCGCGCGCGCCAAGCCCGGCGGGGGCGGCGGACAGCCGGCGCCGTGCACCGACCAGACGGCGCCGCACGCCTCGGTGACCAGCGCGCGCGCGAAGAAGCGCAGGCTGCGCGTTCGCGGCCGTGCGACGGACACGGGCTGCGCGGCATCGACCGTCGCCCGCGTCGAGCTGGCGATCGCCCGCAAGACGCACCACCGGTGCCGCTACGTCAAGCGCTCCGGCAGGCTCACGGCCCGGCGCGCGTGCTCGCGATCGCTGTTCCTGGCCGCGCACGGCACGACGAGCTGGCGCCTGACCGCGAAGCGCAAGCTCCCCCGCGGGACGTACACGATCCGCGTGCGCGCACGCGACGGCGCCGGGAACCTGCAGCGGCGGGCCGCGAAGCGGACGGTGCGCCTGCGCTAACCACTGTTCGTCGGGCTTGACGAGCGCGCGCAATGGGGAGCGCCGCCCATGGCTGACGGCCGCGTTGCTGCCACCCTAGACCCGTGTCGCTGTTCTGGCGCGTGCTGACGATCAACGGTGCGGTATTGATCGCGGCCGCGCTGATCCTCATCTTCTCGCCGGCCACGATCAGCGCGCATGCGGCAGCGGCGGAAGTGGCCGTCCTGTTCGCCGGGCTGCTCGTCGTGATGTTCGTCAACTTCGTGCTGCTGCGCCGCGTGTTCGGACCGCTCGAGCGGCTCGCGACGCTGATGCGCCGCGTCGATCCGCTGTCGCCCGGGCGGCGGATCGACGTCGACGGCGCGGCCGCCGAGGTCGCCGACCTCCTCGACGCCTGCAACGACATGCTCGACCGGCTCGAACGCGAACGCCGTCAGAGCGCCCGGCGAGCGCTCGGCGCGCAGGAGCGGGAGCGCCGCCGCCTGGCGCGCGAGCTCCACGACGAGCTCGGACAGACGCTCACCGGCATGGTGCTCCAGCTCGACGGGCTCGCGCGCGCCGTGCCGCCGGAGTTCGCGGATGCCGTGACACACGTGCAGGAGGCGGCGCGCGGCGGCGCCGAGGAGGTCCGGGAGATCGCGCGCGGGCTGCGTCCGCAGGCGCTCGACGAGTTCGGGCTGCGGACCGCGCTGATGACGCTCGCCGCCGGCTTCGCAGAGCACAGCGGCCTCGCGGTCCGGCACGAGCTGGCGGCCGACCTGCCGGCGCTGGCCCCGGACGCCGACCTGGCGATCTACCGCGTCGCCCAGGAAGGCCTGACCAACGTGGCGCGGCACGCCGAGGCGACGGGCGTGCTGCTCGCGGTGCACGCCGACGACGGGCATGTCGTGCTGCGCATCCGCGACGACGGCCGCGGGATCGACGAGCACGCCGCACACGACGCGGGCGGGCTCGGCGGCATGCGCGAGCGCGCCCTGCTGATCGGCGGCCGTCTGGTGATCGAGCGGCTGCGCCCGTACGGCACGGAGGTCAGGCTCGAGCTGCCCGTCGAGCGCCCGCGATGAGCGTGCCGCTCGTCACGCGGATCCTGCTGGCCGACGACCACACGGTCGTCCGCCACGGCCTGCGCATGGTGCTCGACTCCGCGCCCGACCTGAAGGTCGTGGCCGAGGCGGCGGACGGGATCGAGGCCACCGAGCGGGCGCTGCACGACGACATCGACCTGGCCGTGCTCGACGTCGCGATGCCGCTGCGCACGGGGCTGCAGGCCGCTCGCGAGCTGATCGCCCGGCGGCCGGAGCTGCGGATCCTCATGCTGTCGATGCACGACCTCGAGGACTACTGCTTCCAGGCGCTGAAGGCCGGCGCGTCCGGCTACGTGCTCAAGACGGTCGCCGACCGCGAGCTGGTCGAGGCCTGCCGCGCGACGATGCGGGGCGAGCCGTTCCTGTCGCCCCCGGCCGTCCGGGCGTTGATGCGCGCCTACCTGGCCGACCCCACGTCAGAGCCCGTGCACCCGCTGACCCCGCGCGAGGAACAGGTCGTCAAGCTCGTCGCCGAGGCTCACCCGACGACGCGGATCGCCGAGCTGCTGACGATCAGCCCGAAGACCGTCGAGCGCCACCGCGAGAACGTCCTCGCCAAGCTCGGCATGCGCGACCGCGTCGAGCTGACGCGCTGGGCGATCAAGCACGGCCTCGTCGAGCCCTAGCCGGTACGCGGCCCGTGGTAGATCTCGCGGAGATCCCAGCCGCAGGCGGAGCATTCGAGGCTCCCCTCGGGCGCGGGAGTCCCGCAGCGCGAGCACTTGGTCTCGCTGGGCGGCGTTTCCTTCCCCAGCATGCGTTGGAGCAGTCCCATACACGCGGACGCTAGTCGCGGCCGCCGCGACCGCAATAGGGAGCAATCCCCATTGCCCGCCCTGCCAAGATGGCCGCGGTGATCTACCCGGTCGAGGCCTTCACGGCCGCCGAGCGCGAGCGGCTGCGGCCGCACTTCACGAACCTCGACCAGCCGGTGTTCGCGGTCGCCGGGCTGCCGGAGACGACCACGGCGGCGCTGTTCGCGCGCTACTCCCGCTACCCGGGCACGCTGCGGCGGCTGTTCCTCGACGAGTTCGCGGACGGCGCCGGTGCGCCGGCGGCCGCTGACGACGCTCGCGCGGCCGCGCTGTTCGAGCGCGTGTTCGTCGGCTACGGGGACGACTCGGTCGCTCAGCTCGGCGGCGCGCACGTCGCCTGCGAATACGTGTCGAACGTCGTCACCAAGGTGCTCGAGCGCCCGCGGCTCGGCGCGTACCTGGAGCAGAGCACGCGCTACATCGCCTACGACGAGCCGGTGCCGGGACTCGGGTACCGCTACTACCGCGATCCCGAGCTCGGTCCGGCCTATGAGCGGGCCATGGATACGCTGTTCGAGACCTATGCGGCGATGCTGCCGCGCGTGGCCGCATGGATCGAGGCGCGCTTCGAGCGCGACCCGGCGGATCCGCCCCGAGCGCATGCGCGGGCGGTGCGCGCCAAGGCGCTCGACCTCGTCCGCGGCGTCCTGCCCGCCGCGTCGCTGTCGCACGTGGGCATCTTCGCGTCGGGCCAGGCCTACGAGCAGCTGATCCTGCACCTGCGCGCGCACCCGCTGCCGGAGGCGCGCCGCTACGGAGAGCTGATCCTCGAGGCGCTGCGAGCGGTCATCCCGGCGTTCGTCGCCCGCGTCGAGCAGCCCGACCGCGGCGGCGCCTGGATCGCGTACCTCGAGCGTCGCGACGCCGCCGCGCTGCAGCTCGCCGCTCGCCTCGGACTGCGCGACCACGACGCCGCGGACGGGCCGCGCGTGACGCTGCTGCACGCCCACGGCGACGAGCGCCAGGCGCTCGCGGCGCTGCTGTTCGAAGCCTCGACCGCCAGCGAGCAGGAGGCGGCGGCGCGCATCGCACAGCTCGACGGCGAGCAGCTCGCCGAGCTGTTCACGGCGCTCGTGGGCGCGCGGGCGAACCGCCGGCACCGCCCCGGCCGCGGGCTCGAGTCGCTGCACTACCGGTTCGAGATCGTCGCGGACTACGGCGCGTTCCGCGACCTGCAACGGCACCGGATGCTGACCGTGCAGTGGCAGTCGCTGACGCCCGACCTCGGGGCGGACGTGCCGGAGGAGCTCGACGCCGCCGGCGCCGGCGCCGACTATCGCGCCGCGCTCGAGCGCTCGGCCGAGACGTACCGTGCACTGCACGGTCCCGCCGCCGCCTACGCCCTCTGCCTCGGCTACCGGATCCGCTTCGTACTCGAGCTCAACGCCCGCGAGGCGATGCACGTGATCGAGCTGCGCTCCTCCCGCGAAGGACACCCGAGCTACCGCGCGATCGCGCACGAGATGCATCGGCTGATCGCGACCGTGCACCCGCTGGTCGCCGCCGCGATGCACCACCTGGACGCGTCCGTCGAGCCGCGACTCGAGCGGATGCCGGGGGAGCGGCGCAGCGAGCGCCGGCGCGGTTAGACGACCTGGACGAGCTCGACGCCCGCCGCGGCGAGCACGTCCTCGCCGTCGGCGACCGCGTAGCCGGTGCGGAAGTAGAGCTTCGCCAGCCCGGCCGCCGCGATCAGCTTCGCGCACGGCGGGCACGGGAAGTCGGTGACGTACATGACCCCGCCCTCGGTCGCGGCTCCGGTCCGGGCCGCCTCGGCGATCAGCCGCGCCTCGGCGTGCGTGGCGGTCGAGATCTCCAGATGGACGCCCCTGAAGAAGTTGCTGCGCGGATCGCCGACCGCGTAGGCGCTCAGCGGATGCGGGTGGTGCTCGTTGTGCGCGGACAGCACGCGGCCGTCGGGCAGCCGCAGCGCCGCACCGACCTGGCGCCACCAGTCGACGCTGCGCGCCGCCTCGTCCGCCGCCACGGCGGCGAGCTCGTCGAGCCCCGCGTGCCGCGCCGCGCGCGGCTCCAGCAGCGCCACGCTGCGCGTCTTGTCCCAGCGCAGGAAGACCGTGTCGTAGACCACCTCGCAGCGGGGGAACCAGCGCTCGACGACCTGATAGCTCACGTCCTCGGCGGGCAGGATCAGCGACGGCCGCTCGGCTGCGAGCCGCTCGGCGAGCGCCGCGTCGAGCACGAACACCTCCGAGCAGACGCCCCACGCGTCCACGGCGGCGGCGACGCGCCCGGCGTCCAGGCGCCGGATGTCCTTCGCCAGCGGCCGGTAGTCCTCGTACAGCGACGGGCCGACCACGTACAGCCGCCGCCCGCGCGCGTGCCGATCGAGGAACCGCCAGTAGCCCTCGTGGAGGACGGGGATGTACGCGACGACGACGTGCTCGCTCAGCGCCGCGTGAGGATGCCGTCGATCAGATCGGGCAGCTGCTCCTGGATCGCGCGCCCGAGCTCGGGACCGAGCTGCTCGCCCATGTGCATGTGCATCTGGCGGATCCGCTCGCTGGTCGTGACCGACGCCTGGCGCTCGAGCACCTCGATCTCGCCGCAGAATTCGCGCAGCTCGCGCTGCTCGGCCTCGCTGTACTTGTTGTCCTCGCTGAGGACCAGGACGTCGGGGCTCACGGCCTTGATCAGCCCCCAGCGCGGCTCCTGCTCGTCCTTGAGGTAGAGCAGGTCGACCGGCCGCTGGTGCGCCAGCAGCTCGAGGCGCTCGCGCTCGGGCACCATCGGCCGCCCGGGGCCCTTGCGGCGCCGGATCTTGGCGTCGCTGTCGACGCCCACGACGAGCAGGTCGCCGAGCTGCTTCGCGCGCGTGAGGTACTTGACGTGGCCGAGATGGATGAGGTCGAACGACCCCGACGTGAGCACGACGCGCGCGCCCACGCCCTTCCAGTGCGCGACCTTGCGCTCCATCTCCTCCAGCGAGCCGATCAGCCGGTCCTCGAACCGCGCGTCCGGACCCAATATGCCGCTGCTGACGGACATTCACGCCACGATAGCCGCCGCAGCACCGGCGGCCGGCGCGAGAAAACACCGGAACGAGCGGCCTGGTGGCCCATGCGTCCGAGCGCCGCGCTGAAATGGCCGGTCCGTGCCGGACTATCTGCCCTTCGCCGAGCGCCGCCCCAGCACCCAGTACAGCGACATGCTGCGCCTGATCCGCGAGTCCGGCGTGCGCGTGCGGACCAAGCAGGGCGAGGAGGCGCTGGCGGTCGCCGGCCACGCGATGCGGTTCCCGCTCGCGCACGGCGCGCCGGTGATCACCGAGCGGTCGATCAGGGGCTTCGTGCACAAGGCGATCGGCGAGCTG
>DASSUW010000050.1:0-8389 GCA_035706585.1 Solirubrobacteraceae bacterium | reverse complement strand
GGCGAGCTGACCGGCGCCGTTCTCGCCACGTCCGCGGTGGCCAACGGCCTCTTCGCCGGCGACCCGTACGCGGTCGGCATCGCCGGCGGCTTCTCGTCGCCGACCGCGGCGCGGCTGCTGCGCGGCGCGGACGTCGTGATCGCGTTCGGCGCCGCCCTGAACCAGTGGACGACGCGCCACGGCACGCTGATCACCGGTCGCGTGATCCAGGTCGACCGCGACGAGGAGGCGATCGCCGCGCACCGGCCTGTCGACCTCGGCATCGTCGGCGACGCGCTTGCGACCGCCGAGGCCCTCCTCGACACGCTCGCCCCCGCCGGCGCCCCCGCCGCGTCTCCGCCCGCCGCCGGCGCCCCCGCCGCGTCCCCGCCCGCCGCCGGCGCCCCCACCATGTCTCGCCGCACCCCCGCGCTCGCGGACGAGATCGCGGCCGGGGCGTGGCGGCACGTGCCCTACGACGCGTCGACCACGCATCTCGATCCACGGACGCTCAGCATCGCGCTGGACGACATGCTGCCGCCCGAGCGGACGGTCGTCGTCGACTCCGGGCACTTCATGGGCTGGCCGTCGATGTACCTGCGCGTGCCGGACGCCGCCGGATTCGTGTTCCCGCAGGCGTTCCAGTGCGTCGGGCTCGCGCTCGGCAACGCGATCGGCGCCGCGATCGCGCGGCCCGACCGGCTGACCGTGGCCGCACTCGGCGACGGCGGCGCGCTGCTCGCCCTGCCCGAGTTCGAGACGCTCGGGCGGCTCCGGCTGCCGATCCTCGTCGTCATCTACGACGACGCGGCGTACGGCGCCGAGGTCCACCACTTCCGGCCGATGGGCCAGGCGGTCGACCTCGCCCAGTTCCCGGACACGAACTTCGTCGGGCTCGCACAGGCGGCGGGCTGCCGGGCGACCGGCGACGTCGACGACCTCCGCGGCTGGCTCGCGAACCCGGACGGGCCGATGGTGCTCGACGCGAAGATTGACCCCGACATCGTCGCCGAATGGCTCGAGGAGGCCTTCAGATGACCCTGCTCACCGACCTCGTGTCCGCCCTCGCGTCGGGCGCGCACCGCGTCGTCGATCTCACCCAGCCCCTGAGCGAGCGCACGCCGGTCCTGCAGCTCCCGGACCCGCTCGCGAACACCCCCGGCCTGAGCCGGCGGGAGATCAGCCGCTACGACGACCGCGGACCGGCGTGGGCATGGGACGTGCTCGAGGTCGGCGAGCACGTGGGCACGCACTTCGACGCGCCGATCCACTGGATCACCGGGCGCGACGGGGAGGACGTGGCGAGCGTCCCGGCCGCCCGCCTCGTCGGCCCCGCCGTCGTGATCGACAAGTCCGCCGCGGCGGCCGACGACCCGAACTACCTGCTGACCGCCGACGACGTGCGCGCGTTCGAGGCCGAGCACGGCGACCTGCCCGAGGGCGCCTGGGTCCTGCTGAGGACGGGCTGGGACAGCCGCGCGCACGACCAGGACGAGTTCCTCAACGGCGGCGCCACGCCGGGCCCGGACGTCGAGTGCGCGAAGCTCCTCGCCCACGAGCGCCCGATCGCCGGCTTCGGCGTCGAGACGGTCGGCACCGACGCCGGCATGGCCCACGCGTTCGACCCGCCGTTCCCGGTCCACAACTTCCTGCTCGGCGCCGGCAAGTACGGGATCACCCAGCTCGCCAACCTCGCCGAGCTGCCTCCGACCGGCGCTTTGATCGTCGTGGCGCCGCTGAAGCTGGTCGACGGGACGGGGAGCCCGTCGCGCGTGCTCGCGCTCGTCTGAACTGCCGCATTGGTGTGGGTTTCTTCTCAATCGCCGCCGCCGAGCGAGGCGTTGAGAAGAAACCCACACGATGAGGCGGGCAAGTTCTCACGCACGGCGGGTGACGCGATCGTTGGGAAGTAACCCACACGACCGCGCTCCCTCTCGATGCGGGTGTTGATGTCCGCTACGTCAAGCGCCCACCGAGTTCGGTCACGAGCTCGACGGCGGTCTTCTTCGCCATCTTTGGGATGTCGAACTCCCACGTGACGCCGTTGCTGAAGCCGATCTTCAGGTGCGAGAGCATCTTGCCCTGGTCGAGCTCGGCCGCGGTGACGTCGGCGCGCGGCACGCTGGCGATCACCTCGTCGGTCACCTTCATCTTGAACGCGCCGGACTTGGTCTTGACGAGCGCGAGCTCGCTCGCGTTCACGCCCACGTAGGCGACGCGGCCGAAGCTCGGGACCGCGGGCGCGCCCGCGTACGCGCCGCCGGTGGCGAGGTTCGCGGCGAGGTTGCCGGCGACGCCGGCGATCTCGCCGCCCGCCACCGATGCCGTGACCTTCTTCGTCATGCCCTTCGGATTGACCAGCGTTCCGGCGGACCAATCGGCCATGCGTGTGTCTCCTCGTCGTTCGGGATGGTCAGGCGGCGAGCGCGCGCGGACTGAACTCGTCGTGCTCGCTGTCGTAGGCGTATTCGGACCGCGGCCCGAAGCGTTCGATCGCGTGCAGGGCGTCGACGAGACGGTCGATGTCGGCGGCGGTCGTGCCGATGCCGATGCTTGCCCGCACGGCGCCCGGATGGTGCGGCTTGAGGCCGCTGCGGAGCGCGGCGGCGAACTCGCGCATGTCGTCGTCGTCGAAGCCGCGCAGCTCCGCCATCAGCGGGTGGGCGCAGAAGCAGCCGTGGCGGACGCCGATCCCGTACTCGGCGCTCAGGATCGCGGCGAGCAGCGGATCGCGGTAGCCGTCCATGTTGAACGTCGCGACGCCGATCCGGTCCGTGCTCCCGGCGGGCCACAGCGAGTAGAGCTCCAGCCCGGGAACCGTCGCCACGCGGTCCCACAGGTAGCGGGCCATCCGCCGCTCGTGGGCGGCGATCGTGTCCATGCCGACCTCGAGCAGGCGCCGACACGCGGCGGCGAGCGCCACGACACCCACCACGTTCGGCGAGCCCGACTCGAAGCGGTCGGGCGCGTCGAGCCAGATCACGTCGTCGACCGTGACCAGCTCGATCGCACCGCCGCCGTGCAGCAGCGGCTCCCCGTCGGGCATGCGGCCGACCAGCGCCCCGGCGCCGAGCGGCGCGTACAGCTTGTGGCCCGACAGCGCGAGGTAGTCGATCCCGGTCGCGGCCATGTCGATCGCGCGATGCGGCGCGAGCTGCGCGGCGTCGACGAGCAGCTGCGCACCGAAGCGGTGGGCGAGCGCCGCCAGCTCCGCCAGCGGCCACACCTCGCCGGTGACGTTCGAGGCGCCCGTCACGGCGAGCAGGTCGGCCGGCGACGAGCGCAGCGCGGCCTCGGTGACCTCGAGCAGCTCCTCGGGCGAGCGCGTGAACGGCAGCAGCCGCACGTCGTGCCGGCGCCACGGCAGCATGTTCGCGTGGTGCTCGACGGGCGTGCTGAGCACGCGCGCGCCCGCCGGCAGCGCCGCCGCCAGCACGTTGATCGCCTCGGTCGTGTTGCGCACGAACACGACGTCGTCGGACGGCCGGGCGCCGACGAACCGCGCCACGTCGCGGCGCGCGTCCTCGTAGGCGTCGGTCGCGACCTGCGACTTGTAGCCGGTGCCGCGATGGACGCTGCTGTAGTAGGGGACGAACGCCTCGACCGCCTCCCAGACGTCCGCCATCATCGGGGTACTCGCCGCGTAGTCGAGGTTCGCGTAGCGCCGCCGACGGCCGTCCGTGCAGGGAACCTGCATGTCCTGGCCGACCAGGCGCGGGAGGAGGTGGTCCATGACGCGGACGATCCCTGCACGCGATTGGCGAAAGCTTGCGGGCCGCTTGTGCTTGGATGCCGCAGTGGCTTACAGCCTGCGCCGCGACCGCCTGTCCGACGGTGAGGAGACCACCGTCTATGTGGTCGGTCACCCGCTCGCGGACGTCAAGCCGCGCGTCTGCCTGTTCCGCCAGCCGCGACGGCTCGACTGGTACTGCGCCAAGAACCGCATCGACGAGGCGGTGGTCGGCGGCTTCTACCGGCGCGAGCCGTTCCGGCCGCTCGGCGACCTCTGGCTCGGCGGGCAGCGCGTCGAGGGCGAGCCGTTCCCGGACGCCTACCACCACCTGCGCCCCGCCTTGCACGTGACCGACGGCGCGATCCGCATCGCCCCGCGCGGCGAGCTGCCCGACGCGCCCGACGGCGACCTGCTGCAGGCCGGGCCGCTGCTCGTGCGCGACGGCCGCGTGGTGTTCGACGGCGCGGCCGACCGCGAGGGGTTCAGCGCCGGCTGCGAACAGTTCGACTCCGACATCACGGACGGCCGCCATCCGCGGGCCGCGATCGGGATCGGCGACTCGACGCTGTGGGTCCTCGCCTGCGACGGCCGCCGCAGCCGCGTCGACGCCGGGCTCACGATGAGCGAGCTGGCCGCGGCGATGCGCGACCTCGGCTGCCACGTGGCCATGAACCTCGACGGCGGCGGCTCGACGACGCTCGTCCACCGCCGCCATCTGCTCAACCGCCCCTACAGCGAGCAGGACCAGGCCGCGCCGGCGTCACGGCCGATCGTCACGGCGCTGGTGCTCTGATCGCCTCGCGCAAGGACCGGACCTCCTCGCGCAGCTCGGCGACCTCGCGCTCGAGCCGGGCCAGCCGATCGTCATCGCCGGGCGCGGCGGGAGACGGAGGACCGGTGGCGACGTCCTCCGGCATCTCGCTGCCGAGCAGGTGCGCGTAGCGCTCTTCCCGCTGCCCCGGGCGGCGCTCGAGCCGGACCGCCAGCTCGCGCTCGCTCAGGCGCTCGAGGACCGCGTGCAGCGCGTCCGCGCCGTCGAAGTGGAACAGCCGCTCGGTGCGCTGCAGGAGCTCGCCCGGCGTCTGCGGCCCGCGCAGCATGAGCACGGCGAGCACGGCCTGCTCCTCCGGCGTGATGCCCAGCTCCTCGGCGAGCAGGTGGCGGTACTTGGCCGCGCGGCTGCCGTGGCTGGAGGTCAGCCGCGTCCAGCGGCGGCGGCCGAGGTGGTGCAGCGCGTCGCGGATCGTCTCCTCGTCGTAGGACACGACCGGCTCGCGGTTGGTGGATTGGTTGCAGGCCGCGCGCAGGGCGTTGAGCGTCAGCGGATAGACGTCGGGGGTCGTGCGCTGCTTCTCGAGCAGGCTCCCGAGCACGCGCAGCTCGGCGGGACTGAGATCGTGCACGCGCCGCAGCCTACGTGGCCCGGCGCGAGAGCACGGCGCTGGCGACGAGCATCGCCGCGGCTCCGGCCGCGATCGCGATCGCGAGCGCGCTGCCGGTGTCGATCGCGTCCTCGCCGCGGACGATCCCCAGCAGCAGGAACGCCAGCCCGATCGCGTGCGCCTCGAGCGGGATCCGCGCCCCCGCCCAGGTGCGGTGGACCGCCACGGCGAGCCACAGCGTCCCGTACATCGCCAGCACGGCGCCGACGATGCGCGCGGTGAGCGGCGTGAGCGGCCACGGCCAGCCGTCGATCGCGACGTCCGGAGCGATCAGGAACAGCACGCCGATCACGAGCAGCCCGCCGCCCACCGCCCCCAGCACGGCGGTCAGCAGCGGCGGCAGCGGCGGACCGCTCGGGGCTCCGTACCGGCGGTGGTTGCGTACGACCAGCCACGGCACGAGGAACGGCGTGACCGCGTACAGGACGGCCCACGCGACGAACGGCGCGCCGTCCTTGATGAAGCGGTCCAGGTGCAGCAGCGTCGCGATCGCGGCGATCCAGACGAACACGATCACCGCCGGGAAGCCGGCCGCCACGCGCTGCCACGGCGCGCCGAAGAGGATCCGCGCGAAGAAGTAGCCGCCGCCCGCGTACACCGACCCGAGCAGCATCGCCGTCACCTCCGGCTGCAGCTTCCACGCCCACAGCGTGTCCGTCCGGTCGGGGTAGAAGAACAGCAGCTGCGTCGCGTCGAGCAGGATCACGAAGATCAGGCCGGCGATGACGCGCGTGAGCGTGTCGGTGGCCGGCTGCGATGGTGCGGCTGGCACGCTGTTCATGCCGGGTCGGGGTGGATTAGGGTCGTCACGAGAGTGGCGACCGTACCGAAGGCAGACAGGCACTTCATAGGGCGGCGGCAGGAGCTGGCGGCACTGGACGAGGCGCTCGACGCGCTCCGCGCCCCGCGCCCACGCTGGGTCGTCATCAGCGGCGAGCCGGGGATCGGCAAGACCCGGCTGCTGGCCGAGCTGGCCGAGCGCACGACCGCGCGCCGCCATCCCGTGTTCGTCGGCCGCGGCGCCGAGCTGGAGAGCGAGCTGCCGTTCGCGATCTGGGTCGACGCGCTCGACGACCACGTCGCCGGGCTCGGCGAGCACCGGCTCGAGCAGCTGATCGGCGACCGCGTCGGCGAGCTCGCGCGCGTGCTGCCGTCGGCGGCGCCGGCCGGCGCCGGCGGCCTGCACGACGAGCGCTTCCACGCCTACCGGGCCGTGCGCGCGCTGCTCGGGCAGATGGCGATGGGCCAGCCGGTCGTCCTGATCCTCGACGACGTGCACTGGGCCGACGACGCGTCGCTCGAGCTGATCGCCCACCTGCTGCGGCGGCCCCCGCCGGCGCCGCTGCTGTTCGCGCTCGCGTTCCGGGCCGGCCAGGTGCCGAACAGCCTGCTGGCCGCGCTGGAGGCCGCCGGCCGCGACCGGCTGGTGACGACGATCGAGCTCGGACCGCTCACGCAGGCGGAGGCCGACGCGCTGCTCGGCGGCACCGCGCAGCCGGAGCTCTACCAGCAGAGCGGCGGCAACCCGTTCTACCTCGAGGAGCTGGCGCGGATCGGCGTGACGCCGGAGAGGGGCGGCGTGCCGTCCGCGGTCGCCGCCGCACTCGGGCAGGAGATCGGCGGGCTGAGCGAGCGCACGCAGCACCTGGCCTGGGGCGCCGCGGTCGCCGGCGAGCCGTTCGACCTCGAGCTCGCGGCCGCTGCCGCCGGCCTCGACGACGACGCGGCCCTGACCGCGATCGACGAGCTGCTGGGATCGCGCGTCGCCGTCGGCACCGACATCCCGCGCCGCTACCGCTTCCGCCACCCGCTCGTGCGCCGCGCCGTCTACGACGGCGCGGACGAGTCGTGGCGGCTGCAGGCGCATGCGCGCGCCGCCGAGGCGCTCGCCGCCCGCCCCGGGGCGCTGGCCGCGCGCGCCCACCACGTCGAGCACTCCGCTCGGATCGGCGACGACGCGGCCGCCGCCGTGCTCGAGCAGGCCGGCCACCAGGCGGCCGCGCGCGCCCCCGCGATCGCCGCCCGCTGGTTCGACGCGGCGCTGCGGCTGCTCGGCACCGAGGGCGCCGAGGACCCGTTCCGGCGGCTCGGCCTGCTCGTTCCGCTGGCCTCCGCCCTGGCCGCCACGGGCCGTCTCGAGCGCGCGCTCGAGACGCTCGACGAAGCGCTCGCGCTCGTCGAGATGGCCGACCTGCGGGTCCGGCTGATCGCCGCCTGCGCGGCGTGCGAGAACCTGCTCGGCCGTCACGACGCGGCGCACGCCCGGCTGCTGGCGGCGCTCGACGCGCTCGATGATCCGAAGGGCTCGGCCGCCGCGGCACTGCACGCCGAACTGGCGGCCGACGCGCTCTACGACAGCGACTTCGAGGCGATGCACGGCTGGGCGCTGCGCGCGGCCGAGACCGCGAAAGCGCTCGCGGACCGCGGGCTGGAGGCGCTCGCCACCGCCCTCCTGTGCTTCGCCGAGTACAACCGCGGCAACGCGGAGGCCGCGACCGCCGCCCGCATCGAGAGCGCGGCGCTGATCGACGCGCTGCCCGACGACCAGCTCGCGCTGCGGATCGACGCGCCGTACTACCTCGGCTTCGCCGAGTACTTCTGCGAGCGCTACGACGACGCGATCCGCCACCTGCGCCGCGGCATCAACCTCTCGCGCGCGGTCGGTCAGGGCCAGTTCGTGGTGCCGATGCAGGTCGGCCTCGCGCACGCGCTGGAGACGCGCGGGAGGCTGGCGGAGGCGATCGAGACCGCAGACGCCGCGCTCGAGGGCGCGCGGCTCGCCGGGAACCCGCAGATGATCGCGTTCGCGCTCGTGGTCAACGCGTGGACGGCCGCGTCGCTCGGCGACAGCGACCGCGCCCGGACGATCGGCGACGAGGCGATCGCGGCGATCGACGGTCTCGACGACAGCGTCCTCACCCGTGGCACGCACGCCCATCTCGGCGTGATGTGGATGGATATCGGCGAGGTCGACCGCTGCCTGGACTCGTTCCGCGCCGTCGGGATGCCCGACTTCCCGTCGATCGAGCCCGGCCGGCGTGGCTGGATGTACGCCGCGCTCGCACGCGTCGAGCTCGCCCGCAACGACCGCGACGCGGCGGTCGGCTGGGTCGAGCGCGCCGAGGCGACGCTCGCCGGCCTCGACCTGCCGCTCGCCGACGCCTGGGCCCGCCATGCGCGGGCCGCGATCGCGCTCGCGGGCGGCGAGGCCGCGGAGGCCGCCGCGCTGGCCTTG
>DASSUW010000049.1:0-20930 GCA_035706585.1 Solirubrobacteraceae bacterium | reverse complement strand
CGGGCGGCGGCGCGATCTACGGCTGCCGTTCGGATCGCGACGACGAGCCGTGCGTGAGAGCGAACAACCTCCGCAAGGGCAAGGCGTTCGAGTTCGCGACCGGCGGCGTCAGCGCCGGCGACATCCATGTCGGCGATGAGAACGGCCGGCCGTTCACCACCAACGCGACCGGTCGCGTCCAGAACCTGCATGCGGACCGCGTCGACGCGACCGACATCGCGCCGATCTGGCTGCACATGAGCGCCGGCACCGACGCGACCGTGTTCCGGCTCGGGCCGCTGCGGGTGGCGGCGAGCTGCGACGCCAACGCGAACCCGACCCTGAGCGCGAACACGACCGCGAGCAACGCCGTCATCCACGCGTTCACCTGGTACACGGGCGGCGCCGGCGGCGACCACCGCGATGCCGACGGCGACTTCAACACCGGCGAGACGTTCGTCATGGGGTTCGGCACCTCCCACACCGGGACGATCGTGTACGTCGACCGGCGTGTCTCCGTCAGCGCCCAGCTGCTGACGCAGCGCGTGGGCGGCGCGTGCGTGATCGGCGGCTCGGCACAGGGCGGGCCCAACCTCTGACCCTGCGATGCGTGAGCGGGCGCGGCCGAGCGGTCACATGGCCGTGAGCGCAACCAGCCCGCTTGCGTACAGCGCGAGGATCAGGACGCCCTCGAAGCCGATGCCCTCGCGGTGGCGGCGCACGAGACCGGCGCCGGCGATCGCGACCAGGAGCATGGCCCAGCCGAGGACGAAGATGTCGCTGGTGGCGAGGTGCTCGTAGATCGAGCCGCCGCGGTACACGCCGTCGGCCACGGCGACGAACAGCATGTCGAACGTGTTGCCGCCGACGATGCCGCCGACCGCGAGCGTCGGAGCGCCGGCGCGCGCGGCGGCGATCGCCGTCACGAGCTCGGGCAGCGAGGTCGAGACGCTCGTGAAGAAGGTGCCGACGACCGTCGAGGAGATCCCCGTCGCCGCGACGATCGAGAGGCCGCTGCGCCCGATCGCCCAGCCGGCGACGGTCATCGCGGCCGCCAGTCCCGCGAATGTCAGCCACAGCCGGCGCGTGGAGACGTCTGCGGCGGCATCCGTGTCGGGCTCGTCGACGATCGTCTCCGACGTCTCGTGCGGCCGCCACATCCGCTCCTGCTCGGTGCGGCGGCCCAGATGCAGGCCGTACAGGTACGCCGCGACGAGCAGCGGCGTGGCCGGGCTGATGCCCATGAACGACACGTCAGACCAGGACGCTCCCATCACAACGATGGCGAGCAGCGCGACCATGAGCAGCGAGTTGAAGACGTTGGTCAGCGACGCTGCAGCGTGCTCGATGTTCGCGCCCCGATACGCGATGTCGGCTCCGACGATCATCGCCGTCTGCGCCGCGATGCCACCGACCGAGTTGCTGACCGCGAGGCTCGCATCGCCTTCGGCCGCCGCGATCACGCTGACGATCAGGCCGGCGATCGAGTTCGCGCCCGCGAGCAGCACCGCGCCGGCGAGCGCCTCGCCGATGCCGGTGCGATCGGCCAGGCGGTCGACGGTGCCGGCAAGCCGCGTGCCGACCGTTCCGATCGCGACCGTCGCGGCGAGGAACCCGACGACGGCGACGCCGAGCGCCCAGGTCCCGGTCAACCACTCCGTCATGGCGCGCGTGCGGACGCCCGCGGCCGCTGCACGTGCACGCGCTGCGAATCGTCCGCGCGCTCGCGCAGGTACCCGAGGACTGCGGTGCCGACCGCCACGATGGGTGCCGCCAGCAGCGCGCCGATGATCCCGGCCAGCACGCCACCGGCGGGCACCGCCAGCAGGATCACGACCGGGTGAGCATGGACCGCCCGCCCGACGACGACGGGATGGAACACGTTCCCCTCGATCTGCTGGACGACGAGGATCGCCGCGAGCACCGCGACCGCCGCTGCCAGACCGTTGGACACCAGCGCGACGAGGACGGCGAGCATGGCGGTCAGCGTCGCGCCGACAACCGGCACGTACGCACCGAAGAACGTCAGCACCGCCAGCGGCAGCACCAGCGGGACGCCGATGATCACCAGCGCCAGCCCGATGAGCACCGAGTCGAAGAGCGCGACGAGCGTCTGCCCACGCACGAACGCGCCGAGCGCCGTCCACGCGCGCTCGCCCATCTCGGCGACATCAGCGCGCCGGTGCGCCGGCGCGAGGCCGGCCGTCCACTCCCACATGCGCGCGCCGTCCTTGAGCAGGAAGAACAGCACGACGATCGTCAACAGCAGTCCGGCGACGACCTCCAGCGCGATTGCCGCGCCGCTGACCACCTCGTTGGCGAGCGTGCCGAAGCTGTCGCTCAACTGGGCTTGTGCGCGGTCGATCGCGTCGGCGACCTCGTCGCTGGAGAGCGGCAACGGCGAGTCCGCCAGCCACTGCTGGACGCGGTCGATACCGCCGCTGATCCCGATGTCCAGATCGGCGAACTGGTCGACCACCGGCGGGACGAGCAGCACGCCGAGCCCGCCGAACGCGAGCAGCGCCGCGCCCAGCACGGTCACCGCCGCGAGCCCGTCGCGCCACCCGTGATCCTTCAGCCAGCGCACCGGCGGCGCGAGGAACGTGGCGAACAGGAGCGCGATCGCCACGGGCACCACGACGAGCCGCAACCGGGCGGCCAGGTTCACGGCGGCGACGACCGCGAGCCCGACGATCAGCAGCCACAAGCAGGTCTCACCCAGCCGCCGAAGGCGGCGCCACGAGCGCGGTTGCGTGGTTGCGAGGTCAGCCATCGGGTCGACCGGCCGCGCGGCTGCGGCCGCTCGGCGTCAGACGTCACCCGTCTCCTGCTCGAGGGCGGAGCGGGTCTCGGGGCCGACGATCGGGACCGGTGTCGCCGCGCGTCAGCAGGTCCTGGGCCTGCGCCGCGGCGGCGCCTGTCGTGACGGCCAGGATGAGGGCGGCGGCCGTGGCGATGATCAGACGTGCCATACGGCTCCTTTCTCGTCGTTTGCGGCCGTTGTCCATGGCCTGCCCGAGGCGCCGTCGGCTCGCACCGGAATCCCGGCATGTCGTCATTCGGGCTACGGGATCGCCGGTGAAGATGGGGAGCGCTCCCCATGGAACTGGCCGCAGGTGGCGCGACGGCCCGATTGCGAACCCGGCCGGCGTCAGCCGTGGCGCATGGGGACCGTTCCCCATTCAACGGCGACCGAGCGGCGACGAGGATTGCCGCTGATGACGGGGCGAGGTGGGTTCCCATTCCGTGATTTCCTCGTGGCGCGGACGTCCGAGCCGCGCGCGGACACGTCCGCCATGCTTTTCGCGGAGGCACTCGCGCTCGCCGTCGGTGACGTCGCGGTCGTGCGCGTCGAGCACGCCGCTCTCGAACGGGCGGCCCGGCATGCGGGGCTCGCGGTCGTGGGGACGCCCGTGCGGCGGCGGCCGGCCGGCATGCCCGGTGGCGATCCGTCGGCGCTGGCCGCCCGGATCGGGCTTCCCGCCGTCGTCCTGCCGCCGGGATACGCGACCGTCGATCCGGCGCGCATGAGGAGCATCGTCTGCGGCGCCCGGGACCTCGGCGATCTGGCGTGCGTGACCGCGGCCGGCGCGTTGGCCGACGCGCTCGACCTGCAGCTGATCCTGGCCCACGCGAGCACCCCCGCGAGCGTCCCACCGATCGGTGGGCCGTACATGGCGGCGCCGGCCGAGCCGGGCTCCGCCGCCGATTGGTCGGCCGCGCGTGAGCTGCTCGGAGAGATCGCGCGGCGCGCGGGGCGTGCGGCTGCGGGTGCCTCCTGCCCCCGTCTGGCGGACGGGGCGGCGGCTGAAGAGCTCTGCCGCATCGGCAACGACGAAGGCGCGCTGCTGATCGCCGTCACCGCCGCGCGCGGTGGTCGCCTCGTCTCGGCGCTGCGAGGCTCGGTGGCGCGCGACCTGCTGCGGCAAGCCGACCGGCCGGTGCTCGTCTGGCCGCGACGGCCTTCACCGGCGCTCGCGACCGGCTCGACGCTCGGCGCTCAGCGGTCGCACGCCGGCTGACGGCGCCGCTGTAGCGTGCCGCGAATGCCCTTGCTGTGGAGAGTGTTCGCGACGAACGCGGCGGTCCTGGCGGCGGCGACGCTCGTGCTCGTGATCTCGCCCGCGACGGTCAGCTTTCCGATCGCGCTCACCGAGCTGATCGTGCTGGCGGGCGGCCTGGGCGCGATGCTGGCGCTCGATCTGATGCTGTTGCGCCGGGCGTTCGGGCCGCTGCGCCGGCTGACGGCGATGATGCGCGGCGTCGACCCGCTGCGACCCGGCGGCCGGGCGACCGTGGCGACGAGCGATCCGGAGGTGGCTCAGTTGACGGGAGCGTTCAACGAGATGCTCGATCGATTGGAGCTCGAGCGGCGCGACAGCGCGCGGCGCGCGCTGTCGGCGCAGGAGAGCGAGCGTCGCCGGATCGCGCGCGAGTTGCACGACCAGGTCGGACAGGTCCTGACGGCGGCGCTGTTGCAGCTCGAGCGCCTCCAGCGCGACATCGACGACGAACACCGCGCGTCGCTGGAGGACACGCGTGAGGCAGTGCGCGGAAGCCTCGAGGACGTGCGGGCCATCGCGAGCCGGCTGCGTCCCGAGGCGCTCGACGATCTCGGCCTCAACAGCGCGCTCACGGCGCTCACCAACGATGTCGCGCGCCAGACCGGCATCAGCGTCGACCGCTCGCTCACGCCCGCCGCCGCGGCGCTCTCGCCGGAGGAGGAACTGGTCGTGTATCGCGTCGCGCAGGAGGCGCTCACCAACGCGGTGCGGCACTCCGGCGCGCAGCGCGTCTCGCTCACGCTCGCAGCGGACAACGGCGCCGCCGAGCTGACGGTGCGCGACGACGGCGGGGGATTCGATCCCGCGACGGTCGGCGACGGATCCGGCCTGCGCGGGATGCGCGAGCGCGCGGTGCTGATCGACGCGGTTCTGGACATCACCTCGACGATCGGGGCCGGGACGACCGTCCGGCTCACCATCCGATGAGCGCGCACTATCCGGCGCGCCTGCTGCTCGCCGACGACCACGCGATGGTGCGGCGCGGCCTGCGGCTCGTCCTGGACGCCGAGCCGGACCTGCGCGTCGTGGCGGAGGCCGGCGACGGCCTGGAGGCGCTCGAGGCGGCGCGCAACACCGAGCTCGACCTGGCGATCCTCGACGTGTCGATGCCGCGGATGACCGGGTTGCAGGCCGCCGCCGAGCTCGCATCGCTGCGGCCGCAGCTGCGCGTGCTCATGCTGTCGATGCACGAGAGCGAGCAGTACCTGTTCGAGGCGCTGAAGGCCGGCGCCTCCGGCTACGTCCTCAAGTCCGCCGCCGACCGCGACCTCGTCGACGCCTGCCGTGCCGCGCTGCGCGGCGAGCCCTTCCTCTACCCGTCCGCGGTCGCGACGCTGATCCGTGACTTCCTCGACCGCGCGCGCGAGGGCGACGAGACCCCGATCGACCCGTTGACGCCGCGCGAGCTTCAGATCGTGAAGCTGATCGCCGAGGCGCACACGAACGCCCAGATCGCCGAGATGCTGCACATCAGCGTCAAGACGGTCGAGCGCCACCGCGAGAACGTGATGGCCAAGCTGGGGATGCGCGATCGCGTCGAGCTCACCCGGTACGCGATCCGCCGCGGACTCGTCGAGCCCTAGACGCACGTGGGGGCTCCACCCCACGCCAGACCGGTTCGCGTTGCCGCCGCGCCGGCCGAATGGGATCGAGAGCCACTGTGACCGCGCGCCGCCGGGTCGCACGATGGACGGGTGACCCGGCTCCTGATCTTCTGGACGCAACCGCGCCACCTGTCGACCGACGAGGCCGACGCGTGGGTCCGCGGCGAGCTGCAGAAGGTGACCGAACTCGACGGCATCGAGCGGGCCGAGCTCACCCGCCTGCGATCCGGGTCCGAGCGCTTCGGCGCTCCCCACGACTGGATGCTCGAGCTGCATCTCGTCCCCGGCTCGGCACCGGCGGACTGCGTCGAGGCGCGCCCGTGCGCCGAGTGGCTCGGCGATCTTCGCCTCCTCGGCATGAGCCCGGCCGTGGTGGTCGCCGACGGCGAGGACGACGGCTGATGGCGTTCGCCGTCGTGCTGTTCGTCGCCGCCCTGGCGGTGATCGCCTCCGAGCGGGTGCACCGGACCAAGGTCGCGCTGGTCGGCGCCGTCCTGTTGCTGCTCACGCAGACCATCGATCAGGAGCAGGCGGTCGAAGCGATCGACTGGAACACGCTCGGGCTGCTCGTCGGGATGATGCTGATGGTCAAGGTCACCGAGACCACCGGCGTCTACACGTGGCTCGCGATCCGCGCCGGCCAGCTGTCCCGCGGCCGTCCGCTCGCCGTCGTGCTTGCGCTGGCGACCACGACGGCGGTGCTGTCGGCGTTCCTGGACAACCTCACCACGGTGCTGCTGATGGTGCCGATCACGTTCCTGCTGGCGGACGCGCTCGACATCGACCCGATCCCGCTGGTCGTCATCGAGATCCTCGTCTCCAACATCGGCGGGACCGCGACGCTGATCGGCGACCCGCCCAACATCCTGATCGCCGGCGCCACCGGCCTCTCGTTCACCGCGTTCATCGTGAACCTCGCGCCGATCGCAATCGTCACGTTCGTGATCGTCACCGCAGGGCTGTACGCGCTCTACCGGCCACAGCTCCAGATCGCCCCGGAGTCGCGCCGGCACGTGATGGGACTGGACGCCAAGCGGTCGATCGAGGACCTGGCCGAGCTCAAGCGCACCGTGCCGATCCTGGTCGCGACGATCTTCGTCTTCTTCGCCCACAAGCCGCTGCATCTGGAGCCCGCGACCGTCGCGCTCAGCGGCGCGACCGTGATGCTGTTGATCAGCCGGCAGCCGCTCGAGCGCTCGCTCGCCGGCATCGAGTGGCCGACGCTGTTCTTCTTCGTCGGCCTGTTCGTCATGGTGGGCGCGCTGGAGGAGACCGGCGCGATCGGCGAGGTCGCCGACGGCATCGCCACGCTCACCGACGGCGACCGCGCCGCCGAGCTCTTCGGCATCCTCTGGACGTCGGCGATCGGCTCCGGGCTGGTCGACAACATCCCGTTCACCGCCGCCATGATCCCGGTCGTGGACCAGCTGCAGTCCGGCAACAGCGGCGACGACGCCTACTGGTGGGCGCTCGCGCTCGGCGCCTGCTTCGGTGGCAACGCCACGCTCGTCGCGGCCGCCGCCAACGTCGCCGCCGCCGGCATGGCGTCGCGCGCCGGCCGCCCGATCGGCTTCCTCGCGTTCCTGCGCATCGGCCTCCCCGTGACCGCCGTGTCGCTCGTCCTCGCCACCGCCTACATCGCCCTGAGGTACCTGTCATGAGCCCCCGCAGCGTCAGCGACCCTCTCGTGCGCGACACCCCGGTCCTCGCCGCCGCCGACACCGTCGAGACCGCCGTGCGCCGCCTGCTCGACACCGACCTTCCGGCGCTGCCCGTCGCCCACGACCGCCGGTACTGCGGCATCTTCGGCGAGCGCGAGTTCCTCCAGGCCCTATTCCCGGGCTATCTCAACGAGCTCGGCAGCGCCGGCTTCGTCACCAAGTCGCTCGACTCGGCACTGGACAAGCGCAGCTCGTGCCGCCGCGACGCGGTGCGCGAGTACATGAACACCGAGCACGTCGACGTCGGCGCCGACTTCTCGGACGCCCAGGTCGCGGAGATCTTCCTGCACCACCGCGTCCTCGTCCTGCCGGTGATCGGCGACGACGGCCGCGTGGCCGGCGTGATCACGCGCAGCGACTTCTTCCGTGCCGTCGCGCGCCGCTTCGTCGGCGACTGAGCCTCGACGCGCACGTTCCGGGCGAGACCGGCCGGCGCTCAGACGATGACGAGCACCGCGATGACCGCCAGCGCGACGAGCGTGATCACCAGCGCGGCAGCGCTCACTCGGCCGGTCCGGCTGGGCGTCGCGGCGGGGCGCGGGCCGGGCGGCGGCGATTCGCGGCCGCCGGACTCGACTTCGTCGCGGCGGGGGTCGGCGGGGGGCACACGTCGCATCGAACGCTCCTTTCAGCTCACATCCGATGCGGTCCACACTGGAGGCCCGCCCGCCGCCGCTCCATGGGGAGCGCTACCCAAATCAGGTGCGCGCCGGCGGACGCGGCCGCTCGCCGCGCGCCATGGGTCGTCCACCCCGCCGGCGATGGGGGCCGCCACCCATGGCGTCAGATGCCTTGCAGGGCCAGGCTTGAGGCGTGGCGCTGTACCGGCGCGTCGTGGCGATCAACACGGGTCTGCTCATCGTGGCCGCGCTCGTGCTCGCGTTCTCGCCCGCGACGGTGTCTCGCCACATGACGATCGAGGAGTGGGTCGTGCTCGCCCTCGGGACCGCGCTCGCCGTCATCGTCAACGTGCTCGTGCTCCGGCGGGTCTTCGAGCCGCTGCAGCGCCTGCAGGCCGTCATGCGGCGGGTCGACCCGCACGCGCCGGGCCGGCGGGTCGGGATCGACGACTGGCACGTGGAGGAGGTCGCGGGCGTCGCTCGCGCGCTCAACGACATGCTCGACCGGCTCGAGAGCGAGCGGGCGGCGAGCGGTCGCCGCGCCCTGGCCGCCCAGGAGGCGGAGCGCCGAAGGGTCGCGCGCGACCTGCACGACGAGGTCGGGCAGCTGCTGACCAGCGTCGTGCTCCAGCTCGAAGGCGCGTCGAGGACGGCGCCGCCGCGTCTCCGTGCCGACCTCGTCGAGGTGCAGGAGACCGCGCGCGAAGGCGTGGAAGCGGTGCGCGAGATCGCCCGCGGGCTGCGCCCGCCGGCACTCGACGAGTTCGGCCTGCGGGCGGCGCTCGTGGCGCTGGCCGAGGGGTTCGGGAGCGCACGGGGCTTCCGGTCACAGCTGAGATCGCCGGGGTCCTGCCCGGCCTGGACGGCGATGCCGAGCTCGCGATCTACCGCGTGGCCCAGGAGGCGCTCACCAACGCCGCCCGGCACGCCTCGGCGTCGACCGTCTCGCTGGCGCTGGCGGGGTCCGACGGCGCGATCCGGCTGCGCATCCGCGACGACGGCGCCGGCATCTCCGCCGACCGGCTCGACAACGGTGGCGGCGGCCTCGCGGGGATGCGCGAACGGGCGTTGTTGATCGGTGGCTCGCTGCACATCGGCTCCGGGCTCCAGGGCGGCACCGAGGTCGTGCTCGAGGTACCGGCGTGACGGTCCCGCTCCGCACGCGGATCCTCCTCGCGGATGACCACACGGTGGTGCGCCGCGGATTGCGCATGGTGCTCGATGCGGCGCCCGATCTCCAGGTCGTGGCCGAGGCGGGCGACGGCATCGAGGCCGTCGAGCTCGGTCTGCGCGAGCACGTTCACCTCGCGGTCCTCGACGTCGCGATGCCGCGCCGCACCGGTCTGCATGCGGCCCGCGAGCTGACGCGCCGGCGACCGGAGCTGCGTGTGCTCATGCTGTCCATGCACGACCTCGAGCACTACTGCCTGCAGGCGCTCAAGGCCGGCGCCTCCGGCTACGTGCTCAAGTCGGCCGCCGATCGCGACCTGGTCGAAGCGTGCCGGGCCGCGATGCGCGGAGAGGCGTTCCTGTATCCGCCGACGGTTCGCACGCTCGTGCGCACGTGGCTCGACGACGGCGATGGCTCGCTCACGCCGTTGACGGCGCGCGAGCAGGAGGTCGTCAAGCTCGTGGCCGAGGCCCACACGACCGAGGAGATCGCGACGCTGCTGCACCTCAGCCGCCGCACGGTCGACCGGCACAGGGAGAACATCCTCGCCAAGCTCGGCATGCGCGACCGCGTCGAGCTCACCCGTTACGCGATCCGCCATGGATTGGTCGAAGCGTGAGCGTTTTGGGGAGCGTCACCCATAGGCGCCCGGCAGCCGCCACGCCACGCTGCGACTCATGAGTCACGGAACGGAGGCGTTCTCATGGGCATTCTCGGGTGGCTGATCCTCGGGCTCGTAGCGGGGCTGATCGCGAAGGCGCTGCACCGAGGACCGGAGCCCGGCGGTCTCCTGGGCACCCTCGCCGTCGGCATCGGCGGCGCGGTGGCGGGCGGGCTGATCGCGTCGCTGCTGGGCATCGGCGCCGTGAGCTCGTTCTTCGACCTCGGGACGTGGCTGATCGCGATCGGCGGAGCGCTGCTCCTGCTCGCCATCTACAGCACGCTCGCCGGCGGACGGTCGCGGATGAGCGGGCCGGCGTGAGTCCATTGATCCCGTCGTCGTGGTCGGGTCCGCGGTGGAGCCGGTGATCCGCGTCGCGATCGTCGACGACCACCCGGCGGTCCGCATCGGCCTCAACGCCGCTCTGCAGGCCGAGCCCGACATCGAGCCGGTCGGCAGCGCGACCGGCGCCGGCGACCTCGAGCCGCTGCTGTACCGCACGCGTCCGGACGTCGTCCTGCTCGACTACCACCTCCCGGGGACCGACGGTCTGAGCATCTGCCGCCGTATCAAGTCGCAGGCGCTCGCCCCGGCGGTGCTGCTGTACTCCGCGTTCGCCGACGACAGCCTCGCCGTGCCGGCGATCGTCGCGGGCGCCGACGGCGTCCTCCACAAGAGCGCCCCGCCGCGCGAGCTCTACGAACGGCTGCGCGCAGTCGCGCGTGGCGACGGTGCGCTTCCGCCGGTGTCGGCGTCGGCGCTGCGGGCCGCCGGCGATGCGCTCGACCCGGAGGATCTCCCCGTCCTGGGCATGCTCGTCGAGCGGACGCCGCCGTCCGACATCGCTGACGCGCTGCACATCGGACGCTCCGAGCTCAACCGCCGGATGGCGCGCATGCTCGCCCGCATCAAGGCGCCGGTCCCGGCGCCCGCACGCCCGGCGCCTCCGGCATGAGGTGCACCATTCCGGGAGGGCGCGAGGCGACGATCCGGCCGTCGTCGGTCAGTCCGAGGCCGGCGCGTCGCTTCGCCTCATGCTGCCGGACTCGAGCCCCGGCGTCGGGTCGCCCATACCCGTAGCCGGAACGGGATATCCGCGGTTCGCCGGTCGCCTACTCCTCGGCGGCGCCCGGATCGTCCACGAGATCGGTCGTGTCGAGCAGGAAGACTTCGCAGATCATGTCGGGATCCTGCTGGCTGCCGGCCATAAAGCCGATCACGCGCCGGCCGGTGGCGTTCTCGACGACGGCGATAAAGCGCTCGCGCATGACCTCATGGAACTGCACGCGCTGGCGGCTGACCGCGTCGCCGCGGCCGCCCTCCAGCAGCGTCTGCTCGGCGCGCGTGAACCCGCCGCGCATCACACACACGACCAAATCGTCGACCAGATAGGTCTTCGTGCGTGTCGGACCGGTGCCGTAGAAGTCCTTCATCAGCGCCACCACGCCGTCCGAGATCGCCGTGCGCACCTGGCCGTCACGCGGTGCCTGGATGCGCGGATGCTCGCTCATGGGGGCGCACAAGCCTAGCCAACACGCGAGGACTGACTTGCGCCCGATCGGGGTAGGCCAACAACCGGTTGAAAAGGGCACGACGGCAACGTCCCCCGGACGGGGGCAGTGCCGGCTGACTTTCGAGACCGCTCGCTTCGAGCGTCCAAAGGAGGCCCCGTGACCCACCGACCCGACCCCACCGCCCACCGCCCGCGGCCCGACCAACGCCGCCGCATGATCGAGCGCTACCTGCCGCTGGCCGACAAGCTCGCGCGCCGCTACGCCCACACCTCAGAACCACTCGACGACCTCATCCAGGTCGCCCGCATCGGCCTCATGAACGCCGTCGACCGCTGGGATCCGAGCCGCGGCACCCAGTTCTCCACCTACGCCGTCCCCACCATCACCGGCGAACTGCGCCGCCACTTCCGCGACCGCACATGGACGATCAAACCGCCCCGCGACGTGCAGGAGCGCTACCTGGACGTGCAGCGCGCACGCCAAGCGCTCTGGCAGCAGCTCGGCCGCGAGCCGACCGCCCGCGACGTCGGCGAATACCTCGGCCTCACCACCGAACACGTCGTCGAGGCACTCCAAGCCGGCGACGCGCACTCCCCCACCTCACTGGACACACCGCTGCGCGCCGACGAGCACGACGGCCACAGCCGCGTCGACAACCTCGCCGACCACCGCCACGACATCGCGCACGCCGAAACCCGCATCACCATCACCCAACTCGCCAACACCGTACTCGACGACCGCGAACGCGAGGTCATCCGCCTGCGCTTCCACGACGACCTCATCCAACGAGAGATCGGCGACCACATCGGCCGCTCACAAATGCACGTCTCGCGCATCCTGCACGAGGCGCTCCGGCGCCTGCAAGCCGCCGCCGAACAAGACGCGGCGATGACATGAGCGTCAGTCCCCCGCACGCCTTCACGCGGCCGTCGCGCGAGTTCCGGATCACGGTCGAGCCCGACCGACACCGCGTCCTCGTCGCTCCCCACGGCGAGCTCGACCTCGCCACCGTTCCGGAACTCGCCGACGAGCTCGACGGACTTGTCGAACGAGGCTTCCGTGCCATCGTCATCGATCTGCGTCCGACGACCTTCATCGATTCCAGCGCCGTGCACCTGCTGTTCCGCCAGACCGCGCGCCCAGACGCCACCGTCACCGTCATCGCCGGACCCCGGTGCGTCATGCGGGTCCTCGACATCGCCGGCGCACGGGACACCCTGCCGTTCGAGCCGGCGCCGTGAGACTCGATTCCCGGGATCAGCCGATCTCGGCGGGCGCGCAGCTGTCGACGTGGCGGGCCACGATCGCCGTCTTCGGCTGCCGGCCCGCAGCGTCTGCGCGCGGACTCGCCGCCACGGTCAGATCGCTGAAGCGCGCGGTTAGGCCCGGCCGCTTGCCTGGAAGTGGGAACCATGAGGCAGCATCCCTCAGCGCCGCTCCGGGACGACCATGCCGAGGTGGTCCGGTGGCTGCGGATTCTCGGCGGGCGAGCTCACTACGCCGTGGCGATCACGAGGCCGGAGCCGCGCCGCGACGGCACACACGCGCACCGGCCCCCGTCGCCCGCTGGTGGCGGCCCGGTCACGAGCGTTGAGCTGGACGCGGCTCCGTTGATTCCGCAGCGGCGCGGACGGTGACCCGGCGTCCGGTCCGCAGCGGCGACGGTGCGCCGCGACGCTGTTCACCGGGCAACGCAGGGACCGGAAGGCCGACGCCAAGGGTGCCTCAAGGCTTCGACAACCACGCGGCGCGAGGCTGGCCCGCAATGACCCGCACGCACCCCCTCACTCTCCGCCGCGCCGTGACCGGCGCGGCCGTCGTGCTCGCCGGCATGATCGCCACGACGAGCCCGGCGCTCGCCTCTTCGATCGCCGACGGCACGTCGAACACGATCCAGTTCGGCGTCGCCCCGGCCCCGCTCGATCAAGCCACCCAGGCCGCGAGTGGCGTCTGCGCCTTCCCGGACGTGTGCGCGCAGTCCGGCGATGGGCGCCTGATCGTCTACAACGGCCACGCCGGGCTCGGGAGTAACGCGTGAATGTCGACCGGACCGCCTCGACGGCTCGCGGCGGGCGGTCACGGCCAGGACCCGATCGACGGCCTCAAGAAAGGACTCTCATGCTCCGCTCCGTCACACGCTCTCTGCCCATCCTTGTGGTCTCCGGCGCGCTCGTGACCGTCGCAGCAGCGCCGGCGCAGGCATTCACCGCGCCGCTCGGCTCCGACAAGGGGTCGATCGTGGTGACCAAGGACACCGACGCGTCGAGCCCGACGTTCGTGCGCGATTCCGCCGATCGCGCCCACGGGTACTGAGCAGGGGTCGTCATCCACACCGGCGAGCAGACCGTGCCGCTCTCCCGGCCGCGATTCCGGCTCAGCAGACGGCGTGCTTGTGCCGCCGCGCCTTCTTCACGGCCCGCGTCGCCTTGCGCAGCCGCGCCCGCGCGCGCCGCTTGGCCGCGTGGCCGTGGGCGTGGCGTGCGCGCCGGACCGCGCGCTTCTTGCGCTTGACGGCGGTGTGCAGGCGCTTCTTCGCCTTGGCGCACGCCCGGCTGGCACCCGTGCCCGGTTCGACGTCGCGGGCTGCCGGCGCGGGCACCGCCAGACGGCCCCACCGCAGGATCCTGCCCGGGTAGCCGAGCAGCGTGCTGAACACGACCGGCGCCGCCGGCGGGCCGATCGCCACGTCCTCCATGTTCACCGGCGTCGGCGAGAACGGGTGACAGATGCCGTTCGCGCCGTCGGGTGACAGGACGATGATCGCGCCCGCCGCGTTGCGCCCGCAGAGCGTCGACCCGATGAACCCGGTGACGTAGAAGTTGCCCGCGGCGTCGGTCGTCATGCCGCGGCTCGCCAGGTCGCGTCCGCCGAGTGCCAGCCGCGGGGCGGCTCCGGCCTCCGGGAACGTCGAGCTGAACACGTAGGGCCGGTCGACGACGTCGAGCCGGACGTTCGGGGTCGGCAGCGTGGTGAGCACCGTCCCCGCCCGATTCACCGCCACGCCGCGCGGTGAGTTGTCCTCCCGGCTCGAGATCGAGGCGCCGGCGATCACGCGCGCCCCGGCGAACGCGTTTCCGTTGAAGCGCGCGCGCAGCACGTACGGGACTCCCGAGGACGAGCGACCGGTCGCGAACACGTCGAGCTGGGTGCCGCTGCGCAGCAGCGCGATGTCGCCGAACGTGGACAGCTCCGGGAGGATCTCGCCCGACATGTCGCGTCGCCGCCCCTGGCTCACGTCGAACACGCTCGTGCGATCGACGGGTGTGGCGCGCAGCGTCCCGATCGAGGACGAGGCGAGCGTGTTCGGATCGAACACGCGGATCTCGCCGGTCGTGAACAGATCCCAGATCAGGCCCGTCCCCGGGTCGATCGCGAGCTTCCCGACCTGCCCGACCGAACCGAGGTTCCCGAACGCGACCTGGCGCACGACCTGCCCCTGCGGGCTCAGCTTGACGACGCGAACGTCCCCGATTCCGTCATAGGTCGCGAACACCGACCCGTCGCCCCCGACCGCGAGCCCGATCGGGCCGTTCAGCGTCGCGAACGTCGTCGGCGGCGCCTGGGCGGCGGCCGGCGCGGGCAGCGTGGCGCACGCGCAGGCGATCAGCCAGACCGCGGGCCTGCCGCGGCGCGCCGGACGCCTAGCGAACACGGACGCTGCGCGATCTGGCCATGCGCCGGCCGTAGCGGTTCTCGGCCCTGACCAGGCAGACGATCTTCGCGCGGCGGTCACGACGCTTGAGCTTGAGCGTGCGCTTGGTGGCACCGGGGACGACGGCGCGGTTGCGCAGCCATGCGTACCGGTACCGCTTCGGCTTCGGCTTCCACTTGCCGGCGCGGCAGCGCAGCTTGTGTCCCGCCTTCGCGCGACCGCGCACGGCCGGGCGGCGCTTCGCCTTCGGCGCGTCCGGACAGCGCAGGCGGATGTCGAGGTCGACGACCGGCGGCGGCACCTGCCGAACGGGGCTCTCGTTGTAGCGCCGGCGTCGGAGCTTCGGGTTGCGGCAGCCGGCCTTGGACGCGCGCACCTTGTAGAAGCCGCTGACGGTGTCCCAGCCGAAGTGCCCGTACGCATCGGTGCGATCCGGGTTACGGCGGTTCAGCGGCCCCATCCTCGGGCTCCCGTTGGCAACCGAGCTGAACGGACCGGCGAGCAGGTTGCCGCGGAGCAGGTCGACCTTCGCGCCCGGGATCGGCACGCCCTTCGTGCTCCGCACGTAGCCACTCGGGTCCTGCACCGACTGCGTGCAGAAGATGTTGAACGGCCCGCGGACCTCCGCCGACACCCGCGTGAGCCCGAACCCGCGCTTCTCCTGGAAGAACTCGGGGCAGGTCATGATCCACTTGCCGCCGGGGATCGCCGCGGTGTGCTTAACCCAGTTGATCCCCCAGCGGGGCACCGGCTTGTTGGGATCCTCGCCCTCGGGCCAGCACGACGGGCCGTACTCGCCCGCGTGCAGCTCGTAGCCGTCGGGGCAGCTCTTGACGCGCTCCGGCGTGCAGTCCGGGTACCGCCCCACGGTCCCGATCGGGCACCGTTGCGGTACATGCGGCGGCTTGTCCGCCTCGGGGTCGAGGTGCGTGAACTCCCCGGTGTAGGGCACCTCGAGCGAGCCGTCCGGCAGCCGCCGCAGCCCGATCACCTCGTAGTAGACCGTGTTCAGCTGGTCGTTGGAGATGTACTGCCGCCAGTCGCCGATCGCGTCGGGGATGTCGTCGGCGATCTCCGGGTCGTCGCTCCCGATGATGACCTTGACGCGGACGTCGTCGACCCAGCGGGGCACGGGATACGCGAGACGGATGACCTCGCCCGGGGCGAACGCCGGCACGCCGTTGACCTCGTAGCCGCTGCCGACCGTCACGCCGGCGGCGCGGCGCGCCCAACCGCGCATCACGATGTCCGGCGCGGCGACCGGGCCGGACGAGGCGATGACGGTCGGGCCGGCAGCCTCGGTGAGGAACGTCCCGCGGGGCGGCAGTGCGCGGAGCGTGTACGGGCCGGAGTGCGAGACGTCGATGCGGTAGCGGCCGTCGGAGCCCGTCTCCGAGAGCAGGCAGCTGCCCAGCGGCTGCGGGCAGGCCTCGACGAGCGCGCCGGCGATCGGTGCACCACCGGGTTGGATCACACGGCCGAGGATCGTCGGCGTCAGCGCGGGACCTCCGCCGCCGCCTCCCCCGCCGCCGCCGCCGGCGGGCACGCTCAGCACCTGGCTGTGGTAGATCTTGTCGCCGGCCTTGAGCAGAAGGTCGAGCCGGTCGGCCTGCGCGACCGCGACGAGCTGGCCGATGCTGAGGAACCCACCCGGGTCCGGCACGTCGAAGCGCGTGATCGGCCCGAGCGTGGTCCCGTCCGGCCGCAGCTGGCGCGCGGCGACCTTGGCCGGCGAGCTGTCGTTGTCGACCCATGCGATCCACAGCGAGCCGTCCGGCGCGGGCGCGAGCGCGACCTTGTTGATCGTGCTGTTCGAGGCGCCGACCTCGCGCGGGAGCGCATCGCCGACTCGCCAGAGCAGCAGCTCGCCCGCGTCGCCGTCCGCGTCGGCGTAGGCGGTGTAGACACCGCCGAGCCCGGTCCGGCCGCTGATCGGCACGCCCTGGTCGACGAGGACGTCGGCCGGACCGCCGGCCAGTCCGGGAGCCTTGAGCACCGTGCCGGTCGGCGCGCCCGTGGTCGCCGAGCCCGAGCGCGCCCGCAGCTCGATCGCTCCACCCGCGACGCCCGCCGTCCAGGCAAGCGTCGGCGCCTGGCTGACGCCGTCGAGCGCGAGCCCGCCCTGCTGCCCGCCGCTGCTGTCGTACACGTGATCGGTGGTCGCCGGATCGGTCCCGCGGTGCAGCTCCATCGCGCTGCTGCCGACGGCCGTCCCCGTGTAGAGGATCCCGTCGCTGTCGACCGCCGCGACGGTGTACGCCGGTGACAGGTCCGACACCTTCGACGGGGCCGACCACGGCGCGCCGGCCGCCGGTGCGGTCGCCGCCCAGATCCCGCTCCCGCCCGGGTTGCGGAAGCCGCCGGAGAGCGCTCGGACGGTGCCGTCGCGCGGATCGATCACGATTG
Source organism: Solirubrobacteraceae bacterium (assembly GCA_035706585.1). Lineage (GTDB taxonomy): Bacteria > Actinomycetota > Thermoleophilia > Solirubrobacterales > Solirubrobacteraceae > DASSUW01. Next base: position 3,538 of record DASSUW010000049.1, on the reverse strand, counting down.
CGGGCCGCGTCGACGAGTCGTCGATCGCCGGGGTGGTGGATTGGTGCGCGCCGCTCGTGCCGAGCTTGGCCACGGCGAGGTCGGTGTTCGGCGAGTCGGTGAACGCGACGAACAGCGAGCTGTCGAGCCCGCGCGCGGCCGCGATCTCGGAGCTCGGGAAGACCGCGTTCGGACCCTGCGCCTCGGTCCACACGCCCGGCCCCGCCGCGGACGCCGCCGGCGCCAGCAGCGCGAACATCCCGACAGACACACCCGCCACGAGTGTGCGAGCCCCGGAGGTCACCGCGCGACCATTGCACTCACATTCGAGCGCGATCAAGACGCCGTCCTATACGGGCGGCCAGGAAAAGCGATGCAATGACAAACGCGCCGCCGGCGCGTCCGGCCCTCAGCTTCCGGGCGCAACGCGCCGGCCGGCGGCCGGACTCGCAGCCAGCAGCCGTGCACCCGACGCGTAGACGAGGCCGTGGTAGACGACCGACAGTCCGGCGACGAGCACGCCGAGCAGCGGCTGGCCGGCCGCGTACAGCGCGACTGCTGCAAGACCGGACACGGCGAGCTCCTGCACGAGGCGCAGCGGTTCGGCGAAGCGCCCGGCCTGCCGGAAGTCGACAGCGCCCCAGAAGCCGAAGCCGAGCACCGGAGCGCCGACGCCGAGCACGAGCCTGCCGGCGAGGCTGTCGCCGGCATGCACGCCCCAATACGCCAACCCGGCGACGATGCTCGTCTCCAGCAGGGCGCGCAGCGTCAGGCTCAGCCGTTCGACGCGCGTCATGGCGGGCTCGCTTCGGTCGCGGTCACGGCACACCCTTCGATACCAGCGGTTGCTGCGGCGCGCGACCGCGTTCGTCCGTCGTCAGACGTCGCGCGCGCCCGTCGGCCGTTCAGCGGGACGTGGCGATCAGCCGGCGGCGCCGTCGGCGGCCGCGATCTGCTCGGCGACCGCGAGCAGGTCGTCGCCGACGATGTCCGGCTGGTCGCCCACGGGGCTGAGGACCTTCCCCGGGCGCTGCACGAACGCCGCTGCACAGCCCGCGGCGAGTGCGCCGGCGATGTCCCAGGCGTGCGCCGCCACGAGGCGCACCTGGTCGGTCGCCAGATCGAACCGTCGCGCCGCGAGCTGGTACGGCTCCGGCCGCGGCTTGAGCGCCTGGACCTCGTCGGCGGACAGGATCGCGTCGAACCGCCCGGCGAGCCCGGCGTGCTCGAGCTGGGCGCGCGCGACGTCGAGCGGAGAGTTCGTGAGCGCCGCGAGGGACAGGTCCGTCCGGCCCAGGCGCTCGAGCGCCGGCGCGGCATCCGGGTGCGGTGGGAGGCGGCGCATCTGATCGACGATCGCCTCGCGGTCTCCGGCGTCCGGTTGCGTGCCGGTCGTGGCGGCGAGCATCTCCAGCGCGGCACGCTGCGCGCTGGAGAAGTCGACGTAGCGGCCGGTGAGGCCGCCGACGAAGCTGAGCTGGAGCATCTGCGCGAACCACTGGGCGCGCAGCGCCGCGTCCCCGAACGCGCGCTCGAACAGCGGGTCGAGCGGGCTGAGGTCCAGCAGCGTCTCGTTGACATCGAAGGCGATCAGTCGCGCCATACGCCTCTCCTACCCGAACTGCCGCGTCAGGAGCCTGCGACGACCGTACCGCCGATGACTAGGCGGCGGCGTCCGCGCCGCTCCGTCGATCAGTCGCGAGGAAGCGCTCGATCTCGGCGGCGACGGTGTCGGGGTCGTCGATCCACGGCAGGTGGCCCGCGCCGGGCAGCCGGACGAGGCGGAGGTTCGGATTCTGCGCGGCGAGGGCTTCGCCTTTCTCGGGTGATCCGAAGGCGTCGTTCTCGGGCCAGACGAGAAGCGTCGGCGTCGTCAACGCGCGCCAGCGTTCGCCGAGAACCAGCTCGCGCCGGTACCCGAGCCGGCGCCAGTCGGCGATGCAGGCGATCAGGCTGAGCATGCTCTCGGCGTTTCTTCGCGTGTGCGCGACATCGACGTCGAGCAGCCGGTCGTCGACGCGCTCGGGATGCTCGACCATCAGCTGCCCGAAGAACCTCCGGCTGCCGTCCCGCGTCGCGTTCGCAAAGGCATGCCGGCCGAGCCGGTCGCCGATGAATGGGAGTCCGAGCGGAAGCATCAAGAGCGGCGGCCGTCGCATGATCCCGAACGGCGCGCCGACGAGCACGAGGCGCGCCACGCGGCTGGGAGCGTCGAGCGCGAAGGCGACGGACAAGAGCGCGCCGAGCGAGTTGGCGACCACATCGACGGTCGCGAGCTCGAGCGCATCCACGACGTCCCGCAGGAACGTCCGGCCGTGGTCGAGCAGGTCGACGCCGCGATAGTCGTACGGATCGGCCAGGCCGTGCCCCGGCCGGTCGACGGCGAACACGCGGTGGGACTCGGCGAGCGCCGAGAGGATCGGCACCAGCTCGTACGCGCCGCCCAACCCGCCGTGCACGTACAGCAGCGGCGGTCCACTGCCGAGCTCGACGCCCTGTGTCTCGCCGCCGGTCCAGCGGATCCGGCGGACACGCGCCTGAGGCGCGAACCGCCCGAGCAGCGCGGCCTGCGCCGTCTCGAGCTGCCGATCCAGGTCAGTGTCCACGAGACCGATGATCGCCGCCCGCGCGGCGCGCAGCATCGGTGGGAATACCTATCCGACTACGGATTTCCGGTCTGCTCGCGCAGCGCGTACACGGCCGCCTCCGCGCGGCTCCGGACGCCGAGCTTCGCGAGGATGTGTGCGACGTGGTGCTCGACCGTACGCCGGCTGATGTAGAGGCGGCGCGCGATCTCGGCGTTCGAGCATCCTTCGGCCAGGAGCGACAGGACCTCCGTCTCGCGCTTGGTCAGCGCACCGTACCCCTTCGGGAAGGCGCGCGCCGGAGCTCCGAGCCCGCGCAGAACGGCCGCTGCCGCGTCGGCATCGCGGGCCGCGCCGAGCCGCTCGAACGCCGTGAGCGCGAGACGCGCCTGTTCGACCGCCGCCGCCGGCGCATGCGAGGCGAGCGCGCGCGCGAGCGCGAACCGGGCCTGCGCGGCCTCGTGGGCCAGACCGAGCCCGGAGAACAGCTCCAGCGCCGCCTGCAGGTCCCCGCGCGCGTGCTGGTCTCCCCGGGCGGCTTCGACCGTCCCCGCGACGAGCTTGGCGACGGCGCGCGTCCGGTCGTCCTCGCGGTCGGCCGCGAGAACGGCCAGCCCGTCGAGCGTCACCTCGGCAGCGGCGAGGTCGCCCCCTGCGAGCTGCACCTCGACGAGCAGGGCGAGCACGGGCGCGCGATCCGGATCGGATGCCGGCGTGCTCTCCAGACACAAGCGGGCGAGGTCTCCCGCCAGGGCGAGATCGCCGCGTGCCAGCGCGATCCTCGCCAGCGACCGCTTGGCGCCGGCGTGCCAGTCGATGCCTTCCAGCAGCCGTTCGGCCTCCTCGAGGCGTCCCTGCCGGACGCGCAGGTCAGCGAGCCGGAGCAGCGCGAACAGCTGGGACGCCCAGTAGCCGGTCTCGAAGATCCGGATCGCGGCCAGCAGCTCGCGCTCCGCCTCCTGCCAGCGGCCGAG
>DASSUW010000048.1:0-3174 GCA_035706585.1 Solirubrobacteraceae bacterium | reverse complement strand
TCGACGGCGGCGCGCTGATGGACGTCGGCTGCTACTGCGTGAGCGCACTGCGGCTCCTGTGCGGCGAACCCGAGCGCGTGAGCGCCGAGGCCGTCGAGCGCGCGGGCGTCGACGGCCGCTTCGCCGGCGTGCTGCGGTTCGCGTCCGGCGTGCTCGGCACGTTCGACTGCGGCTTCGACGTGCCGCCGCGCGGGTCGATCGAGGTCGTCGGGGAGGGCGGGACGCTGCTCGCGCGCGACCCGTGGCACGGGATCGCACCGCGCCTGACGCTGGCGCGGCCCGGTGAGGAGCCGGAGGACATCGCGGTGGCGGCCGCCGACCCGTACGCGCTCGAGCTGTCGGACGTCTCGGCCGCGATCCGCGGGGCGGGCGGCCCGCGGCTCGGTCGCGACGATGCGCTCGGCCAGGCGCGCACGATCGCGGCGCTGTACGAGGCGGCCGCCAGTGGCAGGTCCGTCGGCATAGGCTGACGGCAGGTGCGCAGGACCGTCGCCACCGGCCTCGTGGTGCTCGCCTCGCTGCTCCTGTTCGGGGCGGCCCTCGCGGGCTATGCACGGCGCGCGGTGTTCGACTCGGAGCGCTTCGCCAACCGCGCCACGGCGGCGCTGCAGGACCCGGCCGTGCGGTCGGTCATCGGCGAGCGCGTGACCGACCAGCTCGTGCTGCGCAACGAGGCCGACCTGCTGGCGGCGCGGCCGATCATCGCATCGGCCGTGTCGGGCATCGTCGGCAGCCCCGCGTTCCGGGCGCTGTTCCGGCGCGCGGTGCTCGACGTCCACCGGGCCGTGTTCGCGCGCGACGAGGACACGGTGACGCTGACGCTCGCCGACATCGGCACCGTCGCCGGCGCGGCGCTCGAGAAGCTGCGGCCGCAGCTCGCGGCCGAGCTCGAGCGCAGCGGCGACATCGTCGTGGTCAAGCAGCAGATCGGGTCGGCGACGGCCGAGGCCGCACGGATCGCCGACGACGTCCGCGTGCTCGCGTACGTCCTGATCGGGCTGACGGTCGCGGCGGCGATCGCGGCGCTCCTGATCACGCCCGACCGCCGCGTGACGGTCGCGCAGCTCGGCATCGGCGCCGTGGTCGTCGGCGTCGTGATCGTGATCGCGCTGACGAGCGCCCGCGCGATCCTGCTCGGCAGCGTGGACGACCCCGACACGCGTGACGCCGTTGGCGCGGTCTGGACCGAGTTCCTCGGCGACCTGCGCCGGTTCGGCTGGCTGCTGGCCGGGACGGGGACGGTGGTCGCGGCGGCGGCCGCGTCGCTGCTCCGGCCGGTCGACATCGAGGGTCCGCTGCGCGCCGCGTGGCGGGTCGCCGCGACCGAGCCGGCGCGGCCGTGGCCGCGGGTCGGACGTGCGCTCGCGCTCGTCGCGCTCGGCGCGCTCATCATCGCCGCCCCGCTGACGGCGCTGCAGGTGCTCGCCATGCTCGCCGGCGTCTACGTGCTGTACAGCGGCCTCGAGTCGCTGCTGCGGCTCGTGTACCGCCCCGCCGAGTCGGAGGAGGAGGCCGAGGTGGTGCGGCGCGTGCCGCGCGTCGTGGTGCCGATCCTGGCCGGGCTCCTGATCGCGGCGGGGGTCGCCGCGTTCGTCGCGACCGGCGGGACGACCGAGCCCGCCGCCGCGACGACGACGACCTGCAACGGATCGGACGCGCTGTGCGACCGGGCGCTCACGCGCGTCGTGCTCCCGGCCACGCACAACTCGATGTCCGTACCGGCGCGCGGCTGGTTCTCGGCCGAGCAGGACCGGCCGATCGGTGGCCAGCTCGAGGACGGCATCCGCGGCCTGCTGCTCGACACGCACTACGCCGACCGGCTGCAGAACGGCAACGTCCGCACGTTCTTCGGCAGCACCGCGAAGCTCAACCAGGCGGTCGAGCAGGGCCAGCTCAGCCAGGAGAGCGTCGACGCCGCGCTGCGGCTGCGCGATCGCCTCGGCTACCGCGGCGAGGGCGAGCGCGGCATGTACCTCTGCCACACGTTCTGCGAGCTCGGGGCGACGCCGCTCGCCGACGGCCTCAAGGACATCCGCGACTTCCTGGCCACGCATCCGGCGGAGGTCGTCGTGGTCATCAACCAGGACTACGTGACGCCCGCCGACTTCGTCGGCGCGATGGACGACGCGGGCCTGTCCGAGTACGCGTTCACGCCGCCGGTCGCGAGCGCCGCCTGGCCGTCGCTGCGCACGATGATCGATTCCGGGCGGCGGCTGGTCGTGCTCGCCGAGAACGAGGCCGGCGCCGCGCCGTGGTACCAGCTCGCCTACGAGCGGCTGCTGCAGGAGACGCCGTTCACGTTCCCGCCGGGCTACCTGACCAAGCCGGCCAACCTGCCCGCGAGCTGCCGGCCCAACCGCGGCCTCGAGAGCGCGCCGCTGTTCCTCATCAACCACTGGGTGAGCACCGATCCGGTGCCCCGGCCCAGCGACGCCGAGCGCGTCAACGCCTACGCGCCGCTGCTGGCCCGCGCGCGCGAGTGCCAGAAGATCCGGGGACACCTGCCCAACCTGCTGGCGGTGAACTTCTACAAGCGCGGCGACGTGTTCCGGGTCGTCGACACGCTCAACGGCACCGGATGAGCCGCCGCCTCGCGCGCGTCATCGCCGCCGTCGCGGTCGATGCCGGGCTGCTGCGTCGCCGCGCGAGTACCGCCTGCTGGTCGCGGGCCAGGCGATCTCCGACCTCGGCTCGATGATCACGCTGGTCGCGATCCCGGTCCAGACGTTCCACATCACCGGGTCGTCGGTCGCGGTCGGCCTGCTCGGCGTCGCCGAGTTCGTCTCGATCCTCGGGCCCGCGCGTTGGCGACCAGCCCGCCGACGACGAGCGCGCCCGCCTCGGCGAGCATCACCAGCCGCCGGCGGTCGAACGCGCCGGCCAGCGCGCGGCCGACCAGCGTGCTGCCGGAGCCGCGGCTCTGGGTGCTGTACGTGGCGGCCGCGCTGATCGCGGCGTGCACGGCGATCCGGCGGCCGCCGCTGGACGCGCTGATGCCGCGGCTCGTCGAGCGCGAGGAGCTCACGTCGGCGAGCGCGCTGCAGTGGGCGGTCCACAACGTCGCGCACATGGCCGGGCCGGCGATCGGCGGCGTGCTGATCGCGACCGCGGGCGCGGCGGTGACGTACGCGTCCCGGCGCTCGCCGAGCCGCGGGCCGCCTGGCGCGTTGACGT
>DASSUW010000047.1:0-6478 GCA_035706585.1 Solirubrobacteraceae bacterium | reverse complement strand
GCTCGCGGCGGCAGGGACGAGGAGCGCGGCGGCGGCCACGAGGGCCAGGAGCGGAATGCGGATGGTGACCTCCTTGTTACGGGTCCACCACGTACCAGCCCGTCATCCCCGTGTTCTGGTGGGAGAAGACGTGGCAGTGGTAGAGCCAGCGACCCGGGTTGTCTTCGACGAAGCGGGCGGTCACGACTTCGTTCGGGCCCATCGTCGGGTTGTCGACGTACGACCCCGCCGGATCCTTCCAGCGGTGGCCGTGGATGTGGAACGTGTGGAAGTTGGAGTCCATGCCGAACGCGTTGATCTCGACGTCGTCGCCGACGCGCGCGCGCAGCGTCGGCGTGTTGCCCGCGTACGCGCGGCCGTTCAGGCACTCGAAGTTGCGCTGGATGCCGGTGATCGGCGGCGGCAGCTGGTGGGCGAAGACGCAGTACACGCGGCTCGGCTGCCTGGCGCCCTTGGGGCGCACGATGATCGCGCCGAACAGGCCGCGGAACGTGTTGAGCGTGTGGTTGGGCCCGTGGTCGTGATACGGCCAGACACCAACGGAGTCGGGCGTGCACTCCCACTGGTAGGTGAACGTCTCGCCCGGCGCGATGAACCCGCCCGCGCGCGTGTACTCGCCCATGTACGCGCCGTCGTACTCGGGGTTGTACTTGACGCCGTGCGGGTGCATGGTCACCGCCTGGCGCAGCCGCCGGTCGGCGTTGCGGAAGTGGACCACCAGCACGTCGCCGACCTCGGCGTACAGCGTCGGCCCGGGGATCTGCAGCACGTGCTTGGGAGCCGCGAAGCCGGGCGTCATCTCCTGGTAGCAGTAGGCGCGGTACGTGTAGCGCTTCGGGAGCGGGCGGTTGTGCCACTCGTCGCGCTTGAGCGGCGTGATCTCCCAGCGCACGGTGTTCGCCTGGATCCAGTACTCGCGGCGACGGCCGCCCGGGGCCGGCTGGAGCTGCGGCACGCTCGCCTGCAGCACCGACGCGCTGCGCGGGCGCGGCACGCGCGCGGCGGCCGCGTCGGCCTTGCCGAGCGAGCGCGGTCCGCTGACCTCGACCTCCCGGCTGCCGATCGTGCACAGCAGGGCGCTTCCCCCGGCGAGGCCGAAGAAGGACCGGCGCGTGGTAGAGCGATCGGCGGCCATGAGGGCGCGCGGAGGGTAGTACGCACGTACCTGCTTTGCAAGTACGTCCGTACTGGCTAGGATGCGCAGCGTGTCCGCTGCCACCGGCTCGCGCGCCGAGGCCTCCGGGCGGGTCCGCGACGCGATCGTCGCCGCGACCGTCCGCATCGTCGCTCGCGAGGGGGTCGCCGCGGTGACGCACCGGCGGCTCGCTCGGGAGGCCGACGTGTCGCTGTCGTCGACCACTTGGCACTTCGCGACGAAGGCCGACATCCTCGAGGCGGCCCTGCGCTGGACGGCGACCCGCGAGGTCGCCCGGATCACCGAGATCGCCGATCGCCTCGGCGGCGCCGACTTCGATCCCGCGGCGTGGGCCGACGAGCTGGCCGACTGGCTGCTCGAGCAGGTCTCCGCCGAGCGCGACGTGGCGGTGGCGCTCTACCGGCTGCAGATCGAGCTGCTCGGCACGCCCGGCGCCCGCGAGGTCCATCGCGAGTGGGGCCGCCGGCTGTTCGCGCTCGGCGACCGCGTGCTCGAGCATTCGTCGACGCCCACGCCCGAGCTCGACGTCCGCCTGATCGTCGGGGCGCTCGACGGCCTGCGGCTGAGCGTGCTCAGCTCCGGCGAGGCCGAGACCGAGTGGCTGCGCCCAGCAGTGCATCGACAGCTGCGCGCGCTGCTGGGCTGACGGGTTGGCCCGTGCCGGCATCCGGCCGGCACCTTGATGATGAACTCGCCGGCCGGGCTCGTTATTGTCGGCACCATGCCCGCCCCCGAGCGGCTGACCGCGGAGTGCCCGCGCTGCGGCAAGGTCTTCGAGACCTGGGCGATGGGCACGCCGGACCTCGACGCCGACCCGGCGCTCGGCGATCCGGGCTGGACGTTCGCCGCCGCCGAGGCCACGTGCCCGCACTGCGGATGCACCTCGTGCTGCTCGAGCCTCGCCGCCGAGCGCGAGGCCTGGCGCGTGGACACTTGACCGATCCGGCCTAGACCCCATTGAGCCGATTCCCGGAGCATGCTCCGGATCCTCTTTCTCGTCTCGGCACACAACAGCCTGAGCCAGCGCGCGCAGATCGCGCTCACCGAGCTCGGCCACACCGTGGAGGTCGCGGTTGTCGAGACCGCCGACGCGATGGAGGCGGCCGTGGCCCGGCACCGCCCGGAGCTGATCGTCTGCCCGATGCTCAAGAAGATCATCCCCGAGTCGATCTGGTCGCGGCACCGCTGCCTGATCGTGCACCCGGGCCCGGTGGGCGACCGCGGCCCGTCATCGCTGGACTGGGCGATCGAGCTCGGGATGGGCGAATGGGGCGTCACCGTTCTCGAGGCGACCGGCGAGGTGGACGGCGGCGACATCTGGGGGTCGCGCACGTTCCGGACCCGCACCGCCGGCAAGAGCAGCCTGTACCGCCACGAGGTGCGCCACGCCGCGATCGGCGCTCTGCTCGACGCGATGGCCGCGCTCCAGGAGCCGGGCTTCGCGCCCCGCCGGCTCGACTACGACGACCCGACGGTCACCGGGCGGCCGCGCCCGCTGATCCGGCAGTCCGAGCGCGCGATCGACTGGAACGCCGACTCGACGGCGACGATCCTGCGCCGCATCCGCGCCGCCGAGGGGCATCCCGGGCTGCTCGACACGATCGCGGGCGTGGAGGTTCACCTGTTCGGCGCCCACCCGGAGGCGACGCTCTACGGGCGGCCCGGCGAGATCATCGCGACGCGCTCCGGCGCGATCTGCCGGGCGACCGTCGACGGCGCCGTGTGGATCACGCACGTCAAGCGCCCCGGCGAGTTCAAGCTGCCGGCGACGCAGGTGCTGGTCGTGGACGCGCCCGAGGTCGAGGTTCCGCTGCACGCGCCGATACCGGACGGGCACACCTGGCGCGAGATCTCGTACACCGAGGCCGCGGGCGTCGGCCGTCTGCGCTTCGACTTCTACAACGGCGCCATGAGCACCGCGCAGTGCCGGCGGCTGCTCGAGGCCTATCGCTACGCCCGCCGCCGCCCGACGAGCGTCATCGTGCTCGAGGGCGGCGACGACTTCTTCTCCAACGGGATTCACCTGAACGTGATCGAGGCGGCCGGCGATCCGGGCCAGGAGTCGTGGTGGAACCTGCACGCGATCGACGACGTCGTGCGCGAGATCGTCGAGACGGACTCGCATCTGGTGATCTCGGCCCTGGCCGGCGATGCCGCCGCCGGCGGGGTCCCGTTCGCGCTCGCCGCCGACGAGGTGTACGCCCGCGAGGACGTCGTGCTGAACCCGTACTACGGGCACATGGGCGGGCTGTACGGGTCCGAGTACTGGACCTATCTCATGCCCCGCCGTGTCGGGGCGGAGCTGACCGCCGAGCTGACGTCGGCGCCGTTCCGCGCGATCGGCACCCGCCGCGCGGTCGAGATCGGGCTTCTGGACGGGGCGTTCGGCGCCGACGCCGCGAGCTTCCGCGCGCAGGTCCGGGGCCACGCCGAGCGGCTCGCGAGTCGCAGCGACCTCGACCGGCTCCTCCACGAGAAGCGCCGCGCCCGCGCGCGCGACGAGCAGGAGAAGCCGCTGAGCGTGTACCGGACGGAGGAGCTGACGCGCTCGCACGAGTGCCTCTTCGGGCCCGATCGCAGCTACCACGAGGCACGCAGCCGCTTCGTCTACAAGACCGGCGCTCCGTGTGCCGTGACACCGCCGGCGGCCGCCGAGGCCATGGATCTGCTCCGCGCCGCAGCCGTTCGCCCGGCCGCGATCGGCGCGCGATAGACAAGTTTCCCGCCCTGCTGCCGATCTCAGAGAACGTGAGTCAGTCCGACGCCGCCGCCCTCGACCGCCTGCGCGAGCCGGTCGTCGCCCACGAGCCGCGGCTCGTGCGCGCGCTGCAGGCGCTCCAGCACTGGCTCCCGAAGGGCCAGCTCCTCCCCGAGCACATCTGGCGCCGCCGGCACAAGACGATCGTCTGGCTGCTCTGGGCGCACGTGCCGAGCCTGTTCGTCTTCGGCCTGGTCATGGGCAACTCGCTGGGGCACATGCTGTTCGAGGCCGGAGTGCTCGTCGGGCCGGCGTGGATCGCCACCTCCGACAGCGTCGGGATCAAGTTGCGCGTGGCGGCGGCCTCGTTCGGCCTGGCGTCCTGCTCGGCGATGCTCGTGCATCTCTCCGGCGGTTTCATCGAGGCGCACTTCCACTTCTTCGTGATGATCGGCGTCCTGACGCTGTACCAGGACTGGATGCCGTTCCTGCTCGCCATCGTCTACGTGGTCAGCCACCACGGCATCGTCGGCGTCGTCTCCCCCGACCAGGTCTACAACCACCCGAACGCGATCGCGCATCCGTGGCGCTGGGCGCTGATTCACGGGCTGTTCGTGCTTGCCGCCAGCGCCGCGCATATCGTCGCCTGGCGCACGAACGAGAACCAGCTTCTGCGCGATCCGCTCACCAGCCTGCCGAGCCGCCTGCTGTTCGGCAACCGGCTCGGCCAGGCGCTCGAGCGCCTGCAGCGGCGCCGCGGCCGCTACGTCGCGGTGCTCTTCCTCGACCTCGACCGCTTCAAGGTGATCAACGACAGCCTCGGGCACACGGCGGGCGACAAGCTGATCGTCGCGGTCGCCGAGCGGCTGCGTCATTCCCTGCGGCGGCACGAGACCGTCGCGCGCTTCGGCGGCGACGAGTTCGCGATCCTGTGCGAGGACATCAATGACGAGCAGGACGCGATCGCGGTCGGCGAGCGTGTGCTGCGCGCGTTCAGCCTGCCGTTCCAGCTCAGCCACGGCGAGTCCATGACCTCGGCGAGCCTCGGCATCGCGCTCGCCGCCGACCCCGATCAGAACGTCGAGGACCTCATCCGCGACGCCGACGCCGCGATGTACCGCGCCAAGGAGGCCGGCGGCGGGCGGCTGATGCTCTTCGACGAGGTCACGCGCCAGCGCGCGCTCACCCGCCTGCACACCGAGAACGCGCTGCGCCGCGCGATCGAGCGCGAGGAGTTCCGCGTCTACTTCCAGCCCGAGGTGTCGATCGAGACCGGCGCGATCGTCGGCGTCGAGGCGCTGGTGCGCTGGGAGCACCCGGACGACGGGCTCGTCGGCCCCGACCGCTTCATCGCGCTCGCCGAGGAGACCGGGCTGATCGTCCCGATCGGCACCTGGGTGCTGCAGGAGGCGTGCCGCTGGCAGGTCGCGCACCGCGCCGGCAGCGGGCTCGTCGTGCGCGTGAACGTCTCGGCGCGGCAGCTCGCCGCCGACGACCTCATCGACGTCGTCGGTGCCGCGATCACCTCCGCCGGCATGGACCCCTCGCACCTGTGCCTGGAGGTCACCGAGAGCGTGCTCGTCGAGGACCCGGACGCGTCGGCCCGCAAGCTCGCCGCGCTCAAGGAGCTCGGCGTGACGATCGCGGTCGACGACTTCGGCACCGGCTACTCGTCGCTCGAGTACCTGCGGCGCTTCCCGGTCGACTGCGTGAAGATCGACCGCTCGTTCGTGCGCGGGATCCCGCACTCCAACGAGGACGTCGCGATCGTCAACGCCGTCATCGACCTCGGACACGCGCTCGGCCTGTCGGTGACCGCCGAGGGCGTCGAGACCGACGAGCAGCTCGGCCGCCTGCAGCTCAACGGCTGCGACACCGCCCAGGGCTTCCTCTTCAGCCGCCCTGAGCACCCTGACGTGGTCGCGCGGATGCTGCGTTAGTTAGGCTCGCGCCCATGGAGCTCGAGGGCGTCACGATCCGTCGCCGCGAGGACATGGAGCGATCCGGCAACTGGCTGCTCGTGCGCCGGTCGCTCGGGCTCGACGCGTTCGGCATGAACCTGGTCGAGATCCCGCCCGGCGAGCGGATCCCCGAGCACGACGAGACCGAGCGCGACCAGGAGGAGGTCTTCCTGGTGCTGGAGGGCTCGCCGAGCCTGGTCGTCGACGGGCGCGAGATCGAGGCCCCGGCGGGCACGTTCGCCCGCCTGGACCCCGAGCTCCAGCGGACCGTCGTCAACAACGGCGATCAGCCCGCGTCGGTGCTGATCATGTCTGCGCCGCGATCGTCTGGCTACGCGCCGCTCGACTGGGCGTGACCGCCCGGCTCCCGAGCTCGGACCACGCGAGCCGGGCGAGCGTCAGCGCGCCGAGCATGAGGCCGAAGTCGCGCAGCGCGATGTCGCCGTAGCCGCCGACGAGCAGCAGGTTGACGATGATGCCGCCGAGCCAGCCGGCGACGAGCAGGCTGCCGTAGCGGGGCGCGACGGCGACGACGAGGCCGGCGACGATCTCGATGACGCCGACGATGTGCATGCCGTCGCTGGCGTCGCCGGGCAGGATGTCGTTGATCCACGGGGCCAGGTACACCGTCCAGTCGACCATCACGTTGAAGAACTTGTCTAG
>DASSUW010000046.1:0-11557 GCA_035706585.1 Solirubrobacteraceae bacterium | reverse complement strand
GGAGCCCGGCCCGGTCACCACGGCGCCGGCCGCGCGGCGGGGCGCGCCCGGCGCAGATCCGGTCTGGACCCCTGGTCAAACGGCCAGAGTCGTGTCAGCCCGCTGGCCGAACGCCCGCTGAGCGTCTTCGCGCCCGGCTAGGTTCGCGCCCATGCATCGCTCTCTCACGACGCGAGCGCGGGGATTGGCCGTGCTCGCCGCCGTCGCCGCCCTCGCGGTCGGCGCTGCGCCCGCCGGCGCGCACCGCCAGGCGCCGACGCCCGGCGCCGCCGGCATCGGCGACCCGCTGTTCCCCACGCTCGGGAACGGCGGCTACGACGCCCTGCACTACAACCTGTCGCTGCGCTACGCGACCGCGGCGCCGCTCCAGACGGTGAGCGGCACGGTCACGATGGTCGCGCGGTCGACGCAGGCCCTGTCGCGCTTCAATCTCGACTTCGCGGGCGACTCCGTGAAGTGGGTCACCGTGAACGGGCGCCGGGCGCGCTTCACGTGGGCGAACGAGGAGCTCGCGGTCACGCCCGCGCGCGCGATCCGCAAGCACGGCAGGTTCGTGGCGACCGTGAGCTACACGGCGCACACCCGCACCCAGACGCCGGAGGACCAGAACCTGCCGTTCGGGTGGTTCACGGTCAATGGCGGCTCGGTCACCGCGGCCCAGCCCGACTTCGGGCACGACCTCTACCCGGTCAACGACCATCCCGCCGACAAGGCGAGCTACACGATCGAGTTCGACGTGCCGCAGGGCACGACCGCCGTCGCCAACGGCGATCTCGTGTTCCGCCGCTCGCACGGCGGCCGCACGTTCAGCGCGTACTTGATGCGCGAGCCGATGGCGTCCGAGCTGATCCAGCTCGCCGTCGGCCAGTTCGACGTCCTGCGCCAGCCGACCACGCGCGGCGTCGACGTCCGCGACGTGGTGTCGAGCAGCGTGGCGACGGCGGCCAGGCCGGCGCTCGCGCGCACGCCCGCGCACCTGGAGTGGATGATCGACCGCGTCGGCCGCTACCCGTTCAACGCCTACGGCGTGCTGGCCGCCGACGAGCCGTTCTTCTACGCGCTCGAGACGCAGACGCTCTCGCTGCACCCGGCGCTGCTGCTGACCGCGCCGGCGCCGCCGGGCTTCTACGAGCCGGTCATGATCCACGAGCTCGCCCACCAGTGGTTCGGCGACAGCGTCGCGCCCGTGCGCTGGCAGGACGTGTGGCTCAACGAGGGCCACGCCGACTGGTACCAGCAGCGCTACACGGCGCAGTTCTTCGGGCTCGACCTCGACAACTACATGCTCGCCGCCTACCGGCGCGGCAACCAGCTGCGGGCGCAGTACGGCCCGGTCGCGCGGCCGACGGGCAACGACATCTTCACGCTGTTCAGCCCGAACGTGTACGAGGGCGGCTCGCTGGTCCTGTACGCCCTGCGGCAGGTCGTCGGCGACGCGACGTTCGAGCAGATCGAGCGCACGTGGGCGCGGACGTACGCGGACCGGTCGGTGAGCACCGAGCAGTTCATCGCGCACGTGAACCGCGTGTCGCACCGGAACCTGACCTCGTTCCTGCGCCAGTGGCTGTACGACACCACGATCCCGCCGATGCCCGGGCACCCGGACTGGACGGCGGACCCGGTCACGCCCACCGCGACGCGGTCGGCGCGCAGCGCCGCGCTGCCGACCGCGCGGGCGCTCGAGCTGGGCATCTACAAGCGCTGAACGAGCGGCTGCGCCCCCGGCCGGTGTCTCCGGCCGGGGCCGCGGCGCTCAACCGGTGGTCGCCGGCGCCGCGCCCGCGTCGGCCTCGCCGGCGCGCCACTCGGCGACGACCGGCAGCGTGCCGTCGGCAAACCGCGTCCGGCACACGCCGCGCTGCACCTTGCCGCTCGACGTCTTCGGGATGCTGCGCGGCGGGATCAGGACGACGCCGCCCACGCTCGCGCCGATCGCGCGCGTGACCGCCTGGCGCATCGCGCGGATCACCGCGTCGGCGTCGAGCGCGGGATCGTCGCGCACCTCGTAGACGACCCCGATCTGCTCGCGCCCCGTGCCGTCGTAGGAGAACGCGGCGCCGCAACCGCGCCGCAGCTGCGGGACGGCGCGCTCGCAGGCCAGCTCGATGTCGAGCGCATGGTGGTTGCGGCCGGCGACGATCACGAGCTCCTTGATGCGGCCGGTCACGTACAGCTCGCCGTCGGCGACGAGCCCCAGGTCGCCGGTGCGCAGGACCTCGCCGAAGCCGCCGTCACGCCAGTAGCCCGCCGCGACCGAAGGGCCCGCGACGCAGATCTCGCCCTCGTCGCCGTCGGCGACCGGCTCGCCGAGGGGATCGGCGATCAGCACCCGGTGCTCCGGGTCGGGCCGGCCGCAGCCGACGAGCTCCTTGTCGCCGTGCCGGCGGACCCGCGGCCCGCCCAGCCGCTCGCCGCCGGTGACCATCAGCGTCCCCTCGGCCAGGCCGTAGCACGGGAAGAACGCCTCGCGCCGGAACCCGCACGGCGCGAACATCTCGCTGAACGCCTCGATCGTCTCCGGCCGCACCGGCTCGGAGCCGTTGAAGGCGATCTCCCACGACGACAGGTCGAGCTGCGCGCGGTCGCCCTCGTCGACGCGGCGCAGGCACAGCTCGAACGCGAAGTTCGGCCCGCCGCTCACGGTCCCGCCGTGCTCGCTGATCGCCCGCAGCCAGTTGACCGGCCGCTGCAGGAACGTGAACGGCGACATCAGCATGCAGGGGAACCCGCCGTAGACCGGCTGCAGGATCCCACCGATCAGGCCCATGTCGTGGTACGGCGGCAGCCAGATGACGCCGCAGCTGCGCCGCGTGTTGCCGAACGCCCGCCGGATGAAGTCCGAGTTGTGCAGCAGGTTCGCGTGCGTGAGCATCACGCCGCGCGGCGCGGCGGTCGAGCCGGACGTGTACTGGAGCAGCGCGACGTCGCCGGGCGCCACCGGCGCCGACCAGGATCCCGGCGGCAGCGTGTCGGTCGCCAGCGCCTTGTCGTCCCCGACGAGCCCGGTGAGGACCTCGATCGTGAGCACGACCTTGGGCTCGGCGTCGCGGATGATCGCCTCCAGGCGCGGCAGCGTCCGCTCGAGCCGCGCCGGGTCGGGCGGGTACGCGGGCACGGCGACGGCGCCGGCGTAGAAGCAGCCGAACAGGGCCGCCACGTACTCGAGGCCCGGCGGGTAGACGAGCAGCACGCGCTCGTCCCGCGCGTCGGCGAGCGCGGCGGCGATCGTCCGTGCCCGCGCGTCGAGCTCCGCGTAGGTCATGCGCTGCTCGCCCTCGAAGACGAACGCCGTCGCGTCGGGGTCCTCGTGCGCGCGCACTGCGAGGATGTCGGCGAAGCTCGAGGTCATCAAGGTGAGCGGAGAGGGAGGGATTCGAACCCTCGGACGAGGTCGACCCCCGTCACACGATTTCCAATCGTGCCCGTTCAGCCGCTCCGGCACCTCTCCGGGCCGGCCTCAGCCTAGCGTCTCAGACCTGCCATCTGCCCTGCACGAGGACCGGCACGCGGTCGCCGTCGGCGGTGATGCCGGTGACCGTCATGTCGGGCCGGCCGATCATGAAGTCGATGTGGATCTGGCTCTCGTTCGCGCGTGGGCGGTCGACCTCGTCGATCAGGAACGGGAACCCCTGGCCGAGCGCCAGATGGCTCGCGGCGTTCTCGTCGATCAGCGTGTCGTAGAAGACCGTGTCGAGCTTGCCGATGCGGCCCTCGGCGTCGACGAGCGCGACCTCGCCGAGCCGCGCGGCGCCGCTGTCGTGCTCGGCGATGGTGCGCATCGTGTCCTGCGCGGTGTCGGCGCTGATCTCGACCGCGCGGCCTCCCTCGAAGCGTGCGCGCAGCCCGCGCACCACGGTGCCGTCGACCAGGACGAGCGGCTTGCTGGCGGCGACGTGGCCGTCGGCGCGCTCCGGGTCGGGCGTCGTGAAGACCTCCTCGGTCGGGAGGTTGGGCATGTGGTCGATGCCGTCGATGGTCCTGAAGCGCGCGGCCTGCCAGCTCGCCCCGGGCAGCAGCCCGACCGTCAGGTCGGTGCCCGGGCCCTCGTAGTGGAGGGCGTCGAACCGCCGCTCGGTCAGCCGCTCCGTGACCGAGACGAGCGTGTCGGCGCGCGCGTGCCAGGCCGCGATCGGATCGGGCTCGTCGAGCCGCAGCACGTGGCTGATGTCGTCCACGAGCCGGACGAGCGCCTCGTCCTCCGGGAGATCCGGGAAGACGAGCTTGGCCCACGTCGGCGTCGGGCACGGGATGATCGACCAGTTGGTCGTGCGCTCGTTGACGATCTGGCCCGACTCCTTCAGCGCCGGCAGGCGGTCCTTGCCGGCGCGGACCGGATCGAGGTCGTCGAGCACCCCCGGCGCCACCGGGCCCGACAGCGCGATCCGCGCGGCCCGCGCCTCACCGAGCGCGATCACGCGCTCGCCGTACCAGTCGGGCACGAACTCGAGCGTCTCCTCGCGCGCGTGGGCGATCCGCGCGCGCTTGACCCACGGGTCGAACCACTGCACGTCGACGAACCTGGCGCCGCGGCGGTACGCGCTCTCGGCGATCGCGCGGACGAGCTGCTCCTTGCCCGGCTCGCAGCTCACGGCCACGATCTGATCCGGCTGCACGTTGGCGCCGAATCCGACGACCAGGTCGGCGAGACGGGCGAGGTAACCGTTGTCCATGCGGCCGAGGCTAGCGACCCGCGATGCAGCGCATGGACACATATGGGCACTGGCCGGGCGCCGGCGTGTAGTCGCGCACCGCGCTCATCGGGATCAGCGGAAGCATCAGGCGCGACGGCGTGTCGGAGCCGAAGTGCAGGGTGTTCACGCCCGGGAGCGTCTTCTGCACGTACATGTAGTCGTTGTCGTCGAGCGGCGGCGCGTGGAGCTTGACGACCAGCTCGTGGCCGGGGCCGAACACGTGCCCGACCGGATAGACGTCGACCAGGTAGCCGACGACCTGTCCCGGGACCACGAGCGCGCGCTCGGTGTGCGGGCGGTAGGGGCGGTAGATGCGCCCGTCGGCGGTGAACTGCGACTGCGAGCGATCGATCTGGCGGTGGCTGCCGCGCAGCATGCCGCGGTTGAGGTAGAGCAGCGTCCCGTCCGGAGCGCGGTCGATCAGCTGCACGAACAGCTCGGTGTCGGGCGCGCTGGAGTCCACGAACGCCTTCATGGTGATCGGGCCGGCGATCGCGGTCGGCTCGTCGAACCGCATCGCCAGCTCGACCTCGTCGGGGCCGGTCGGGCTGGTGAGCTCGCCGCCGGTGCTCGAGCCGGCCTGGAACGAGTAGGCCTGGCGACGCGAGCCGTTGACCCAGGTGGCGGTGCCGGGCTCGACCGCCGCCTTGTCGAACGTCAGCGTGTTGCCCGCGGTGACGTAGGCGTCGGTGAACCGCGTCTGGCCGAGCGGGAAGCCGTCGGACTCGATCTCGCCCTCGGCCGTCGTGCCCTGGTTGCCGAGGATCACCCGCGAGGTCGTCGTCGGCGTGCGGCGCGGCCCGAACACCGCGCGCAGGTCCCGCGGCCCCAGCTTGAAGCCGAGGTCCGCCCGGTTCGTGCCGCGCAGCCAGTAATCCATCCAGGCGATCCGGTCCTTGAGCACCTCGTCGGACGTCTGCGTGCCGTGCTCCCCGTTGGTCAGCACGAGCCGCTTGGAGATCCCGCCGGACAGGTGGTCGAAGACGTTGGTGGGACCGCGCGGGCCGGTCTGCTCGTCCTGGTAGGCGGCGGTGATGTGGACGGGCACGGTGATCCGGTCGACGTAGCTCACGAGCGAGCGCGCGCGGTACCACTCGCTGTCGGTGTCGTCGAGCCCCTGGATCAGCGGGTCCTCGAGGACCGTGCGCGAGCGGCCGGCCTGGTTGGCCGCGCACTGCGCGCTCGTGTCGGCGGGCGGGACCAGGCCACCGCCCGTGCCGCCGCCGACGTCGTAGACCGGTCGCACGGCGCCCGTCCACAGCAGCGGGAAGCCGTAGTTGGTGACGCCGCCCGGATAGACGATGTCGCGGTAGACGTCGCCGAACAGGCCGGAGGCGCCGACCGCGCGCAGGTGCTCGGGCCGCGTGGCGGCGACCATCATGCCGGTGAGGCCGCTGTAGGAGTGGCCGAAGATCACGACGTCGCCGTTCGACCACGGCTGCTCGGCGATCCAGTTGTCGATGACCTCCTTGCCGTCGAGCGCCGAGCGCCAGCTGAAGACGTCGAACTCCCCCGACGAGCAGCCGGTCCCGCGCAGGTTCGCGAGCACGGTCACGTAGCGGTCGTCGACGTGGGCGGCGTGGGCCGCCCGCGTGCCGGTCTGGAACGGCAGCGGGAGGTCGCTGGTACCGGTCGCGTCGGCGATGTCGCCGATCGGCGTCCTGCCGTCGTCGGAGCCCGACTCGTAGCCCGACATCTCGAAGTACGCGGGGCACCTCGCCGGCGCCTCGCACTGCTCGGGCACCTTCACGTTGACGGCGATCTGGGCGCCGTCGGTCATCGTCACGTAGTGGGTCGGCGCGGCCTGGGCGGGAGCGGCGAGCAGCAGGAGCGCAAGCCCGGCGCCGGCGAGCAGCTTGGCGGTCATGAAGGCGTGAACGCGGGGGCTGGCCGAACCTTGCGCGTTCGCGCGCGGCCATAGCATTGGCCGCCGTGAGCGCCCGCGCCTGGATCGCCTTCGCCGCCGTCTCGACGCTGTGGGGGATGCCGTACCTGTTCATCAAGGTCGCGGTCGACGACGGCGTCTCGCCGGTGTTCCTCGCCTGGGTGCGCGTGGTGCTCGGCGCCGCGGTGCTGCTGGCGCTGGCATGGCGGGCGGGTGCGCTGGGCGCGCTGCGCGGCCGCTGGCGCTGGATCGCCGCGTTCGGGATCGTCGAGGTGTCGCTGCCGTTCCCGCTGATCGCGGCCGGCGAGCAGCACGTCGCGTCGTCGCTGGCGGCGATCATCGTCGCCGCCGCACCGCTGTTCGTCGCGCTGCTGGCGCTGCGCTTCGACGCCGAGGAGCGCGCGACCGGCGCGCGCCTGGCCGGCCTCGTGCTCGGCCTGGCGGGCGTCGTCGCGCTCGTCGGGATCGACGTCGCGGGCCGCGGCGACGAGCTGCTCGGCGCGCTCGCGATCCTGCTCGCGGCGTTCTGCTACGCGGTCGGGCCGATGGTGCTCAAGCGCCACCTGGCCGATCTCGACCCGCGCGCCTCGATGGGCGCCGCGCTGGCCGTCGCCGCGCTCGCCCTGACCCCGGCGGTCGCGGTCGCGCCGCCGGCCGAGGTCCCGCCCGGCGAGGCGCTCGTCGCGCTCGCGGTGCTCGGGCTGTTCTGCACCGCGGCCGCGTTCGTCTTCTACGGCGCGCTGGTCGCCGAGGCCGGCCCGGGGCGCGCGCTCGTCATCACCTACATCGCGCCGGTCGTGGCCCTCGCGCTGGGCATCGCCGTGCTCGGCGAGGAGCCGGGAGCCGGTGCGGTCGTCGGGTTGCTGCTGATCCTCGCCGGCTCGTGGCTGTCGACCGACGGGCGGCTACCGCCCGGGCTGGCCGCCGTCGTGACGCGCCTGCGGCCGCCGACGGCCCGCCGGCGCCTGGGCGGCGCCGACGAGACTGCGGCCGGGTAGGGCGCGTCCGGCGACTCAGCAGCCCATGTGGCGGATCGGGTCGCAGACCCCGCCGTCGCGCATGATGATCCCCTGGGTGCCCGCGGAGATCGGGGCGGGCGCCACGGTCGGCGACGGCGCGCCGCCGGTGGCGGGCACCGCGGCGTTGGCCGCCGTGCCGAAGAACGCGGCGGCGAGGACCGCGGCGGGGAGGGCGACGACGATGCGGCGGCGACTGCGGTGAGCGGTGCTCATGACTCGTGTCCCTTTCGTGGGGGGGTTGACTTCCGTAGACGCGGCGCATCGTCCGGCCCCTGGGTTGGCAGGCGGTTGCCGTCGGCTTGGCGCCCTCTTGCGGCGAGCCTCGGCGAGAATCTGCGGCCGTGCCGAACGAGGCCATCCGCGACCTGCTCCCCGCTGCGCTGGCGGTCGCCCTCAGTCCGATCCCGATCGTCGCCGTCGTGATCGTCCTCGGGACGCCGAGCGCCCGCACCGCCGGGCCGGCGTTCGCCGTCGGCTGGATCGCCGGCCTTCTCGCCGTGAGCGCCATCGTGGTGCTCCTCGTCGGCAGCGGGAGCGACCCCGACACCGACGACCCAGGCCTCAACTGGTTCAAGATCGCCGTCGGGATCACGTTCCTGGCGATGGCGGCGAAGCAGTGGACGAAGCGACCCAGGCCCGGCATGGAGCCCGATACGCCGGGCTGGATGGCCACGATCGACCGCGCCTCCCCGCCCCGGGCCGCGGTGCTGGGCGCGGCGCTCTCCGCGGCGAACCCGAAGAACCTCGCGCTCACGCTCACCGCCGCGGCGTCGATCGGGGAAGCCGACCTCGACTCGACGGACACGGTGATCGCGGTCGCCGTGTTCACGGCCCTGGGATCGATCTCGGTCGGCGGAGCGGTGGGCTTCTACCTGCTCGCAGGCGACCGGGCCGCACGCCCGCTCGCCGTGGTCAAGCAGTTCATGGCCGACAACAATGCCGTGATCATGATGGTCATCCTGCTGCTGCTCGGCGCGAAGCTGCTCGGCGACGGCCTCGCCTACCTGTGGCGCTGAGGCGGAGAGGGAGGGATTCGAACCCTCGGTGCAGGGGTTACCCACACAACGGTTTTCGAGACCGCCCCGTTCAACCACTCCGGCACCTCTCCGGGGCGCTGTGCAGGGTAGCGGCTCACGCCTAGCGGCGGGACCGGAAAAACGCCTGTAGAAGCTCCGCGCACTCGGCCGCCAGCAGCCCGCCCGCCACCTCCGGGCGGTGGTTCAACCGCGGCTCGGCGAGCACGTCGAGCACCGAGCCGGCCGCACCCGCCTTCGGGTCGACCGTGCCGTAGACCACGCGCGGGATGCGCGCGAGGACGATCGCGCCCGCGCACATCGCGCACGGCTCGAGCGTGACGTACAGCACCGTGTCGAGCAGCCGCCACGACGCGAGCGCGCGCGCCGCCTCGCGGATCGCGATCGTCTCCGCGTGCGCGGTCGGGTCCTCGCGCAGCTCGCGTTCGTTGTGGCCGGCGCCGATCACCTCGCCGCCGTACACGACCACCGCGCCGACCGGCACGTCGTCGTGCGCGAGCGCTCGCTCCGCCTCGCGGATGGCGAGCCGCATGAAGTACTCCTCGCGGGCGAAGAAGCGTTGCGACGTCAGACTTGGCACTTTCTCAGGTTGAGCCGTAACTATCGGCTGCCGACAATGTTGTACGGACCGTGCTCCTCCGCGCCGCAGCCGTCGGTCTGACGGCCATGACCCTTGCTGCCGTCGCCGCCGCGCCCGCGGGTGCCGCCGACGTGTCCGGCGAGGTCGTCGTCCGCTTCAAGCGCGGCGCCGACATCGCGGCCGTCAAGCGAGCGGTCGGCCTCGAGCACCCACGCACGTTCGCGCCGCACACCCGGGCGTTCACGATCCGCGACGGCGACAGCGTCGCCGCCACCGTCCGCGAGCTGCGGGCGCTCCCGGAGGTCGCCACGGCGGCGCCGAACGCGATCGCGCGCGTTTCCGGCTTCATCCCCAACGACGACGGCGGCACCGGCCAGCCCGGCGGCTGGCAGCAGGTGCAGTGGAACTTCCTGCCCGGCATCGGCGTCAACGCGCCGGACGCGTGGCAGCACCTGCTCGACGTCAGGCGCGGCGGCGGGCGGGGCGTGACCGTGGCGGTGCTTGACACCGGCGTCGCATACGCCAACCGCCGGCGCTTCCGCCGCTCACCGGACTTCGCGCGCGGGGACTTCGTGCGCGGCTACGACTTCGTCGGCCACGATCGCTTCCCGAACGACGCCAACGGGCACGGCACCCACGTCGCCGGAACGATCGGGGAGCGCACCGACAACGGCATCGGCGTCACCGGCCTCGCGTACGGCGCGCGGATCATGCCGGTGCGGGTGCTCGACCGCTACGGCGGCGGCGACAGCGTGACGATCACGGCCGGGATCCGCTACGCCGTCAAGCACGGCGCCGACGTGATCAACCTCTCGTTCGAGTTCGACGACGGCATCCGCCAGGCGTCGGCGCGGGAGATCCCCGACATCCTCGCGGCGCTGCGGTACGCGCGCCGCCACGACGTCGTCGTGGTCGCCGCGGCCGGCAACCAGTCGCGCTCCAGGCTCGCCTACCCGGCCCGCTACGACAGGGTCCTGGCGGTCGGCGCGATCACCGAGAGCGGCTGCCACGCCGCGTACTCGAACACGGGACGCCAGCTCGACATCGTCGCGCCGGGCGGCGGACCGGACGACGCCGACGACCCGACCTGCGACCCGACCAAGAAGCCCGGCCGCGACATCTTCCAGATGACCTACCACTGGGCCGGCGCCGACGCGGTGCCGCGCGCCGCCAGCTACCGCCGCTTCGGCCTGCCGCGCAAGTTCGCCGGCACGTCGATGGCCGCGCCGCACGCGTCGGCGGCTGCCGCGCTCGTGATCGCCTCCCGCATCCTCGGCCGTCACCCGACGCCGAGGATGGTCGAGGACCGGCTGAAGGCGACGGCGGTCGACGGCGGCGTGCCCGGCTTCGACAGCCTGTACGGCTACGGGCGGCTCGACGCCGGCGCGGCCACCGATCCGCTGCGCTAGGTCGTGCGGATGATCAGCACCGAGCACGGTGCGTGATGCGAGACCTTGTTCGGCACCGAGCCGAGCAGGAACCGCTTCGCGCCGGTCATCCCCTTGTTGCCGACCACGATCAGGTCGGCGCCCCGCTCCTCCGCGACGTCGAGGATCGCGTCGGCCGGGTCGCCCTCGCGGGCATACGTGTTGACCGTCACGCCGGCGGCCTCGACGTGCTCTGACGCCTCGCGCAGCGTCGCGTCCACGTCCTCGCGCGGGTTGACCATCCACTGCAGGTCCTCGGGCGCCTGGCGCGCCTCGTCGCGCAGCCGCTGGTTGGAGACGGGCTCGTAGGCGGAGACGAGCTCGATCGACGCGCCGAGCGCCTTGGCCAGCTCGATCGCCTTGCGCACCGCCTCACCCGCCGTCTCGGAGCCGTCGGTGCCGACCACGATCGACTGGAACATGGGGCGCGATCATAGCCTCGAAACACCCGCGGCTCGGCAGTTCGCTATTCCTAGTCCGACGCCGTGATCGACCTGCACGCTCACATCCTCCCCGGCATCGACGACGGGCCGGCGACGCCCGAGGCCGCGCTGGCCATGGCGCGGACCGCCGCCGCGGCCGGCACGCGCGCGATCGCGACCACGTCCCACGTCGCCCACATGTTCCCGATCGACCCGGTGCAGATCGTCCAGGGCCGCGAGCGGCTGGCGGCGCGGCTGGCCGCCGAGGGGATCGAGCTCGAGCTGCTGGCCGGCGGCGAGATCGCCCACGACCGGCTGCCCGAGCTCGACGACGAGACGCTGCGTTCGCTCACGCTCGGCGGCGGTCGCTACCTGCTGCTCGAGTGCCCGTTCGCGCCGATCGGCGCCGGCCTCGAGCCGCTCGTCGACGACCTCCACGAGCGCGGCTTCGGCGTCCTGCTCGCCCACCCCGAGCGGTCGGCGAGCTTCCAGCGCGACC
>DASSUW010000045.1:0-7922 GCA_035706585.1 Solirubrobacteraceae bacterium | reverse complement strand
CGCCGAGCGCGCGTGGCGGCCGCTGCTCGAGCAGGCCCGTGCCGCGGGCGCGGCGGCCAAGGAGGAGGTCGACGCCGCGCTCGCCGAGGAGCTCTCGTACCTGCCCAAGAAGGAGCACCGCAAGCGCGAGACCGAGTTCGCCGACCGCGCGCGCCGCGCCGAGCGCCGCGCCGGCACCGCCGAGCTCGAGCACGCGCTGCAGCTGATCGGCCTCTGGTACCGCGACCTCGCCTGCGTCGTCGCCGGCGCCGACGAGCTGGTGCACAACAGCGACCGCCTGCCGCAGCTGCGCGAGGATGCCGGCGGCCGCGACCGGGCGGCGCTGCTGGAGAAGGTCGAGCTCGTCGACGACACGCGCGCCCGGCTCGCGCTCAACGTCAGCGAGGAGCTGGCGCTCGAGGCGCTCGCCTACCGGCTCGAGAGCTGATCGAGCTCCTCGGCGGCGAACTTCTCCAGGTCCTCCTCCGGCTCCGGCCAGCGCGGGTTCATCTCGCCGAGCACGGCCGCGACGGTCCGCGCCACGATCAGGTTCCGGTACCACTTGTGGTCGGACGGGACCATGTACCAGGGCGCCCAGTCCGTGCTCGTGTGGTTGAGCGCCTCCTCGTAGGCCTCCTGGTAGGCGTCCCAGTTGCGCCGCTCGCGCACGTCGTTGGCCGAGAACTTGTAGTGCTTGTCCTCGCGCTCGAGCCGCTCGCGGAAGCGATCCATCTGCGCGTCCTTGGAGATGTGCAGGAAGAACTTGACGATCGTCGTCCCCTCGCGCGCCAGCATGCGCTCGAAGTCGTTGATCGAGTCGTAGCGCGAGCGCCACCGCTCCTCCTCGACGAGGCCCTTCACGCGCACGACGAGCACGTCCTCGTAATGGGACCGGTTGAAGACGTGGATCATCCCCTTGGCCGGCGTGTGCTGGTGGTAGCGCCACAGGAAGTCGTGCGCCAGCTCGTCGTTGGACGGCTCCTTGAACGTGTAGACCCGCACGCCCTGCGGGTTGGTGCCGCTGAAAACGTGCTTGACCGACGAGTCCTTGCCCGCCGCGTCGATCCCCTGCAGCACGACGAGCAGCGACCGCTGGTCCTCCGCGTACAGGCGCGCCTGGAGGTCGGCGATGCGCTCCACGAGGCCCGCGAGCTCCTCGCGCGCCTCGTCCGGCTCGTGGTACTGCCCGCGGTCGGCGGGATCCTGGTCGGCCAGTGAGACCTCGGTCCCCACGCGGTAGTGCGCGAATTCCGCGGGCATGAAGATCCAATACCCGCCACCATGGGTCCCCTAATGACCGAAGTCCACGTCCACGGGCCGCACGCAACCGTTCGCTCGCACGGGCTCGAGGACGAGGTCGCGGTCGAGGAGCCGCTGGAGATCCGCGTCGACGGCGCGGCGCTCGCGGTGACGATGCGCACGCCGGGCCACGACGAGGAGCTGGCGCTGGGGTTCCTGTTCGGCGAGGGGCTGATCGACGGTCCGCGCCCGGCCGAGCCGACGCTCGAGGCCAACACGGTCGCGGTCACCGGGCCGCTGGTGCGGGAGCCGTCGCCGCGGTCGTTCTACACGACGTCCTCGTGCGGCGTCTGCGGCAAGGGCGCGCTCGAGGAGGTCGCCGTGCTGTCGGACCCGGTCGCGGACGGGCCGGAGGTCGCCCGCGCGCTGCTGGCCGACCTGCCCGAGCGCCTGCGCCAGCCGACGTTCGCCCGCACCGGCGGCCTGCACGCGACCGGGCTGTTCGAGCCGGACGGCGCGCTCGTCTGCGTGCGCGAGGACGTCGGCCGCCACAACGCGATGGACAAGGTGATCGGCTGGGCGCTGCGCGCGGGGAGCATGCCGCTGCACCCGCGGCTGCTGTGCGTGAGCGGACGGCTGTCGTTCGAGCTGGTGCAGAAGGCCGCCGTCGCGGGCGCTCCCGTGCTGGTGGGCGTCGGCGCGCCGACGTCGCTGGCGGTCCGGCTCGCCGACGACCGCGGGATCACGCTGTGCGGGTTCGCGCGCGGCGGGCGCGTGAACGTCTACACGGGGGAGCAGCGGGTGCGGTGAGCAGCTTCGACGCGGTGGTCGAGACCGAGGACGAGGGCGTGTTCGTGGCGGTTCCGGCCGACTCGGAGTTCGCGCGCGCCCGCGCGCCGGTGACCGTGACGATCAACGGCGTGTCGTGGGAGTCGACCGTGGCCGCGTACTCCGGCCGCTTCTACCTGCCGCTGCGGCGCGGGATCCGCGAGATGGCGCGCATCGCGCCCGGCGACACGGTCACCGTGGAGCTGTCTGGCCGATAGGCCCGAGGTTCGGCTCGAGGTCGTACAGCTCGAACGCGCCGAACGTGTTGAAGCGCTCGTGCTGCGGGCCGTGGAAGTCGGCCGAGCCGGTCGTGAGCAGGCCGCCGGCGGCGCGGTAGAGCGCCTCGGTCTGCTCGCGCGTGTGCGACGCGTAGAAGCACTCGACGCCGTCGAGCCCCGCGTCGGCGAACGCCCGCAGCGTGGCGAGCGCCTCGGTCGGCTCCTCGACGTCCCAGAACGGGTGCGCCCAGACGGCGACGCCGCCGGCGGCGTGGATGACCTCGATCGCCTGCGGGACGGTCGGGCGGCTGCGCGCCACGTACGCGGCGGCGCCCGGCACCAGGTACGGGGGGAACAGCGCGTCGCGGCCGGCGATGCCCTCGTCGTGGAGGCGCTGCGCGTTGGCGGGATGCTGCAGCACGGCGTCGGCGAGGTGGGGCCGGCCGATCGGCTTGCCCGCGTCGCGGCGCGCGCGTAGCGGCGCGTCGTCGAGCTCGAAGCCGAGCTCGCGCAGCCGGTCGGCCATCTGCTCGATCCGCCGCGCGCGGTCGCCGCGGAAGTCGTGCAGCGCCGCCTTGAGGTCAGCGTCGTCGGGGTCGAGCTCGTAGCCGAGGACGTGCAGGTCCTCGTAGCTGCCGTGCACGGCCGAGAGCTCGGCGGCGACGCTGAACGCGATGCCGTGCTCGCGCGCGGCGGCGGCCGCCTCGGGCACGCCGTCGATCGTGTCGTGGTCGGTCAGCGCCATCAGCTGCATGCCAGCTTCGGCCGCACGGGCAACCACGTCGGACGCCGCCAGGGCGCCGTCTGAGTGGATCGAGTGGGATTGCAGGTCGAAAGTCGGCCGCATGGGAAGACAGTGTGGCGGGAACCATCCGGATGACCCCGGAGGGAGGAATTTCAATGTCAACCGGATTGATCATCGCCATCGTCGTCGCGGCACTGCTCCTGATCGCGCTGTTCGCGTTCGTGCTGCCGCGCGCACGCCGCAACGCGCAGGTCAAGGCTCGTGAGCGCGAGCTCGGCCAGCGCCGAGAGCGGGCGGCCGAGGAGCACCGCACCGAGGCTGCTGAGCGCAACCGTCAGGCGGAGATGGCCGAGCAGAAAGCCCGTATGGCCGAGGCCGAGGCCGAGCGCGAGCGCGCCGAGGCGAAGATGCGCGAGCAGCGGGCCCACATGCACGAGCAGGGCATGGCCGATCACGAGCTCGTCGACGAGTCCGAGCGCGACCGGTTCGCCGGCACGTCCGCTATGCGTGACGACACGTCGACCACGAGCGACGATCCCGCGCCGATGCGCGGCGACGGCCGCCCGATGCACGAGCCGGACAGCGAGTACGAGCACGGCCGCGAGGACGAGGCGGCCAGGCGCGAGGGCCGCTTCGCGCGCACCGACGAGCCGGCCCGCACCGACGAGCCGGCGCGGCGCGACGCGTAGGCCTCAGGCCGCCCGCGCGCCCACTGTCTGTACGAGCGCCGTTGCGTCCTCCGGACGCAACGGCGCGCTGATGTGGAAGCCCTGGGCGAACTCGCAGCCGAGCAGCTTGAGGTGATCGAGCTGGGCAGCGGTCTCCACGCCCTCGGCGATCACCTCGAGCCCGAGGTTGTGCGCGAGGCCGACGAGCGCCTTGACGATCTCGAACGCGCCCGGCTCGACGCCCATCCCGATCACCAGCGCGCGGTGGATCTTCACCGCGTCGCCCGGGAAGCCGTGCAGCAGCCTGAGCGATGAGGCGCCGGTCCCGAAGTCGTCGATGTGCGAGCGCACGCCGTGCGCCGACAGCGCATGCTGCAGCGCGCGGTGCGCGGCGTCGGGCTCGCGGCTGAGCGCGCTCTCCTTGACCTCGAGCCGCAGCGCCCGCGGGTCCAGGCCGGTCTCCTCGAGCACGCCCTTGAGGATCGCGTCGAACTCCGGGTCGGCGAGCTGGCGGTGCGAGATGTTGACGCTGACGATCAGCCCGGCGCCGCTGTGGTGCGTCCGCCAGTCGGCGAGCTGCGCGCACGCCGTGTTGAGCACCCAGCGGCCGAGCGGGACGATCAGGCCGGTCTCCTCGGCGATCGGGACGAACTCGGACGGCTCGACGAACCCGCCGCCCTCGGGCCAGCGCGTGAGCGCCTCGAAGCCGACGATGCGCCCGGTCGCGGCCTGCACGATCGGCTGGTAGACGACCTCCAGGCGCTGCTCCTCGATCGCCCGCCGCAGCTCGGTCTCCATGTCGAGCCGGCGCATGACCTGCTCGTGCATCCGCGCGTCGAACACCGCGTGGCGGCCCTTGCCGTCGGCCTTCGCGCGGTACATCGCGACGTCGGCGTCCCTGAGCACGGTGTCGGGCGCCGCCCCGGGGTCGGCGAGCGCGATGCCGATCGACGCGTCGATGAACAGGTCGCGATCGTCGATCTCGAACGGCGTGCGCACGGTCTGGTGCACGCGCTCGGCGATCAGGCTCGCCTCGTGCACGTCGCTCACGCCGTCGAGCAGCACGGTGAACTCGTCGCCCCCGAGGCGAGCGACCGTGTCCGGGGGCCGGACGGCCGACTCGAGCCGGCGCGCGACCGCGATCAGCAGCTCGTCGCCGACCTGGTGGCCGAGCGAGTCGTTGACGAGCTTGAAGCGGTCGAGGTCGAGGAACAGCACCGCGGCGGCGGCCTGCGGGTGCGCGCGCTGGGCACGGCGGATCGCCTGGTCGAGCCGGTCGAGGAACAGCACGCGGTTCGGCAGGCCGGTGAGGGCGTCGTGCAGCGCGTCGTGCTGCAGGCGCTGCTCGGCCTGCTTGCGGTCGGTCACGTCGGTCTGGCTGCCGACGACCCGGATGGCCCGGCCGTGCGCGTCCCTGACCGCCATGCCGCGCGCGAGCACCCAGCGGTAGGAGCCGTCGCGGTGCTGGATCCGGTGCTCGTGCTCGAAATGCTGGCTGGCGCCGGAGAGGTGGGCCTCGAGCGCCTGCGTGAGCGCGGCGCGGTCGTCGGGATGGACGCGGCCGAGCCACTCGCCGCGGGCGTCGCCGAGCTCGGGCTCGGAGTAGCCGAGCATCTGCTTCCAGCGCGGCGAGAAGTACAGCCGGTCGCGGCGGACGTCCCAGTCCCACAGGCCGTCGTTGGCGCCCTGCATCGCGAGCGCGTGGCACTGCTCGGACTCGGCGAGGCGCGCCAGCGCGTGCTGGTGCGTGATCGCGTACCGCAGCGCGCGCTCGAGCTGCTCGGGGTCGGTCACGTACTCGGCGACGCCGAGCTCGGCCGCCGCGATGTCGGTCTCCCGGTCGGGCGCCTCGTCGTCGAGCAGGATCACCGGCGCGTGCGGGATGCGGCGCAGGATCACGCGCGCGAGGTCGAGCCCGCCGGTGGTCGCGTCGATCAGGAACGCGTCGTGCGGGTGCTCGTCGAGCGCGGCCTCGGCCGCCGCGGGGGTGGTGACCCAGTGGATCGCGTAGCACGGCCGCTCGATGGCCTTCAGCGCCTGGCTGACCGGCGCGTGCCGCGCGTCGTCACGCTGCACGACGAGGACGGTGACCTTGTCGGGCAGCTTGGTCACGCGCGCTCCGGGGGCAGCACCGCCGCATCCAGCCAGTAGGCGGTGAAGACCTTCATCAGCTTCACGAGTGCGAGGAACGTCACGGGCTTGGCGATGACGGTGTTGGCTCCGGCCTCGTAGGCGGCGGCGGTCTGGTCGGGATCCGGGACGCGGGCGAGCACGACCACGGGGATGCGGCGCAGGTCGGGATTTGACTTGATGGACCGGACGGCATCGCAGTCGCCGTTGCCGGGCAGGTCCTGGTCGATGACGATCAGCGACGGCGACGGGCTCGTCCGCGCGTCCTCGTGGTCGCCCTGGTGGTGCAGGTAGTCGTCGAGCTCCTGGGCGCTCTGCACCGTGCGCAGGTCCGACGGACCGACGCCCTCCAGCAGCGCGTCCCGGACCATCGCGCAGGAGTCCGCATCGGCGTCTGCGAGCAGCACCGTCGGTACAAGCCGCACGCCGATGAGTCCCGGCCCCGCCATACCGGAGACCGTCCGTGGCCGCCGCGTCATTTGGTCCGTCCTCATCCCTTTGCTTCCAGGGGCAGCCTCGGTGCCGCCCGATCTCTCGAATGTACGGGCGCGCGAACCCGTTTCGATGCCGTTCTCGGCGGATGTACGACGGAACTGGCCGCTTGACCAGGCGCCGTGTGATCCGTGTCACTCCCGCCGACCGCGTGCGCCGGCGCCGTGCTCAGCGCCGCGGCTTTGCGAGGTACCGCTTGCCGGCCCTGACGCGGACCGTCTTGTGCCGCGCGAAGTCGCGCACGGACAGCACGCCTCTTGCCACCTTCGTCAGCGTCCCGGCACACGAATCCTGCACCAGCCACTTGGTCCCGACGACCGTCGCCGCGCTGTGCTTGCCCTGGGTGCGGAAGCGGCCCTTGCCGTTCCCCCACAGGCGCCGCTTCCTGGTCTTGCGCTTCTTCTTGCGCGCCGCGCCGGCCTTGCCGGTGTCGCACCTGGCGAGCTTCTGAGTGAGCTTGAGGTTGACGGTCCGTCCCCGCTGGGTGACCCGGAAGATGCCGGCGTAGAACGTGGCGCTCTGCACCGCTCCTCCCTTCTTCTGCTGGGAGGTCAGCTCGACCTTGCCGTGCCTGGTGTCGACGGTCGAGCCGAGCGGGATGCCCGCGTCCGCGTCCAGCGGGACGAATGCCTTGCTGCCCTTCCGGCGGACGCGGACCGTTCCGCCGACCTCGCTCACGACCACCGTCTTTCCGGCCTTCGGCGCCGGCGGTGGGGAGGCGGGCGGTGTCGAGGGGGCGGGCGCCGCGACGGTGAACGTCTGACCGGCCGGCGTCGCGTCCGTGTTCCCGGCGGCGTCTCGAGCCCGGACCCGGAACGTATGCGTCCCGGCAGCGAGCGGCGGCGCCACGAACGGCGACGTGCACGCGGTGAACGGCGCGCCGTCGAGGCTGCACTCGAACGTCGAGCCTGGCTCGCTCGAGGTGAACGTGAATGCCGGCTGCGCGTCGGTCGTCGTGCTCGGCGGCCCTGAGGCGAGCGACGTCTGCGGCGGCTGCGTGTCGACGGCGATGCCGTACGGGATGGACGTGATCGGGGTCGTGTCGGAGCTGGTGGCGACGGTGACCTGGTAGCTGCCGGGAGAGCTCGGGTTGGTGACGCCGTTGAGCTCGATGCGGGTGTTGGTGGAGGGGCCGATGGTGCCGTAGATGCCGCAGGTGCTCTGGCGGGTGGTCGCGTTGGGGGTGGTGCAGTTGCCGACGCGGGTGTTGCCGGTGTAGACGCTGGCGCCGCCGAAGTTGGTGAACGTGGTGCCGGCGGGGAAGGTGACGTCGATCGTGCTCTGGCCGGCGTTCGACAGTCCGCCGGTCGGCGAGGTGGCGAAGCTGATCACGTACTGGGTCGTCGCGGACCGGGCGGAGCTCCCGGGAGTCGCGACGAGGTTCGTCAGCGTGTTCGCCGGGACGACCGTGTAGCTCTGGGAACTGGTCGGGGCGGGGTCGGAGCTGGTCGCGACGGTGAGCGTGTAGCCGCTGCTCGGCGTGGTGGGGTTGGTGATGCCGTTGAACTCGATGCGGGTGTTGGTGGACGGGGCGATCGTGCCGTAGATGCCGCAGGTGCTCTGGCGGGTGGTCGCGTTGGGGGTGGTGCAGTTGCCGACGCGGGTGCTGCCGGTGAACACGCC
>DASSUW010000044.1:0-7105 GCA_035706585.1 Solirubrobacteraceae bacterium | reverse complement strand
CGCTGCACGGCGAGCACGACGAGGTCGCCGCTCGGCGTCACCATCCCCGGGAACATGCGCTCGCCGACGAGCGGCGAGCGCGGCGGCACGACGACCTCGGCGACGCCCGTGTCGCGCGTGAAGAGGGACTCCGGCACCTCGTGCGCAGCGGGGGTGCCGGCGGCGAGCGCGTACTGGTCCATGAGCGTGCGCGCATGGCGGCTGAGGTCGACCGGAACCGAGCGCGGACGCCGGTCCGGCAGCAGGCGGGGAGCGACGGTCAGCGCGAGCGCGAGCGTCCCGAGCACGAGCGGCGCGCCGACGAGCGCGAACTCGGCGAACCCGATGCTCCCGGCGCCGGCATCGTCGCCCGCCTGCGCGACGAGGACGTTGACCGGCGAGCCCGTGAGCAGCAGCAGCGACCCGGCGTGCGCCGCGAACGCGAGCGGCATCAGCAGCTTGGAGGGCGACAGCTCGAGCCGGATGGCGATCACCGCCGCCATCGGGAGCAGCGCCGCGACCGAGCCGTTCGGGGTCACGAACGCGGTCAGGAGCGCCACGAAGCCGAGCAGGACGACGACGAGGCGATCGCGGCGGCCCCCGGTGGCGGCGATCAGGCGCTGCCCCGCCCACGTGGTCACGCCGCTGGCGTCGAGCGCCTCGCTGACGACGAACAGCGAGGCGATGAAGATCACGGTTTGGTCACCGAAGCCGGCGAACGCCTGGTCCGCCGAGATCACCCCGGCCGCGTACAGCCCGAGCGCCGCCGCGAGCGCGACCACGCCGACCGGCACGCGGTTGGACACGAACAGCGCGACCGCGACGCCCAACACCAGGAAGGTGATCGTCGCGTCGCTCACGATGGGGCTATCCGGAGTCGAACGCGGCCATGATCGCGCGTTCGAACGCCTCCACGTGCTCATGCATCAGCGCGCGGGCCCGGTCGGCGTCGCCCGTGAGGATCGCCTCGATCAGGTGCGCGTGGTCGAGCACGGCCGTGCCGAGGCCCGGGACACGGTCGAGCACGACGTACCAGACGCGCAGCGAGAGCACGAAGTAGCGCTCGAGCGTCTCGGCGAGGTAGGGGTTGCGCGAGGCCTCCCACACGAGCCGGTGGATCGCCTCGTCGAGCGTCATCAGCGCGTCCTGGCCCGCGCCCCGCTCGGCCGAGCCGACGCGGTCGAGCAGCGCTCGGAAGCGCCCGCGCAGCTCGTCGTCGAGCCGGCGCGCGGCAAGCTCGGCCGCGTGGGCCTCGAGCTCGGCGCGCACCTCGGAGATGTGCACGATGTCGGCGGCGTCGACGCCCGTGACGTAGGTGCCGCTGCGCGGCTGGACGGCCACGAGGTTCTCGAGCGCGAGGCGCTTGACCGCCTCGCGCAGCGGCGTGCGGCCGATCGCGAGCTCGCTCATCAGCTCGTCCTCGCGCAGGACCGTCCCGGGCGCGAGCCGCAGCGTCACGATCCGCTCGCGCAGCTCCGCGTACGCGCGGTCGGAGATGAGGTCAGTCGCCGAGCTCGGCACGGCGACGGACCACGAACTCCTGGAGCTGCTGCCGGACCCCCTCGTCGATCGGCGGCGGCTCGTAGGCGTCGAGCGTGTCGCGCCAGATCCTTGCCGCGCGCTCGGCGGCGTCCTGGCCGCCGTTGCGGGTCCAGCGGTCGAAGTTCTCGGTCGAGGAGAGCAGCGGCCGGTAGAAGCACGTCCGGAAGCGCTCGAGCGTGTGCGCGGCGCCGAGGAAGTGCCCGCCCTGGCCGACCTCCTGGTGCGCGTCGAACGCCAGGCTCGCCTCGTCGATCTCCAGCGGCGTGAACTCGTGGCGCAGCATCCGCAACAGCTCGATGTCGACGATGAACTTCTCGTAGCAGGACACCAGCCCGCCCTCGAGCCAGCCTGCCGAGTGCATGACGAAGTTCGTGCCCGCCAGGAACGTCGGCAGCAGCGTCATCAGGGCCTCGTACGCGCTCTGGGCGTCGGCGGTCTGCGACGCGGTGAGCCCGCCGCCGCTGCGGAACGGCAGCCCGAAGCGGCGCGCGATCTGGCCGGTGCACAGCAGCCCGATGGCCGACTCGGGCGTGCCGAAGCTCGGCGACCCGGATTGCATGTCGGTGTTGGACAGGAACGACCCGAACACGACCGGGCAGCCCGGCTGCACGAGCTGCGTCAGGGCGATGCCCGCCAGCGCCTCGGCCATCTGCTGCGCGAGCGTCGCCGGGATCGACACCGGCGACATCGCGCCCATCAGCAGGAACGGCGTCATCACGACCGCCTGGTTCGCGCGGTTGTACTCGACCATCGCGCTCAGCATCCGGTCGTCCCAGCGCAGCGGCGAGTTGCAGTTGATCAGCGAGATCGAGACCGGCGCGCGCTGCAGGGCGTCGGCGCCGCCGAACACGATCTCGCCCATCCTGATCGTGTCGACCGCGTTCGGGCCGGAGATCACCGACCCCATGTACGGCTTGTCGGACAGCGTCTGCAGCGCGTACACCATGTCGAGGTGGCGCGAGTCGAGCGGCGTGTCGTTGGGCTCGACGATCGTGCCGCCGGGCGAGTCGAGCTCGTCGAACGACTGCGACAGCTTCACGAAGTTCTCGAAGTCGGCCATCGTCGCGTCGCGCCGCTCGCTGCCCTCGCGCACGAACGGCGGGCCGTAGACGGACGAGAAGACCATGTGGTCGCCGCCGATGTGCACGCTGCGCTCGGGGTTGCGCGCCTGCAGCTCGAACTCGCGCGGCGCCTTGGCGACCTGCTCGAGCACGAACTCCGGATCGAGCTTGACGAGGTTGTCGCCCTCGACCGTCTGGCCCGCCTTGCGGAACAGCTCGACGGCCTCCGGGAGCATGAACTCGAGGCCGAGCTCGGAGACGATCCGCCGCCAGCCCCGATCGAGGACGTCCATCGCGTCCTCGCTGAGGATCTCGTAGCGGGGCATGGAGTTGACGAACATGGCCGCGACCCTAATATATTCGCCGTGGAACAAGAGTTCCAAGGGACGCAGACCATCAACCGGGCCGCACAGCTGCTGACGCTCGTGATCGAATCCGAGCAGCCCCGCGCCCTGACCGAGCTCGCCGACGACGCGGCGCTCCCGAAGAGCACGGCGTCGCGACTGCTCGGCGCGCTCGAACGCGAGGGCCTGATCCAGCAGCAGGGCCGGCGCGGGCGCTTCGAGCCCGGGCCCGTGCTGCGGCGGTTCGCGAACCGCGGCCAGCTCGTCGAGCTCGCGCAGCCGCATCTGGAGGTGCTGTCGGACGCGAGCGGGGAGACGATCAACCTCGCCGTCCCGGGCCCGCTGGGCGTCGACCATCTCGCGCAGATCGAGAGCCGCCACTTCCTCGGCACGGGCCAGTGGGTCGGCCGCCGCGTGCCGTACCACTCGACCGCCGTCGGCAAGGTGCTGATGGCGTTCGGCGGCGCGCCCGCGGATCTCCCCGAGCGCGCGCGGCTCGCCGATCAGCTCGCGGCCGTGCGGGCGAACGGCTACGCGGTCGCGGTCGACGAGCTCGAGGTCGGGCTGACCGGCCTGGCCGCGCCGGTCGCCGACGTCGCCGCGCTGTCGATCTCCGGTCCGACCCTGCGGCTGACCGCCGAGCGGATCGCCGACCTGTCCCCCACGTTGATTCAGGAAGCCCGGGCCCTTGGCCTCGAGATGGGAGCCGACGCCGCATGACGCACGACGAGATCCTGCAGCTGCTCTACGACGAGACCCTGGTCGGCAACGCGCCGGCCGTCAGGGAGGGCGTCGAGGCCGGCCTGGAGTCGGACCTCGAACCCGAGCGCATGCTCTACGACGCGCTCATCCCGTCGCTTGAGGAGGTGGGCGCCCGCTTCGAGCGCGGCGACTACTTCGTGCCCGAGATGCTGATCGCCGCGCGCGCGATGCAGGGCGCGCTCGACATCCTGCGGCCGCTGCTGGCGGCCACCGGCGCCAAGCCGATCGGCACGTTCCTGATGGGCACCGTCAAGGGCGACGTGCACGACATCGGCAAGAACCTGTGCAACATCATGCTCGAGGGCGCCGGCTTCGACGTGATCGACCTCGGCGTCAACGTGCCGCCGGAGAAGTTCGTCGAGCAGATCAACGAGCACGCGCCCGACGTCGTCGGCTTCTCCGCGTTCCTGACCACGACGATGCCGATGTTCAAGGCGAACATCAACGCGCTCGAGAAGGCCGGCATCCGCGACAAGGTGATCGTGATGGTCGGCGGCGCCCCGGTCACGCAGGAGTACGCCGATGCGGTCGGCGCCGACGGCTACTCGGCGGACGCGTCGTCGGCCGTCAAGAAGGCCAAGGAGCTGATCGAGGGCCGGCGCGCGGTGGCGGTCTGATGGACACCGTCCTGCGTGGGCGGTCGACGACCGTCACGATCGGCGCCGGGCAGCCGTTCTGCATCATCGGCGAGCGGATCAACCCGACCGGACGCAAGAAGCTCGCGGAGGAGCTCAAGGGCGGCGATCTGTCGACGGTCGAGCTCGACGCCCGCACGCAGGTCGAGGCGGGCGCCGACATGCTCGACGTGAACGCAGGCATCCCGCTCGTGGACGAGGCGGAGCTGCTGGCGACGATGCTGGCGACGGTGCAGGCGGCGGTCGACGTCCCGATCTGCATCGACTCGTCGGTGATCGAGGCGTTGGAGGCCGGGCTCGCCGTCTACGAGGGCAAGGCGCTGGTGAACTCGGTGACCGGGGAGGACGACCGGCTCGAGGAGATCCTGCCGCTGGTGGCGCGCCACGGCGCGGCGGTCATCGGCCTGGCGAACGACGAGACCGGCATCCCCGAGACGCCGCAGCAGCGGCTCGAGATCGCGTCGAAGATCGTGTCCGCCGCCGGCGATCACGGGATCGGGCCCGAGGACGTGATCATCGACCCGCTGGCGATGACCGTCGGCGCCGACACCGAGGCGGTCACGACGACGCTGGCGACGATCAGCCTGATCCGCGACACGCTCGGCGTGAACATGTGCCTGGGCGCGTCGAACGTCTCGTTCGGACTGCCGGAGCGGTTCGTGCTCAACGCGGCGTTCCTGCCGATGGCGATGGCCGCCGGGCTCACGAGCGCGATCATGAGCACGGCCGAGGTGTGCGTCCAGAGCGTGCGCGCGGCCGATCTCCTGCTCGGCCATGACGCCTGGGGCGCGAACTGGATCGCCGCCCACCGCGCGCGGCAGGCAACCGCAAACGCCGCCACGACATGACGCGGCTGGGGTCTGACCCCTTGACCACGGCGCCCGACCCACCGGACGAAGGAAGGGGTCTGACCCCGTACGGGGCCACGAGGGTTCGCATCCGGTTCTCGCCGGACGAGACCGACGTGCGAGTGCCATCAGGCACGCCGATCTTCGACGCCGCCTCGTGGAACGGCGTCGCGATCGATTCGACGTGCGGCGGCCACGGGACGTGCAAGAAGTGCAAGGTGCGGATCGACGCCGGCGAGGTGCCGGTCAGCGAGGTCGACCCGCGCGCGTTCTCGCCGGACGAGCTGCGCGAGGGCTGGCGGCTGGCGTGCCGCGCGCCCGCGCGCGAGGACCTCGTGGTGCACGTGCCGCCGCTGCAGACGCGGCCGAAGGCGGCGCTGGTCGGCGTCGGCCGCCACGTGATCCTGCGCCCGGCCGTGCAGAAGCGCCACCTCGTGCTCGACGAGCCGTCCTTGGACGACCAGCGCTCGGACGTCGAGCGCGTGCTGGCCGCGCTCGACGACCTCGAGCCGCGCGTGGAGCTCGGCGTCGTGCGCACGCTCGGCAGGATCCTGCGCGCGGCGCACTTCGACGTCACCGCCGTGGTGTGCGACGACCTGCTGATCGCGGTCGAGCCCGGCGACACTTCTGCGCGGCGGTTCGCGATCGCGTTCGACCTCGGGACGACCACGGTCGTCGCCACGCTGCTCGACCTCGAGACCGGGCAGCCGGCGGCGGTGCGGTCGATGCTCAACCGCCAGCAGCCGCACGGCGCCGACGTGATCTCGCGCGTGTCGGCGACGATGCTCGACGACGGCGCGCTGGCGCAGCTCGAGGCGCGCGCCCACGAGACGATGGCCCAGCTCGCGGCCGAGGTGTGCGAGGAGGCCGGCGTCGACCCCGCCGAGGTGTACGAGATCGCGGTCGTCGGCAACGTGACGATGATCCAGCTCGCGCTCGGGATCGATCCCGAGCCGCTGTCGATGGCGCCGTTCATCGTCGCTTCGCACGACCTGCCGCCCGCCACGGCCGCCGACTTCGGCGTCGCCGTGCACCCGCGGGCGCCGGCGGTCGTGTTCCCGTCGCTCGGCGCCTACGTCGGCGGCGACATCGTCGCCGGCATGCTCGCCACCGGCGTCACGCGCGACAAGCGGCTGCGCCTGTTCATCGACGTCGGGACGAACAGCGAGATCGCGCTCGGCAGCCACGATCGCGTGCTCGCGACCGCGGCGCCGGCCGGCCCGGCGTTCGAGGCGGCGCAGATCCGCTGCGGCATGCGCGCCGCCGACGGCGCGATCGAGGGCGTGCGAATCGCCGACGATCTGGAGCTGCAGGTCATCGGCGACGCCGACCCGATCGGGATCTGCGGGTCGGGTCTGGTGGATTGCGTGGCCGAGCTGGTCGGGGCCGGGCTGCTCGACCATTCCGGCCGCTTCGTGGCGGACGAGGCCGCGGCGGCGATCGCCCCGCGGCTGGCAGAGCGCCTGACGAAGATCGGCGAGGAGCGCGTGTTCATGCTCGCCGACGGCGTCTATCTCTCGCAGCGCGACGTGCGCGAGCTGCAGTTCGCCAAGGCGTCGATCGCCACCGGCTGGACCATCCTGCTGCGCGAGCTCGGCGTCGAGGTCGGGGACATCCAGCAGGTGCTGCTCGCCGGCAGCTTCGGCGCGTACCTGTCGCCGGCCAGCGCCGTGAAGATCGGGCTCGTCCCGCGGATGGCGCTGCCGCGGATCGTCTCGGCCGGCAACGTGGCCAGCGAGGGCGCCAAGATGGCGGCGCTGAGCGTTCGCGAGCGCGCCGAGGCGCGCTCGATCGTCCACGAGGTCGAGTACGTCGAGCTGTCCGGCCGCGAGGACTTCAACGACATGTTCATCGACCAGCTCGCGTTCCCGGGATGACCTCCGGCGGCGTCACCGCCCGGCGCGACGCGCCGGCGCGCCCGGGCGTCGTCGCCC
>DASSUW010000043.1:0-5805 GCA_035706585.1 Solirubrobacteraceae bacterium | reverse complement strand
GGATGGTCGCCGCCACGAGCCCGCGGCCGGCGGCCACGACCTTCGGCGCCCCGGTGCCGGTGTAGCGCAGCGCGGCGGTGACGTCCGGCTCAGGCATAGAGGTCGAGCGGCTCCCGCCGCGGGCGGATCTGGACCGCCGGCTCGAGGCCGGTGCGCGCCTGCAATCCGTCGTGCAAGCGGCCGGCGGCGGCGTCGGCGAGCTCGTACGGCCGCCCCGGCGGCACCTCGACGCCGACGCTGACGCGCCGCCCGGCGAGCTCGATCCGCAGGTCGAGCCGGCCGAGGGCGGGCGACTGGAAGCTCAGGGCGACGGTCGATCGCTCCTCGCCCGCGACCGTCACGCGAGCCGGCGGCTCCTGGATGGTTACGCGCGGGCGGTCGGCCGGTGGCGGCGGAGGTTGAGCCGCCGGATTGACGACGGCGTCGAGCCGCAGCGTGACGCGCTCGGGCGTGACGTCGGCCACGCTCAGGCGCAGCGTCTCGCCGGCCTTGCCGATCTCCTCGGGCAGCGTCGCCGTCAGCGGGATCCCGGCGATCACGAGCACGCCGTGGTGCTCGCCGCGCGACAGCACGCGGGCGACCACCGACGTCCCCTCCCGGAGCGCCACATCGGGCAGCTGCGTCCGCAGCAGCAGCGTCTGGACCGCGACGACCGGCTCCACGCCTACAGGATGGCGCGTCGCGGCCGATGACCCGGTGCGAATGGACCGCGGGCTCTACATCGCTGCCTCGGGGATGCTCGCCGAGCAGATCCGGCAGGACCAGATCGCGAACGACCTCGCCAACGCGTCGACGCCCGGGTACAAGGCCGATCGCACCTCGCAGCGCACGTTCAACGAGCTGCTGCTCGCCAACTCGGCGACCGGCGCCACCGTCGGCCCGCAGAGCACGGCGGTGCAGGTCGACAACGTCCAGACCGACTTCAGCGCCAGGCCGCTGCGCCAGACCGGCGAGCCGCTGGACTTCGCGATCCAGGGCGACGGCTTCTTCGCCGTCCAGACCGCGAACGGCGTGCGCTACACGCGCAACGGCCAGTTCCAGCTCGACGCCCAGGCGCGCCTCGTCACGGCGCTCGGCGCCCCGGTGCTCGACGCGAACGGGCGCGAGATCACGGCCGCCGACGGCACGGTCGACCCTCGCCGTCTCGGCGTCTTCAACGTCACGAACCCGCGCAAGGAAGGTGACTCGCTGCTGACCGGCACCGCCGCCGGCGCGGGTGCGGGCACCGTCCAGTCGGGCGCCCTGGAGAGCTCCGGCGCCGACCCGGCCCGGTCGATGGTCGACATGATCGCCTCGATGCGCGCCTACGAGGCGGGCCAGAAGGTCATCCAGACCATCGACGAGACGCTCGGCAAGGCCGCCACGCAGGTCGGCGCGGTCTCCGGTTCCTAGCGCCGCGCCGCCGCACCGCTCAAGATTCCAGCCGCCGGGCCGAAGACTGAGGCTGCATGCTTGAGGGTCTCAACACCGCGGCCGCCGGCATGGCCGCCCAGCAGCAGCGCCTCGACGCCGTCGCCAACGACCTGGCGAACGCGAACACGACGGGCTACAAGCACCAGCGCGTCGGGTTCCGCGACCTCGTGTACGACGGGACCGGCCGCTCGTCCGCGCAGGGAGTGCGCACCGGCTCCGGCGCCGCCGCCGTCGACGCCGGCCGGGCGTTCAGCCAGGGCGTGCTACAGCGGACCGACCGACCGCTCGACGTCGCGATCCAGGGCGAGGGCTTCCTCCGCGTCCGCCTGGCCGACGGCCGCGACGCGCTCACGCGCGACGGCGGCCTGCACATCGACGGCAACCGCCGTCTGACGACCAGCACCGGCGCGCTCGTGCAGCCGGCGATCACCGTCCCCGACGGCGTCGCCGAGGACCAGGTCTCGATCGGGCCCGACGGCACCGTGCTCGCCGCCGGCCGCCGGATCGGCCGCCTCGACCTCGTGACGGTCCGCTCGCAGGGCGCGCTGCTCGCGGTCGGCGACAACGCCTTC
The DNA here is from genome assembly GCA_035706585.1 of Solirubrobacteraceae bacterium. Lineage (GTDB taxonomy): Bacteria > Actinomycetota > Thermoleophilia > Solirubrobacterales > Solirubrobacteraceae > DASSUW01. The sequence goes on along the minus strand of DASSUW010000043.1, from coordinate 3,820 downwards.
GTCACGTCCGCCGCCTCCGGCCCGGCGATCGCCGCGCCGCGCGCGACGGCGATCACGCAGGGCGCCCTGGAGTCCTCGAACACGGACATGGCCGAGGCGATGGTCCAGATGATCGAGTCCCAGCGCGCCTACCAGCTCGTCTCCAAGGCGATCTCGACGGCCGACGAGATGATGGGCATCGCGAATCAGGTGAAGCGCTGATGACCGTCAACGGCCTGCCCGCGGTGCCCACCAGCGCGCTCCCGGCGTCCGTGCGCAACGGCAGCGCCGCCGACAAGGACGCCTACAAGGCGGCGCTCGGCTTCGAGCAGATCCTGCTCGACCAGCTCGTCGGCGAGATGCTGCCCGAGGGCACGCTGACCGAGGGCCCGTACGCCGCTCCGATGCAGGATGCACTCACGTCCGGCCTGATCGCCGGCGGCGGCATCGGCGTCGCCGCCCAGCTCTATCCCTCACTGCGAAAGGACGCCGCGTGAGCACGGTCCTGGAAGCCGAGCTGCTCGTCCACCTGGACACGCAGATCAACTCGGCGCGCAAGCTGCTCGCGTTCGTGCTCGAGCAGGGCAAGGCGATCCGCGCGCGTGACGTGGACGCCGTGCTGGCGCGCCTCACCGACATCCAGACCGAGATGGGCCGCCGCGGCACGCTCGAGCAGGAGCGCGCCGCGCTGCTGCAGCGCGCCGGCGCCGCGCTCGGCGTCCCCGCCGCCTCGGTGACGCTCGAGCGCCTGTGCTCGCTCGTCACGCCCGCCGCCGCGACCGCCGCGCGCGAGCGCTCCGCCGAGCTGCGCGGGCTGCTCGCCGAGATCGCCCGCGAGCACGGCATCAACCGCGCCCTGATGCGCCAGGAGCTCTCGTTCCTCGCTCACCTGACCCGTCTCGTGGGGCAGGACACCGAGCCCGGCTACGGCCGCCCGACCGGCGGCTCCGGGCCTGCGCCGGCCCCCGGCGCCCCGCCCGTCCACCGCGCCCTCGACCTGCAGGCGTAGGCGATGTCGATCTCCTCCTTCTACGGCCTCCAGACGTCGCTGCGCGGCCTGCTCGCGCAGCAGCGGCTGATCGACACCGCCGGCCACAACATCGCCAACGCCTCCACCAAGGGCTACTCCCGGCAGGAGGCCGCGCTCGCCGCCTCGCCGGCGACCCGGATCGTGGGCGGCACCGCCACCGGCGTGGCCGGCCACCTCGGCTCCGGCGTCGACGTGCAGGCCTACCGCCGCATCCGCGACGTGTTCGTCGACCTGCAGTTCCGTGCCCAGAACACCAGCCTGGGCGAGTGGACGGCGCGCTCCGGCGCGCTCGAGCGCGCCGAGGCCGCGCTTGCCGAGCCGGGCGAGAACGGCATCAACCAGCAGCTGTCGGAGTTCTGGGACGCCTGGTCGACCCTCCACAACGCCAACAGCGTCTCCGAGCAGGGTGCGGCCAAGACGACGCTCGTGGCCAAGGCCGCCGCGCTGGCCGACGCGTTCGAGACCGTTCGCGCCCAGATCGTCCTCACCAAGGACCAGACCAACGCCGAGTACGCGGACCTGTCCGGGCCGGGGGGCGAGGTCCAGCAGATCGCCCAGGATCTCGCGTCCCTGAACGACACGATCAAGAAGTTCACGGTCAGCGGCGAGGTGCCGAACGACCTGCTCGACCGGCGCGACGCGCTGCTCGACGACCTCTCCGCGTTCGGGCAGATCTCGGTCGAGGACATGGGCGACGGCACGCTCAACGTCAGCTTCGTCGACAAGGTCGCCGCCGGCACGACCTACCCGGTCGTGACCGGGACCACGGCGGACTGGGCCGGCCCGCCGGCCGGCGACGCCTGGTCGCCGGGCGGCCGCCTCGGCGCCCTCTTGGACGTCTCCAAGACCGGCGGGACGCTCGACGGCTACCTGACGACGCTCGACACGATCGCCACGAACCTCGCGAACACGGTGAACACCGCCTACCAGGGCACGTTCTTCGACCTCGGCGGTGGACCGGCCGCGCAGACGCTCGACGTCAGCGCCGCCCTGCTCGCGAACCCCACGCTCGTCACGGCGGGCACCGGGGCCGCTGGCTCGACCGATCTCGCGCTCGCCGTCTCGCAGCTGCGCGACAATCCGGCGATCGACGGCGCGTACCGCTCGTTCGTCGCCAAGATGGGCACCGACGTGCGCGAGGCGACCCGCCAGCAGGGCAACGCGCAGGTGCTCACCGATGCGGTCGAGAACCGGCGCCAGAGCGTCTCCGGCGTCTCGCTCGACGAGGAGATGGCGAACCTCGTGCGCTTCCAGCGCGCCTACCAGGCGTCGTCGCGTGCGATGAGCACGCTCGACGAGATGCTGGACGTCCTGATCAACCGGACCGGGAGGGTCGGCCTGTGAGCATGCGCATCACCACCTCGATGGTCACGCGCAACGTGCTGGCCGACCTCAACTCGATCTCCGAGAAGCTCACGCGGTCGCAGCTCAAGGCGTCCTCCAACAAGGAGATCAGCAAGCCGTCGGACGATCCGTTCGGCGCCGCGCGGGCGATGGCGCTGCGCCAGAGCCTCGACGGCGTGCGCGACTACGCCAAGAACGCCCAGGACGGCATGGACTGGGTCGAGTCGAGCGAGCTCGCGCTGAACGAGATCAGCCGCGCGATGGCCCGCGCCCGCGACCTGATCGTGTCCGGCTCCAGCGACTCGGTGGATCAGACGTCGCGCGAGGCGATCTCGGCCGAGCTCACGCAGATCATCGACGGCATCAAGCAGACCGCCGGCCAGACGTACCGCGGCAGTTACGTGTTCTCGGGCGCCGAGACGTCGACGGCCCCGTACGTGCAGGGCGCCGACGACACCTACCACGGCGACGAGGCGGGCCTGGACCCGGCGCTGCCCGGCATCGTGCGCGAGATCGGGCCCGGCGTCACGGTGAAGATCAACGTCATCGGCCGCCAGGTGCTCGGCGACGGCCAGGGCGCCGCCGACAACAAGCTGCTCGACGTCCTGCGCGACGCCGTCGACCACCTGAACGCCGGCGACGGACCGTCGCTGCGCAACGACATCAGCCGCCTGGACACGAACATCGACAACGTGCTCTCGATCCGTGCCACGAACGGTGCGGTCACGAACCGCCTCGAGGCGGCCGTGTCGCGCCTGCAGGAGATCGAGGAGTCCAACACGCGCCAGCTGTCGGACGTCGAAGACGCCGACATCGCGAAGACACTGATCGAGCTCAACTCACAGACTGCCGCCTACCAGGCTGCGCTCCGCGCGGGAGCCAGCATCGTGCAGACGTCCCTCATGGACTTCCTGCGCTAGCCGCCGCGCACCCATCCATCCCCGTCCCCTCCCCATCCCTCGGACCCAAGGAGTACCAGCAACCATGTCCACCGTGACCGTCGAGAGCTCGCGCTTCGGCACCCTCGAGATCGAGGCCGGCGCGATCATCGAGTTCCCCGCGGGCCTGATCGGCCTCGGCGGCCGCCGTTGGGCGGTCGTCACCAAGGACGACGACGGCGCCTTCTCGTGGCTGCACTCGCTGGATGATCCGGCGCTGGCGCTGCCCGTGACGAACCCGTGGGCGTTCTTCGCCGACTACGAGGTCGCGCTGTCGGACGCCGACAGCGCCCGGTTCGAGTCCGACCAGGTGGCCGTCTGGGTCACCGTGCGCGCCGGCGCGGAGCTCGCGGACTTCAGCGCGAACCTGCGCGCGCCGATCCTTATTGCGGACGGCCAGGGCTACCAGGTCATCAACGAGGCGCAGCACGCCCCCGTGCGCGCCCCGCTGTTCCCGGACGCCCAGGCCGGCGCGGCGGCCGCCTAGCGGCGACCGCCAAGCGGCGCCACGTGCGCCGCCGTCCCGTCG
>DASSUW010000042.1:0-19702 GCA_035706585.1 Solirubrobacteraceae bacterium | reverse complement strand
GCGCCCCCGGCAGGACTCGAACCTGCGACCTGCGGATTAGAAGTCCGCTGCTCTATCCAGCTGAGCTACAGGGGCGGATGCGAGCAGTCTATGCGCGGCGGTAGACCCGGCCGGGACGGCCGGGGCCGTCGGAGCGGTGCTCGCCGGTGTCGACGAGGAGGCCGGTGGCCTTGACGTCGCGGCGGAAGTTCGCGGGGTCGACGGGCTCGCCGCGCAGGGCCTCGTAGAGGCGCTGCGCCTGGGCGAGCGTGAAGCGGTCCGGGAGCAGGCCTCCGGCGACGCGGACGAACCACGCCTTGTCGGCCACGCGGGCGTGCAGTCGCCAGAGGCCGTCGTCGACGACGCGGGCGTGGTCGAGCGCGAGGTCGGGGAGCGCGTCGAGCGGGTGCCAGGACGCCTCGCGGCCCGGCGGCCCCTCGGCCGGGAGGGCCTCGGGGGCGACCAGCGCCATGTACGCGATCGACGGGAGCCAGCCGCGGGGATCGCGGTCGGGCTCGGCGTACGTGCGCAGCTGCTCGAGGTGGACCGAGCCGACGCCGGTCTTCTCGCGCAGCTTGCGCTCGGCCGTCTGCTCGGGGGATTCGTCGCTCCCCACGAACCCTCCCGGCAGCGCGAACATGCCCCGCTGGGGCTCCTCGAGCCGGCGCGCGAGCAGCACGCTGAGCCGGCCGTCGACGAGCGTGAAGACGACCGGGTCGGCGGTCAGGCCGATCGGCGCGTCGTAGCCCGCCGTGTTGCGCGCGTGGATCCCATCCACAGCCGGGGACTATGACGCGGGCTGCGGAATCGACGCCGCGCGCCGCCGCCGGGCGCCGACCATCATCCAGACGAGCCGCACGCCGAGCGCCGTCACGCCCGCGCCGAGGACGAGCAGGATGATCGCCACCCGCCACGACCTGGTGTACGCGCGATCACCCGAGAGCCGCACGTCGAGCGTCTTGCCGAGGTCGTCCGAGTCGGCGCCCTCGACGGTCCCGGTGACCATCCGGCCGCCTGCGAGCAGCGACCCGCCCGCGACCCACATGCCGGTGCAGGCGTCGCTGCGGTAGCGGCCGCCGCTCCTGTGGCACTCGACGATCCGCGCCGTGGCCGGCGTGCCGGTCTCCTGCACCGCGATCAGGAACGTGCCGCCGAACAGCATCCCCAGGCCGCCGCCGAACACGAGCGTGAGCAACAGCGCGACGGGGATCCAGCCCTTCACGGGCCGATCCTCTCACGCGAGCGCTACGGCTCGATCGTGCCGACGGTCGTCAGCTCGACCGCCATCGGGAGCTCCGAGCTCGCGACCACGGCGAGGTACGGCAGCTCGGGCGCCAGCGCGCGGCGCAGCGCGCGCCGCGCGCCCGACGTCGTGACCACGACGACGCTGAACTGGTCGACGCTCGCCCGCTCGCACAGCTCCCAGAACGCGTCGCGGATCCTGATCGCGCGCCGCTCGGACACGTGCGCGCCGTCCGCGAGCCGGCGTTCCAGCGCGCGATCGACACGCACGGCGGACAGCGAACCGTCGGGCGCCAGGCGGCTCGCGAACAGGTCTCCGAGCCCGCGCCGGACGAAGTCGGCGTGCCGTTCCAATGCCGCCTCCCCGGGCCCGGCGCCGTTCGTGGATGCGCCGGCGCCGTTGTCGCTGCGCGGCGGCCCCAGCGCGGCCGCGTCGTACTCCAGGAGGCGATCCAGCAGCCCGCGGAGATCGCGGATCGGGACGAGCTCGTCGACGAGCAGGCGGGCGATGCGGACGAGGTCCGCGAGCGCGAACGTCGCGGTCGCGGACCGCACCACGGCCGGGAACAGCGCCCGCATCTGCGCGAGCTGCTCGTCGAGCTCCTCGATGCCGATCAGCCGGCGCCGGTGCGTCCGCACGGCGCGCACCACGAAGTCGAGCAGCAGCCCGCGGGCGTCGACGAATTCGATACCGGCGCCGCTGAGCCGGTCGGCGGCCGCGCGGCCGACGAGCGCCGCCGCGTAGCCGGTCCTCGGGTCGATCGCCGGCCGTCCGCGCCCGGGGACCTTCGCCGGCGGCGCCTTGGCGAGCAGCTCGCTCTCCCCGATCCCGCGCGCGACCGGTCCCGGCACACCCCCGATGTGCACGCGCACCTGACCGCGCTCGAGGTCCGCGTCGGCGATCAGGACGGCATCCGGGAGCGGGAGCCCGTACCACGTGAACAGCCCCTCCTCGACCCACTCGTAGCGCTCCTTCCACTCCCCGGTGCGCAGCGACTGGCCGGGCGCTCCGTAGAGCTGCGGCAGGTCGTCGGCGTTGACGTGCACCTCGATCCGGCCGTCCCGCAGCGCCGCGTGCACGTGCTCGGCCGTGTCAGACGGCGACACGCCCATCTCGTGCGCCGTCGTGATCGCCGCGGTGACCCGGCCCCGGTCGCGCAGCGTCCCGGTCAGGGCGACGATCGATCGCAGCAGCGAGGGCGGTACCGCCTGCGCGTACGCCGCGGCCACGGCGTCGTCGATCAAGGCCTCGGGGCGGCACCGCAGCAGCTCGAGCATGAGCTCGACGGCGACCGCCTCGAGCCGTTCTTCCCGCAGCGCCGGATCGAGGCGCTCCAGCGCCGCCGCCAGCCAGGCATCGGGAAAGCCGGTGTCGTGGCGGCGGGCGTACGGCCGGCCGTGCTCGTCCGGCGGCGCGACCCCCTGCCAGACGGCGATCAGCAGCTCGGGCTCGTAGGGCAGCAGCTGCCCGTGGACGCGGACCCGGAACGCGCGCGGCACCTTGTGCCTGGTCACCGACATGTGGACCTCGCCGGGCAGCCCGATGCGCCCCAGCTCGTCCGCCACCGCGGTCTGGAGCGCGGCGCTCAGGCTCGCGGACCCGTGGAGGCCGTAGCCCAGCGCGACGGTGACCGGGACGGGCGGGCTCATGCGTAGTCCCGCTTTCGCGGCACGACGATCCAGCTGCCGCGGCTGCGCGTCCCGGCGGCGACCTCGTCCTGACTGGCGACGAGGATGCCGGACAGCGCCGGCGCCACGAGCTCCGCGATCGCGGCGCGCACGCCCGGCGAGCGTACGACGAGCGCGACCTCCGACTGCGGACGGCTCAGGCCGCGCAGCTCGTCGCGAAGCTGGTCGAGCACGGCGTCCGGCAGCTCGAACGGCGCCGAGTCGCCGTCCTGCGGGATCGACCGCTCGAGCTCGGCCTCGAGCGCTTGCGTGATCTTCACCGCAGTCAGCTCGCGGGCGCGGATGCCGCCGGCCATGTCCGCGCGGACGGTGGTGGCCAGCCTGCGGAGATCCGCCCCCGGGATCGTCGCCGTCGCGATCGCGTCCAGCACAGGCCCCAGATCGGCGATCCGGACGCCGTCGGCGACGAGCAGCTTGACCAGCGTCAGGAGCGCGCGGCGCTTGGGCTCCGTGTCGCGCGCCCTGGCGGCGAGTGCGCGGCCGTCCTCGCCGTTGGCGGCGATCCACTGGTCGACCAGCGCCTCGAGGCTCTGCATGTCCACGAACGACGACAGCCGGGCGCGGATCGCGCGGGCGGCGCGTTCGAGCATGAACAGGTGAGGGTCGTCGACGTCGGGCACGACGCCCCGCTCGACCTCGACCTCGTGGATGAGGATCCGGTAGCCGCGGTCGCCGACCGTATGCGAGCTGCTGATCCGAAAGCCCGGGATGAAGATGCCGGTCTCCTGCTCGATCGCGGAGCGGATCGCCGGGATGTCGGTGTCGATCATCCGCGCGACTTGCTCGGTCTCGCCCTCCTGCGGATAGAAGGTCGGCTGGTCGCCTTCGACGATGACCGGGAGCAGGATCGGCAGCTGGTGGTCGACGTCGTCCTCCGGGCGGCGCCAGAGGGCAGCGCCGTGCGGGCCGCGCGCGAGCTCCTGGGCGGCCTCGGCCGCGTCCTCGGCGCGCTCCACGTCGCGGGCGGCGATCGCGGTGCGCTGCGTCGCGCCGAGCCACGCGCGTACGCGCAGCTGCGCGTCACGGTCGCCGATGGCGCCGATCTCGAGCATGCGGCCGGCGAACCCGGCACGCCAGCGGCGGCCGAGCGACCCGCCGTCGTCGTCGATCCCGCGGAGCTCGGCGAGCGCCCCGCGATGATCGCCGCACGCGAACAGGGCGGCGGCGATCCGCGCCCGGTAGAACGCGCTGTCGTGCCGCTCGGCGCCGGCGGCCTCGCGCGCCTCGGCCTCCCGGTAGAGGTGCGGCAGCTGCCGGAAGCTCCTGATGCGCTCGTAGCGCTCCGCCAGCTCGACGAGCTGGCGCGCGGTGCCCGACGACTTGACGGCCGCCTCGTACAGCGGCTCTCGCGCCTGCGGATAGCCGAGCTCATCGAGCTGATCGGCGAGCTTGAGCACCGCGTCGGGCTGGTCGATCTCGATCGCGCGCTGCAGGGCGATCACCGCCGCCTCCCGGGCCTCGTGGTCCGGCTTGTCGCCGTTCATCGTGCTGCGCCAGCGCGCGAGCAGGCGCTCCCCGACCCAGTGATGCAGGTACGCCGTGCGGTCGCGGTCGTGGGCCACCCTGATCAGGGCCGCGGTGCTGTCCTTGCCGCTGCGGTCCAGGCGCCGGAGCGCCTCGAACGGATCTCCGTCGCGGATCAGGATCCCGTTGACGACCTCGTCGATGCGGTCGCGGTAGCCCTTGGCGGCCTCCGGGCGGGTCCAGCGGGTCCAGGGGTCGGCGGCGCCGTTCGCGCGCTTGTGGCGCAGCTCGAGCAGATCGAGATCGGCGGGCCAGAAACGCGTCTCGACCAGGTCCAGCAGCCGGTCGAGGCGATGCTGGCCCCCGGGCTTGTCCGACAGGAACCGGCACCACGCGAACAGCGCGCGCACGTGGAACGCCTCGAGGTTGCGCTCCCACAGCAGCTGGCGCCGGGCTCCGCGACTGCGCACGACGCGCCACCGGAATCCACGCGCGCTCCACAGCCACTGGTGCGGCAGCAGCCGGCGCGGCAGGTCGCGGGCCCGGTCCTCGCGTTGCTGCGCCCGTTCGTCCCGCTCGCGCGCCCGCGCGCGCAGGCGCGCCGCCTCTGCGCGCAGCCGGCCGACGCGCTCGTAGCCGCCGTGTTCGCCGTCCGGTCCTCCCGACGGCGTCGGCGTGCTGCCGAAGCCCGTGTACTCGCGCTTGCCGAGGAGCTCGTCCTCGAGCTCGTCGGCCTCGCGCGCGCGCCGGTTCGCCTTCGTGCGGTCCTCGGCCGCCGCGGCCCGCAGGCGGGCGGCCTCGGTGTCGTTCCACGTCAGCTGCGAGAGCGCCGCCTCCGGCCACCCCGGCTCGAGCTCCTCGAGGCGGTCGAGCCGGCGGCCGGACGGCGCGTCGCCCGGCGCGAACTCCTCCTCCAGCTCGCGCTCGAGCTTGTACAGGTTGTAGGTGGCGAGCACGAAGCGCGGGTTGCACTCGAGCGCCTCGCGGCAGGCGGCGAGACCGTGCTGCAGCTCCGCGTAGTCGTTCGTCTGCAGGTAGTAGTGCCGGCAGGCCTGGCTGTAGTCGTACAGGACGAACGCGAAGACCGATTCCCGCACCCGTCGGGTCGGGCTCAGGACGCCCTTGTCGTCGGCCTCCTTGCGCTTGCCCGCGGCAGCGTCGCGATAGGCCGTGAAGCGATCGAGCATCGCGCGCGTGAACCGGCGGAACTGGTACTCCTCGTACGAGCCGCGCGACCAGACCTGGGCGATCATCGCCGCCACCGCCTGGACCGCATGGTCGTACGCCTCCTCGAACCTGCCCTGCTCCGCCGCGATGCGCGCGAGGCCGTGGTCGAGCTCGGCGACGAACGCCTGCGGCTTGATCTCCTTCAGCCGGCGCCCGCCCTCGTAGAACTGCCGCGCCTGCGACAGATTGCCGAGCAGCCACCACATGTACGCCGAGTTCGCCCACGCCGACACGTTGCCCGGGTTGAGCCGCAGCACCTCGCGGTACTGGCGCAGCACGGTCTCGGCGACGCTGCGCTCGAGCGTCGGACGCGCGCGCCAGAGCATCTCGGACGTCGAGGCGAGCTGGAACTGGGCGGCTTCGAACCGCGGCTCGAGCTCGACCGCGCGCTGGTACAGCGGCTGCCGCGCCAGCAGCCGGTCCTCCAGCTCGGCGCGCACGAACACGAAGCGAGGATCCTGATCGGCTCGCGACGGCTGGTCGGCCCACGCCCGCGCGAGCGCGGCCCGCGCCTCGCTGCGGGCGTTCAGCTGGACGCGCGCGAACGCGAGCGCGACGTTGGCGTCGAAGCACGTGTCGTCGCGGCCGCTGACGTCGGCGGACAGCCAGCGCAGCCGGCCGACGGCGCGCTGCGCGATCGGCGCGGCCTCGAACACGGCCCGTGCCTGCAGTCCGGAGAGCGGCGCGAGCACCGCCGTGTCGAGCAGCGTGTTCGCGTACCCGACCTGGGCGCGCGCGGCGAGCACCTCGGCGCGGCCGAGCCGCGGCACGATGTAGCTGACCGCGCAGCGCGCGCCGGCGAGGGCGCGCATCGCGAGCCGCCAGACGAACGCCACGGGGCGGCGGATGCCCGACCGCGGCGGCGGCGCCGAGCCGGGGTCGTAGATGTCGAGCGTCGCCGCGTAGAGCTTCGCCGCCTCCTCGTACGCGTCGAGCGTGTTCGAGCGGGCATAGTCCTGCGCCTCGTGGAACAGCGCGCTCGCCCGGAACCACCGGCTCGGGAGCAGCGCGATCTTGTCGCTCACGTCCTCTCTGATCCGCCGGTAGATCTCCGTGGCGATGCTGAAGTAGGCCCGCTCGAGGATCTCCTCGTAGTGCTGCGGGTCGAGCTCGGGCGGGTAGCGGCCGGTGTCGGCGACGCCGGGCTTGTGCGCCACGATCCAGTACTTGACGGGCACGCCGAGCGTCGCCGGGCGATCGGGCCCGCCGACCCGGACCCAGGGTGAGATCTCGACGAACCAGCGCGGGTCGGGGGGCCGCCGGCGGACCGCGTACTCGCCGGAGATGTGCAGGTGCGACTCGGCGTCGCCGGCGCCCGGCTGCTCCGCCGGCTCGCTGCGCTCCGCGAGCCGGGACAGCCGCCGGATCCGCATGCTCAGCCGCTCCTGGAGGTCGGCGTGGAGCGGCACGAGCAGCGCCTGCTCGGCGTCGCCGTCGACCGGCGTGAACGGCGCGATCGTGTACGTGTAGCGGAACGGCTGCCGGGACTCGTGCAGCCAGAAGCGCGTCCAGCTCGCCAGCAGCACCGCGAGGATGAGCAGGAACACCGAGCCGAACAGCAGCAGGCCGTCGACGGTCGCGAGCTCGTCGTCGGCGAGCTCCTGGAACCACTGGTCGTTCGTCACCAGGACCGCGCCCTGGACCGCGGCGAGCAGGACGCCGAACAGGCGGACGCGGCGGCCCCGGCGCAGCCCGCGCTCGATGCCTTCCACCTGCTCCAGCAGGTCGCGCGGAGGAAGGAAGCGGACCATGGCCGACCCTAAACAGACTTGCGCTCACCGGTCAACAGCGCCGTCCAACCCCCGACCGCGAGCGCGGGCGGCAATCCGCGGCCGAGCCGGCGCCTTGCGGCGGCCGGCCTCCGTCATCTCATCCGCCGGGAGTGTCCCGCGCCGCCGCGAGGGCGTCGAGCTTGCGCTCGAGCTCGTCGAGCCGCCGGGCGAGCCATTCGCGATCGCTCACCTCCTCCGAGGCGCGCTCGCGCGTCGCGCGCGCCACGAACGTCGAGGTGATGACCGCGGTCACGATCGCGATGAACGCCGTTCCCTGGAGCATCACCGCCGCGCCGAGGAGCCGGCCGGTCACGTGGGCCGGCGTGACATCGCCGTAGCCGACCGTGGTGACGGTCTGCAGCGCCCACCACATGCCGACGCCGACGTCCGGATACTCCTCGCGGTCGAGCAGGGTGATCGCCACGCCGGCGCCGATCACGACGAGCGCCGTCGCGATGACGATGACGGCGGCGGCGTTCTTCACCGACGGAGGCTCGCGGCGGAAGCGCTCCAGACGTCGCTCGACAGGGTTCAGCCGGCTCATCTGACCTCCTCGAGATGCGTGATCGGGGCGGCCGGATTTGAACCGGCGACCTCCGCGACCCAAACGCGGCGCTCTGCCAGGCTGAGCTACGCCCCGATGCGGGGCCGAGTATGGCAGCAGCGCGCGGCGGACCCGGCCTGAACTTGCGTCTAGATCCGCCTCAAGACTCACGCGGACTCCGCCGATTACGCGGTCAGAGGGAGCCAGCTCCCCGATAAAGGCAAACCGCTCGCGAGGGCGGGACGCAAAGCCACGGAGCTCCAGGAGCCAGCCGGGTTGCCGAGGGAAATGACCGCCACGTTCCGCACACTCATCGTCGCTCTTGTCGCCGCCGCGCTGCTGGCGTCGACGGGCGCGATGGCCGAGGGCAAGCGCAAGCACCACCGCCACCACCACCGCGCGCCGGCCCCGGCCAAGTTCACCCAGGACTGCCCGGACGCCGACCTGGAGCCGACAAGCGACAACCAGGGCCGCATCCGCGACGCGATCCTGTGCCTGCACAACCAGATCCGCGCCGAGCAAGGGCTGCCGCGGCTGCGCGAGAACAAGCGGCTGCGCAAGGCCGCCGCCGGCCACTCGCGGCACATGGTCAACCAGCGGTTCTTCGAGCACACGACGCCGAGCGGCCAGACGATGGTCGACCGGATCCTCAAGGCCCGCTACGTCCGCGAGGACGAGGGCTGGATGCTCGGCGAGAACCTCGCCTGGGGCACCGGCTCCTACGCGACCCCGCGCGGCGCCGTCCAGGCATGGATGGAGTCGCCGGGTCACCGGGCGAACATCCTCAAGCGCGGCTACCGCGAGATGGGTGTCGGCCTCGTGCTCGGCGTGCCGGTCTCGAATGCCGCCGGCGCCACCTACACCGTGGATTTCGGAGTCCGCCGCTAGCCTCGGGGCTAGATGGCGACCATCGAACCGTTCCGCGCCCTTCACTACGACCGCGACCGCGTCGGCGGCCTGCAGCCGGTCGTCGCCCCGCCGTACGACGTCATCGACGCCGAGCAGCGCGCCGCGCTGCTGGAGCGCTCGCCGCACAACGTCGTCGAGATCGACCTCCCGGAGGGCGACGACCCCTACGCCCACGCCGCCGACGTGTTCGAACGCTGGCAGCGCGACGGCGTCCTCGTCCGCGACGAGGCGCCGGCCCTGTGGGCGCTCGAGCAGGACTACACGGGACCGGACGGCCGGCGCCGGACGCGCCACGGGTTCTTCGCGCGCGTGAAGGTCGAGGACTACGGGCCGGGCCGGATCCGCCCGCACGAGCGCACGCACCCCGGCCCGAAGGAGGATCGCCTCCGGCTCACCCGCGCCACGCACGCGAACCTCTCCCCCATCTTCAGCCTCTACGACGACCCCGCCGGCGCGGCGTGGGGAGCGCTCGCGCCGCACCTGGAGAGCGAGCCGTGGGCCGAGGTCAGCGACGATGACGGCACCGTCCACCGGCTCTGGCGCGTCGGCGACCCGCGGGCGCATGCGGCGGTCCAGGAGGCGCTCGCGCCCGCCGAGCTGCTGATCGCCGACGGCCACCACCGCTACGAGACCGCCCGCGTGCACCACGCCGAGGGCGGCGCCGGCCACGTGCTGATGTGCCTGGTCGCGCTCCAGGACCCGGGCCTGACCGTCTTCCCCACGCACCGGCTGCTCACCGCGATCGGCGATCGCGACCGGCTGCGCGCGACGATCGAGCGCGACTTCGAGATCGCGCCGACCGACGCGCTCGAGCCGACCGGCGACGGACCGGTGCGCATGGGCTATCTCGACAGCCACCACCAGCGCCCGCTGATGCTCACGCTGCGCGACCCGGCGACCGTCGCCGCCGCGCTGCCCGACAAGCCCGAGCCCTACCGGGAGCTCGACACCGCCGTCCTCGAGGCGCTCGTCCTGCACGGCGCGCTCGGGATGAGCGAGGACGACATCTCGCACCTCAACGGGCTCGACTACGCGCGCGACACGGAACAGGCACGCGAACGGGTGCAAACGGGTACTGCGGAGGCAGCGTTCTTCATGCGCGCGACCCCCGTCGAGCAGGTGCGCGACGTCGCCGCGACCGGCGAGAGCATGCCACCCAAAAGTACATATTTCTTTCCCAAGGTCCTCACGGGCATGGTGTTCAATCTGTTGGACTGATGGCTCTCCTGAATAGAAGTTCCAGCGAGACCCGCTCGATGCGGGCGATCGCGCAGCAGCGCGAGAAGTTCACCCACGACGTGCAGACGGGATCCCACATGATCACCGTCGACGAGCCGGCCGAGGCCGGCGGCGACGACCTCGGGCCGAGCCCGCAGGAGCTGCTCGCGGCCGCGCTCGCCTCGTGTACGGCCGTCACGATGGAGATGTACGCCCAGCGCAAGGGCTGGGACACGAGCGGCCTCGCCGTCGACTGCCGATACACGCCCGCGGAGCGCGGCTGCCCGACCAAGTTCGAGCTCGTCCTCAAGATGCCCGCGCACCTCGACGAGGAGCAGATCGAGCGCCTGCAGGTGATCGCGGCCAAGTGCCCGGTCCACCGCACGCTCGAGGGCGAGGTCATGTTCGAAGAGCGGGTCGAGCTCGCCTGACCGCTGAAGCGCTTGCCGCCGTGCTCCTCGCGCCGGAGGAGGCGCAGGCGATGGACGTCCACGGCGGCAAGGACGCGGCGGTGCTCGTACCGCTGTTCGAGGACGGCGGGTTGCACGCCGTGTTCACCCGCCGCCGCCACGACCTGCGCCGCCACGCCGGCGAGATCTCGTTCCCGGGCGGCCGCCGCGACGAGGGCGAGGCCCTGCTCGACACGGCGCTGCGCGAGGCGCACGAGGAGGTCGGCCTGCCGCCCCACCTGGTGCACGTCGTCGGCGCGCTGCCGCCGACGCCGACGTTCGTCACCAACTACGCGATCTATCCGTTCGTCGGCGTGATCGAGCCCGGCTTCGCGTGGGTGCTCCAGCAGACCGAGGTCGCCGAGGTGCTGGAGCTGCGGCTCGACGACCTGGCCGCCGGCTACGGCGAGCGCAGGCTGGTGCGCCGCGGCATCCCGTTCCGCACGCCGACGTACGAGATCGGCGAGCACATGATCTGGGGCGCCACCGCCCGGATCCTGGGCGACCTGCTGGGGCGTCTACAGGCCGAGTAGCCGATCGACTGCGGCGCGCGCCCCCCCCGGCTGGACGATCGCGACAGGGATCTGCCAGCGCTGGGCCGCGTCGCGCGCGATCCGCTCTCCCGCGGCGAGCGCCGTCTCGTACACGACACCGCGCACGGGCGTGTCGACGAGCTTCTCGAACAGCATCCGCAGCCGCGGCCCGTGGAGGTCCGGGTCGGGCACGGTGCCCAGCAGCCAGCACACGATCGTGACGCCGCCCAGCGCGCCCATCAGCGTGCCGATGCGATCCGGGTCGCCGACGTAGGGCTCGGCCCCGGCCGCGGCGATCGCGCCGGTGCGCGCCGGGTCGCGCGTCGTGCCGCGCACCGCGAGCCCGGCGCCGGCGAGCTCGCGCGCCAGCTGCTGCCCGCGGCAGCCGCAGCCGATGATCAGGACTCGCGCCACCGTCGCTGCTGCTCGCGGTCCTCGCGCACGCGCGCCTGGATCTCCTCCTCGGTGATCTCCGGCGCCCCGCGGCGGCGCTTGAGCTCGTTCTGGGCGTCGATCATCTGCGCCACGTCGTCGATCTCGTTCTGCAGCTCGGTCTCGGGCGAGCGCGTCGGCTTCCAGTCCAGGAACTCGCGGGCCGAGCGCTTGGAGAACAGCCCGAGCAGCAGGACCGCGATGACGAAGAAGGCGAGCAGGCCTCCGAACACGACGGTGAACGCGTCTCCCATCGCGAGGGATAGTGTCACGGGCATGGACTTCGACTTGACCGACGAGCAGCAGCTCATCCGCGAGACGGCGCGCACGTTCGCCGACCGCGAGCTGGCCGAGCGCGCCCGTGAGAACGACCGCAACCACCATTTCGACACCGAGCTCGTCAGCAAGATCGCCGACCAGGGCTACCTCGGCGCGATCGTCCCGCAGGAGTACGGCGGTGCCGGCCTCGACTACATCACGTACGCGCTGGTGGTCGAGGAGATCGGGCGCCACGACTCGGCGATGCGCACGGTGATCTCGGTGCAGACCTCGCTCGTGTGCTCGTCGATCCTGCGCTGGGGCAGCGAGGAGCAGAAGCGGCACCACCTGCCCAAGCTGTGCTCGGGCGAGTGGCTCGGCTGCTTCGGGCTGACCGAGCCGGACACCGGCTCCGATGCGGCCAACCAGAAGACGCGCGCGCGCAAGACCGGCGACGGCTGGGTGCTGAGCGGCGGCAAGATGTGGATCTCGCTCGGCAACCACGCCAAGGTCGCGCTGATCTTCGCCCAGACCGACCCGGAGAAGAAGCACCGCGGGCTGGCGGCGTTCCTGGTGCCGACCGACACGCCCGGGTTCTCGGCGCAGGAGATCCACGGCAAGATGGGCCTGCACGGGTCCGACACCGCGGCGCTGTCGCTCGACGACGTGCAGGTCGGAGACGACGCGCTGATGGGCGAGGTCGGCGACGGCTTCAAGATCGCGATGAGCGCGCTCGACTCGGGCCGCTACTCGGTCGCCGCCGGCTGCGTGGGCGTGTGCCAGGGGTCGCTCGACCACTCGGTCGCCTACGCGAAGGAGCGCGAGCAGTTCGGCCGCCCGATCGGGTCGTTCCAGCTCGTGCAGGCGATGATCGCCGACATGCGCGTGCAGACCGACGCCGCGCGCCTGCTCGTGTGGCGAGCCGGCCACCTCAAGGACACCGGGCGGCCCTCGACCACCGAGACGTCGATCGCGAAGCTGTACGCCACCGAGGCGGCGCAGAACTGCGCGCACCTGGCGATCCAGGTCCACGGCGGCTCCGGCTACGTCGACGACCATCCGGTCGAGCGCTACTTCCGCGACGTGCGCGTGACGACGCTCTACGAGGGCACGTCCCAGATCCAGAAGCTGATCATCGGGCGCGCGGAAACGGGCATCAACGCCTTGGCATGAAGACCGTCCTGATCACCGGCGGTGCCCGCGGCATCGGGCGTGCGACCGGCACCGAGCTCGCTCGGCGCGGCTGGACGCCGATCCTCGCCGACATCGAGGCCGGCGACGACGTCATCGCGATGGACGTGCTCGACGCCGACGCGTGCGAGCGCGCCGTGGCGACCGTGCTGGAGCGCCACGGGCGGCTCGACGCGGTCTGGGCGAACGCCGGCATCGCGTCGTTCGGGCCGCTGGCGCTGACCGACCCCGCCGCCTGGGAGCGCACGATCGACGTCAACCTGCTGGGCGCGTTCCGGACCGTGCGCGCCGCGCTGCCGGCGGTGATCGAGGCGCGCGGCTATGTCGCCGTCACCGCGTCGCTGGCGTCGTTCGCGCAGGCACCGGCGATGTCGTCCTACAGCGCGTCGAAGGCCGCCGTCGAGGCGATGTGCAACGCGCTGCGGCTCGAGGTCGCCCACCACGGCGTCGCCGTCGCCACGATCCACCCGACGTGGATCGACACCGACATGGTGCGCGAGGGCGAGCAGGAGATGCGCGCCTACCAGCGCCTGCGGGCGGCGATGCGGCCGCCGTTCAAGCGGTCCTACCCGGTCGAGCGCGCGGCGCGCGACATCGCCGACGGGTTCGACAAGCGCGCCCGCCGCATCTGCACGCCGCCGTTCGTGCGGATCGCCCACGTGCTGCGGGCGGCGACGACGACGCGCGTGTTCGAGCGCGACCTGCTGGGCGCGGCGCCGGACATCGAGCGGCTGTTCGCCGAGCAGGCGGCCGCGGAGGGCGGCGCGCGGCACGTGTCGCTGGGCGAGCGCGAGCGGCAGCGGACTTGACGGTCGTCGGGGTCGCGGGCGCCGGCACGATGGGCGCCGGGATCGCGGCGCTCGCGGCCGCGCATTTCCCCACCCGCCTCTACGACCCGAGCACCGAGGCACTGAGGGCGGCACCTCCCGGCCCCGACCTCGCGCACGATCTCGCCGCGCTCAGCGACTGTGACCTCGTCGTCGAGGCCGCGCCCGAGGATCTGGCCGTCAAGCGCGAGCTGTTCGGCCGGCTCGCCGAGCTCGTCGCGCCCGACTGCGTGCTCGCCACGAACACCTCGTCGTTGAGCGTCACCGCGATCGCGGCCGAGATCTCGGCGCCCGAGCGCGTTGTCGGCATGCACTTCTTCAACCCGCCGGCGAGGATGCGCCTCGTCGAGGTCGTGGCCGGCGCGCAGAGCGGTGCCACGGCGATCGCGACGGCGCGCGCCGCGGCCGAGGCGATGGGCAAGCACGTGATCGAGGCCGCCGACGGGCCGGGGTTCATCGTCAACCGCTGCAACCGGCCGTTCTCGCTCGAGGCGCTGCGGATCGTCCAGGAAGGCGCCGCCGCGGTCGAGGACGTCGACGCCGCCTGCCGGCGCGCGGGGTTCCGCATGGGCCCGTTCGCGCTGATGGACCTCGTGGGGATCGACGTCGGCTTCGCGGTCGCGCGGTCGTTCTACGAGCAGTCGTTCGGCGAGCCGCGCTGGCGCCCGTCGCCGCTCGCGGCGCGGATGGTGGCCGCGCGCCGGCTCGGCCGCAAGACCGGGCGCGGCTTCTACGCGTACCCGCCGGGGCCGCCGCGCGTCGCGGCCGCGCCGTCGGACCCGCTCGACCCGATCGCCGAGCGGATCGTCTGCCAGCTCGTCAACGAGGCGCAGTTCGCGCTCGGCGAGGGCGTCGGGACCGCCGAGGACATCGACGCCGGGATGGTCCTCGGCCTCAACCACCCGCGCGGGCCGTTCGCATGGGGCGAGCTTCTCGGGCGCGACCGCGTCGTTTCCGTGCTCGCGCGGCTGCGCGAGACCGGCGGCGACGCGTACCGGCCGGCGCCCCTGCTGCGCCACTGAGCGTTGTGTCGGTTTCTTCCCAATCGCCACGCCGGCGCCGACGATTGAGAAGTTTCCGTCCTCTGGTGTGGGTTTCTTCCCAATCGCGGAGCGCGAGCGTGCAAGTGAGACGAAACCCACGTGTCTACCCTGGCCGCATGAAGGTCTGCCTCGCCGCGCTGGTCGCGGCCGCGCTCTGCGCCGCGCCCGCGTCCGCCGCCACGCCCCGGCCCCCGATGGTCCTGCCGGGCGACGCGACCGCGTCATCGGTCCGCGCCGCGCAGAGCACCTGGATCGTGGGCGCGCGCCCGACGCCCGCGGCGCGCGCGATCGCGCGGCGGTTCGGGGCGCGGCAGGTCGGCCCGGACGGCACCGGCGGCTACGTCATCGCCCGCGACAGGGCGCGCGCGTTCGCGGCGGCGCTCGGAGACCTGCTCGTCTACGCCCAGCCCAACACGGTCGCGGCGGCGCTGAAGAGCGTGCCGAACGACCCGCTGTCGGCCACCCCGTACGACTGGCGCGCGCTGGTCGCGGACCCGGCGCTGACCCCGCCGGCGGTCGGCCCGGCGAGCCCGCTGATCGCGCTGATCGACGCGCAGCTGGACAAGAGCCACCCCGAGTTCGTCACCAGCAACACGAACACGATCCCGCAGTTCCCGGTGACGAACGCGCACGGCACGGCGACCGCCTCGGTGGCGGCGGCGCCGCAGAACAACGTCGGCATCGTCGGCGTGTGGCCGAACGCGCGTGCGCTCAACCTGCCGCTGCCGGAGGAGATCACGTGCTCGCGGTCGGCGAACCAGATCGAGAAGGCGATCGAGAACCGCGCCGCCGTGATCAACATGAGCTACGCCTCGACCGGCCTCTGCATGCCGGAGTACGTGGCGATCCAGTTCGCGGTCGCGCGCGGGATCGTCCCGGTCGCCGCCGCCGGCAACGAGTTCGCCGAGGGCAACCCGGCCGAGTTCCCCGCCTCGCTGCCGCACGTGCTGACCGCCGCGGCCACCACGCCGGACTCCAAGAGCGCGTACTTCTCCAACGCCAACGCGGCGATCGATCTCGCGGCGCCCGGCGTGAACGTGATGACCGCGGTGCCGCCGGCGCTCGACGGCGACGGGACCCAGGACGGCTACCAGTTCCAGAGCGGCACCAGCTTCTCGGCGCCGATGGTGGCGGCCGCCGTCGCCTGGGTGCGCGCGGCGCGGCCCACGCTGACGGCCGACCAGGTCGGCCAGGCGGTCCGCCTGTCGGCGACCGACATCGGCGACCCGGGCTGGGATCCCGACACCGGCTTCGGCCTGCTGTCGGTCGCCAACGCGCTGCAGATCGCCCCGCCGCCGCACGATCCCGGCGAGCCCAACGACGACATCGTGTGGGTCGACGGCCGGGCGTTCGGCAAGCCGGACCGGTTCTTCTACAAGGGCCGGGGCCACAAGCGGCTCGTCGGCCTGCTCGACACCTCCGAGGATCCCGGCGACGTCTACCGCATCCGCCTGCGGCCGCACTCGCGCGTGAAGGTGCGCGCGAACCCGGCCGGCCGCGACGACGTGGCGCTCTACGCGTTCAAGAAGAAGGCCAAGCGGGTGCGCCGCAAGAAGGCGCTCGCGAAGGCGTCCCACAAGCGGCGCGGCCGCACGGAGCGCTTCGTCCTGCGCAACCGCAGCGGCAAGCGGAAGGTCTACTACGTGGCGGTCGAGGTGCAGCCGAAGGCGCGCGACCTCGACGCGGTCTACACGCTGCGCGTCGGCTGAGGCATCGCCGGCGCCCACTGCTGCTCGGCGAGGTCGCCCGTACCCTCGAGCGACTCGGGCGTCGGCACGCGCGGGTTGTCGCGCATGTACCACTCGGCGTCGAGCGCCGCCATGCACCCGGTGCCGGCCGCCGTGACCGCCTGGCGGTACGTGTGGTCGACGAGATCGCCGGCGGCGAAGAAGCCCGGCACGTTCGTGCGGGTCGACTTGCCCTCGGTGACGACGTAGCCGTCGTCGTCGGTCTCCACGATGCCCTGGACGATCTCCGACTGCGGCTCGTGGCCGATCGCGATGAACGCGCCGTTCATCGGCACCTCGCGGGTCTCGTCGGTCTCGACGTTGCGCACGCGGGCGCGGTCGAGCGCGCCGTCGTCGCCGGCCAGGAACTCCTCGACCACGTACGGCGTCAGCCACTCGATGTTCTCCATCGAGCGCGCGCGCTCGAGCATGATCTTGGACGCGCGGAACTCGTCGCGGCGATGGATGATCGTGACCTTCGACGAGAACTTGGCGAGGAAGATCGCCTCCTCCATCGCGGAGTCGCCGCCGCCGACGATGATCGTCTCGCGGTCCTTGAAGAAGGCCGCGTCGCAGGTGGCGCAGTAGGACACGCCGCGGCCGCCGAGCTCCTCCTCGCCCGGCACGCCCAGCTTCTTGTGCTCGGCGCCCATCGCGAGGATCACGGTCTCGGCCTTGTACTCGTCCTCGTCGACCCAGACCGTGTGCGGCTCGCCCTCGGCGGTGGCCGGCTCGACCTTGGTGACGTTCTCGGTGATGAAGCGCGCGCCGAAGCGCTCGGCCTGGTCGCGCAGGTCCTGCATCATCTGCGGGCCCATCACGCCCTGCGGGTAGCCCGGGAAGTTCTCGACGTCCGTGGTCTGCTGCAGCAGGCCGCCCCACATCCACCCCTCGATCACGAGCGGGTTGAGGTTGGCGCGGGCCGTGTACAGCGCGGCCGTGTAGCCGGCCGGGCCGCTGCCGATGATGATCACGTTCTCGACGTCGTTAGGCATATCTCTCCTTCACTACCCCCTAGGCCCTCACTTCACTTTGTATAGTGTAGCGCCCAGCGCTCCACCGTCTTGCGCAGCTGGAAGTACGCGATCACGCCCGGGATCAGCGGCAGCCAGAACGTGAAGGCACGGTAGACGAGGACGGCCACGACGGCCAGGCCGCCGTCGACGTCGAACGCCACGAGCGCGCCGATCATGCCGCCCTCGACCCCGCCGACGCCGCCGGGCATCGGCAGCAGGTTGCCGAGCATGCCGACGAAGAAGGCCTGGATGAGCACGGCCCACGGCGGCGGGTCGCCGAACGCGTGGAACGCCGCCCACAGCACGAGGATCTGCGACGCCCAGAAGATGATCGCGCCGAGCAGCGCGGGATCGCCCGTGCGCACGTGCGCGATCGCGTCGCGCATGCCCGCCGACGCCGACGCCGGCAGGTGCGCGAGCCTCTGGGCGACGCGGGCGAACGTGCCGCCGCTCTCGATGACGTGGCCGACACGCCGCTGCAGGTCGGTCGGCACGAGCGCGATCGACAGCCCGATCGCGAGCGCGATGACCGCGAGGATCGCCGGGACGACCGTCAGGCCGAACGGGTCCGGGCCGGAGAAGAGCCCGATCCGCAGTCCGATGCCGCAGACGATCACCGCGATCACGTAGGGGAAGTACGTGAGGATCAGGAACGACAGCGTCTTGTCGGCCACCTCGCGCTTGCGCATCCCTGCCCGGCGCAGCGCCCAGGCCATCAGCACGAGCCCGCCGGCGCCGCCCGCGGCGAAGATCCGCGACGCCGCGAGCCCGGCCATCGTGATCTGGTAGCTCTCGCGCCAGTCGATCCGCTGGCGGGTCTCCGCCCGGCCGAAGACGCCGCGGAACTGCATCACGTAGCCGACGAACATCCCGAACGTGAACAGCAGCGCGAGCAGCATCCACCACGGGCTGCCGTCCTCGATCCGGTGCCAGGTGTCCTGCAGGCCGGCCAGCTGCGGCAGCAGGTAGTACAGCGCCGCCAGCGACGCCGCGAGGAAGCCGATGAAGATGAGCAGGCTGCGGCCGGTGAGCTGCAGCCGTGGCGGCGCGCCCTCGTCCTCGTCGTCCTCGGGCGGCTCGGGGTTCGCCGCCTGGACGGGAGCGGACGAAGGGTCGCTCATGCGCGCGCCCGCACCTCGATCGCCTGCACGGCTGCCGACACGCGGCGCGCGAGCGGGACCGCCGCGGGGGCCCCCGCGCGCACCCCTTCCGCCAGCGCCAGCCCCGCCATGAGGTCGACCACGTAGTGCTCACCGAGATAGACGAGCGCGGTGCCGAGGAGCGCCGTGTAGGCCCAGCCGACCAACGCCGCGCCCCGCCCCGTCTCGGCCAGCACGTGCGCGGCCGATACGGATGTGGCGAAGTGCAGGGAGGGCATGGCAGCCAGCGGGTTTCCTCCCAGGACACCGTACAGAGGGGCCCAGCCGGATCTCCAGAACTGCTCGCCGTACTCGACCATCATGCGCCGCAGCTCGGGCGTGCGCCCGTCCTCCATGTAGCCCTCGGCGGCGGCGTACCACGGCGGCGCGGTCGGGATCGCCCAGTAGCCGAGCAGCCCGATGTCGAACGTCGCGTAGATGCGGCCGGCGCCGCGGTTGACGCGCTCGGGGTGCCGCAGGATCAGGTACAGCACGGTCCCGTGCGGGAACGCGAACCAGAACCAGTGCGACCAGATCAGCAGCTTCTCCCACGCCCGGAAGACGCCGGGCGTGCCGAGCGCGCGCTGGAGCCGCAGCGTCGGCGTCGTGCCGCCGCCGACGAGACGGTCCAGCTTGACCGGATAGGCGACCTTGACGCGCCGCACCAGCGCCTCGGGATCGTCGTAGGGCATCTTGTACGCCGTCACGTAGGCGTACATCTGCAGCAGGCACGTCAGGAAGTCCCGCTTGCGCGAGCGGGGGAACAGCACGCAGACGGCGAACGGCGTCGCCGCGGCGGCGCCCAGCACGACCGGCGGCTTGAGCCGGAGGCGGCGGCGGACGAGCGGGGCCGCCACGCCGGCAGCCAGCACGGTCACGGCGGCCGCGCGGACGGCGGTCGAGCGGCGCACGGCGCCGGAGAGTAGTGCGCGGCCGCCGCGCGCGGCATACGGCTGACCCCACTACTGGCGTGCGAACCTGTGGACCATGCGCGTGGCAGTCACCGGCGCGGCCGGGTTCATCGGCGGCGCGGTCTGCCGCCG
>DASSUW010000041.1:0-2991 GCA_035706585.1 Solirubrobacteraceae bacterium | reverse complement strand
ATCCGCGCCGGCGTGAACCCGAGCGCGCGCTGCACGCCGAACGCGCCGAGGCGCCGCTGCACGTCCGCGTTGGCGCCCGCGGCGAGCATCGTCCCGGCGGCCAGAAGCGCGACGAGCGAGAACGCCATCAGCAGCGAGATCACGATACCCGCGGCCTGCGAGAGCAGCACGCGCACGCCGTCGCGGGTGACGAACGCCAGCCGGCCGAGGCCGAACGACACCGATCGCGCCTGCGTCAGCGTGACGTCGGCCTTCGAGCGGTCGTTGAGCCACAGCAGCGCGATGTTGGCCGGCGCGTCGGCATCGGCGTCGCTCAGGTACACCCGGGCCGCACGCGCCAGCGGGTAGGCGACGTTGTCGGGCGACGAGGCGATGCCGACCAGCCGCAGCTCGCCGGCGCGGCCGACGCGGATCGTGTCGCCGACCGCGAGGTCCCAGGCGCGCGCCAGGCCCTGCTCGGCGACGACCTCGCCCGGGCGGCCGGACAGGTCCCGGCCCGCGATCACCTCATAGCCGTGGCGGCCGCCGAGCAGCAGGTGGATCGCGCCGTCGTGCGTGAAGTGCCCGTTGGCCGCCAGCGGGACGCCGTTGCGCTCCCAGCGGTACGACCGCGCGGCCAGGTTCGGCAGCGCCCGCACCCGCTGGTCGAGCGTGTCCCGCGGCTCGTCGTCGAAGCGCGCGATCACGTCCGGCAGATCCGCCTGGTCGGCGGCGCGCTCGAAGCCGGTCGCGAGCCCGTAGCCGACCGTCGCCGCCGTCCCCACGACGAGCGACGCGGCAAGGACGCCGGCCGCGGCCAGCAGCGTGCGCGAGCGCCGCGCGCGCAGGCCGGCGAACGCGAGCGCGATCACTCCACGAGCCTCCCGTCGCGCAGCGTCAGCACGCGATCGGCGATCGCCGACGCCGCCGCCTCGTGCGTCACCATCACCACCGCCCGGCCGTCCTGCGCGCCCGCCCGCAGCAGCCGCAGCACCTCGGCGCCGGCCTCCACGTCGAGGTTCCCGGTCGGCTCGTCGGCGAGCAGCAGCACCGGGTCGTTCACGAGCGCGCGGGCGATCGCGAACCGCTGCTGCTCGCCGCCCGACAGCCGGCTCGGGAGCGAGTCGGCGACATCGCGCAGCCCGAGCCGGTCCACGAGCTCGCGGCCCCGCTCGCCGGCGTCCGGCCGCGCGCCGCGCACCCGGCCCGCCAGCAGCACGTTGGCCTCGCCCGACAGCTCCGGCAGCAGGTGGAAGAACTGGAAGACGAACCCGATCCGCCGCCGCCGCAGCGCGCTCAGCGCCTTCTCGCCCGCGCCCGTGACCTGCTCGCCCGCGACCGTGATCGTGCCCGCGTCAGGCCGGTCCAGCCCGCCGATCAGGTGCAGGAGCGTCGACTTCCCGGAGCCCGACCGTCCGAGGATCGCGACGACCTCGCCGGCGTCGACCGTCAGGTCCACGCCGGCGAGCACCGTCCGCGCGGCCCGGCCCTCGCCGTAGGTCTTGACCAGGCCGGAGGCCTCGACGATCCCCATCCCACTCACGGTAAGGGGTTCGCGGGGAGCCGCTCAGCGGATCGCTATCTCCTCGCCGAGCGAGAAGCCGTCGGCCATCTCGAGCTCGTCGCCGCTCCAGAACTTGCCCGGGTCGTACCAGCTGATCGGCCGGCGCTTGGGCAGCACGCCCATGTGCTGGAACGTCGCCGCGAGCAGCTCGGCGCAGTAGATCGTCTCCTTGGAGACCTCGCGGCGCCGGATCCGGCCGGTGGCCCACTGGCCGGCGAGCCCCATGGTCGTCGGGAACGGCTTGCCGTCGAGCTGCTCGATGACCTCCATGAGCTTGTCCTCGTGCTCCTTGGTGATCGTCCCGTGCAGCTGGCGCATCCACGCCCGCTGGCCGTACTTGCGGTCCCAGGTCGTGACGGCGTCGCGCAGGATGTGCAGCTGCACGCCGCGCTGATGCTCGCCGGTGAACACGTCGGGCAGCGACCGCCCGAGCTCGGCGTGCCACATCAGCGGCGGCAGATCGTCGAGCGCGACCGCCATGCCGACGTGGTTGATCGGGCTGTTCGTGACCGTCTGGATCGCGCGGTCGGCCATCGACTTGCCGCGGAACAGCCACACGTCCCCGGTGGCGGCGTTGGCGATGGCCTCGTCGAGGCTCAACACGGACTCTTCCACGGCGCGTAAGGTACGCGAACCATGAAGGCGCGTTGGAAACTGCTCGGGCTGGCCGGTGCTGCAGGCGTCGCGGCGACCGGCGCGGTGGTCGCGCGCAAGACGCGGATCCACAGCGACTACGAGCCGGACGAGATCCGCGACAAGCTGCGCAACCGGCTCGCCGATTCCGGCGGCGACGGCGCGACGCCCACACCGGGCGACGCCGCGCCCGCCGCGGAGTGACCCGGTAACAGCGGCGACACCCTAGGGTTTGCGCGCGCGCAGAACCGCCGCGCGCGCGGCGCGTAAGCACCCCGCATGACCCTCGCCAGGCTGTGCCTCCCATTCGCCCTGGTCGCATTCGGGTTGGTCGCCGCGCCGGCCGGGGCCGCGCCCGTGCCGTTGCTGAACGCACCGAACGCGCAGGACGTCGCGCTCGCGGGGACGGACGTCATCGTCGCCCGCACGGTCGCGCGCGGCGGCGTGGTCGTCGACGTCGTGCCCAGCCGCGGCGGCGCCGCCCGGCGCCTGCTCACGATCGCCCCCCGCGGCCGCGGCTCGGTCTCCGCGGTGCTGGTCGCCGGGTCGCCGCAGCGCGTTGCCGTCCTTGCCGGCGTCCAGCACGGCCGCCGGGTCGAGCGCCGCCTCTACACCGGCTCTCCGGCCGGTCCACTGCGGCTCGAGATCCAGGCGTCGAACCGCGGGTTCTTCCCGGTCGACGCCGCCGTCGACGGCGACCGCGTGCTGGTCGTGGAGGAGCGCCGCGCGGGCGCGACTCGCGCCCGCATCCTCAGCCCCGGCAGCGCGCCGCGAACGGTGCCGTGGCCGGGCGACCTGATCCCGCCGGTCGCGTT
>DASSUW010000040.1:0-5221 GCA_035706585.1 Solirubrobacteraceae bacterium | reverse complement strand
GCGGATCGCCGGCGGCCACTCGCGCAGGGTCGTGGTGCGGCTCGACCGCAGCGTCCGCCGCAACCTGGTGGCGGCGATGCGCGAGGCCGGCGTGCGCACGCTGCGGGCGAAGCTGGTCCTCAAGATCCGCACGGCGGACGGCACGAAGACGATCCGCAGGGCCGTCACGCTCCGGCGCTAGATGAGCAGGTTCCGCCGGCGGCCACCCGACCTGGGTGGCCGCCGGCGACGCCTGCGTCCACCGACCTGCTAGCCGCCGGCGACGTCTGCGTGAAAGGATTCGGCCATGTCCCCAACGAATGCTCCGCGCTTCACGTTCGGTCTCTGGACCGTCGGCAACCCCGGCCGCGACCCGTTCGGCGGGCCGACACGTGAACCGCTCGATCCCGTGGACTCCGTCGCCAAGCTCGGCGAGCTCGGCGCCTGGGGCGTCAGCCTGCACGACGAGGACCTGATCCCGTGGGGCACGCCCGCCGCCGAGCGCGACAGGATCGTCGCCCGCTTCAAGGCGGCGCTCGACGCGGCCGGTTTGGGCGTCGGCATGGGCACCACCAACCTGTTCGGCCACGCCGCGTTCAAGGACGGGGCGTTCACGTCCAACGACCGCAAGGTGCGCCGTGCGGCGATCGGCAAGTCGATGCGCGGGATCGACCTCGCGGCCGAGCTGAACGCCGAGGTGTTCGTGTTCTGGGGCGGCCGCGAGGGCACCGAGGTCGGCGCGGCCAAGGACCCGCGGGACGCGCTCGAGCGCTACCGCGAGGCCGTCAACGTCCTCGTCGACTACTCCGAGAGCAACGGCTACGGGCTGCGGTTCGGGATCGAGCCCAAGCCCAACGAGCCGCGCGGCGACATCTTCCTGCCGACCGTCGGCCACGCGCTGCACTTCATCTCGACCCTCGACAGGCCCGACCTCGTGGGGCTCAACCCGGAGGTCGCGCACGAGACGATGGCGGGGCTCTCGTTCCACCACGCGATCGGGCAGGCGCTGTGGGCCGGCAAGCTGTTCCACATCGACCTCAACTCGCAGCGCATCGGGCGCTACGACCAGGACTTCCGCTTCGGCGCCGAGGACCTCAAGGAGCTGTTCCTGCTCGTGCGCCTGCTCGAGCGCTCCGGCTACTCCGGTCCGCGGCACTTCGACGCGCACGCGTATCGCAACGAGAACCCGGAGGGCGTGTGGGAGTTCGCGGCCGGCTGCATGCGCACGTACACCGCGCTGGCCGAGCGCGCCGCGGCGTTCGACGAGCTGCCGCAGGTCAAGGAGGCGCTGGCCGCGGCGAGCGCGCCCGACCTCGCCCAGCCGTCGGTCGACGGCGACAGTCCGGACGCGCTGAAGGCCGAGGCGGACGCGCTCGACGAGCTCGCCACGCGCGGTTACTACAACGAGCGGCTCGACCAGCTCGTGGTCGAGGTGTTGATGGGTCTCCACACCTAGCGTGCCTTGACGGCGCGCAGGCCCTCTGGTTGGTTGGGCCGACGAATGGCCGGACGATTGGTCACGTTCCTGGCCCTGGCGACAGTGCTGATGGGATCCGCCGCGGCGAGCGCCGCGGACGTCGACACCCAGGCGCCCACCGGCGCCGTCGGCGGCGTGCGCAGCCAGGCATCGGGGGTGCTCACGCTGACCGTGCTCGCGGTCGACGACGGGCTCGGCCTCAGCCGCGCCGCGGCGGCGCTGGACGGCGTCCCGCTCGCCGACGCCCCGTTCGGGGACGGCACGTGCGTCGAACTGCCCGATGACGCGGCCGGCACCGGCTGCCCGTCGGTCAGCACCGCAACGCTGGACGTGCCGACGAGCGCGTTCGCCGACGGGCCGCACGAGCTGACGGTGACGGTGCGCGACGCAGCGCTGAACGTCGCCACGCTCGTCCGCCAGAGCGTGGCGGTCGCCAACACGCCGCCGAAGAGCAGCTCGACCGTCACGGTCAACGTCGGCAGCGGCCGGATCCGCGCGCCGTCGGGCAGCGATCCGGGCGGTGGTCCCGTCGGCGGGGCCGAGAAGCCCTGCGCCGCGCCGCGCCTGGAGGTGTTCCTGGCCTCGCGCCCGCTGCGGATCCGCAAGGGCCTTCCGGTGCTCGCGGCCGGTCGCAAGTACCGCTGGCGCGGCAAGCTCACATGCCGGATCGACGGGCGGCGGCGGCCGGCGCCGCGCGGCACCGTCGTCCAGCTGCGCAGCATCGTCCACGGCCGCCGCGCCGGGACGCGCAAGCTCGACGTCGGCCGCCGCGGCAGGCTCTCCGTGCGCCTGGCGCTGCGCAGCTCGCGCGTGCTCGTCTTCCGCTTCGCCGCCGACGGCGACGCCGTGCGCGTCCGCATGCGCGTGCGCGTGGTCCGGCCGCGGCCGAGGCCGCCGCGCCGCGCCGCCGCGGCGACGGCAGCGGGCGGGTTGTCGATCGCGCCCGCCGTGCTCGAGCAGACCGCCCGTCGCGGCGTATCGGACACCGTGGAGGTCGTGAACTCGTCCAACCGCAAGCTCGCGGTCACGGTCGCGGCACGGCCGTGGCGCCAGAGCCGCACCGGCACCGTCGCGGCCGACCGCCGGCGCCGCCTGTCGCGCTTCGTCCGGCTGAGCGACTCCTCGTTCACGCTCGCTCGCGGCGCGCGCCGCACGATCACCGTCTCGCTGGCGCGCGTGCCCGCGCGGGACTCGCTCTACGGCAGCCTCGAGGTGATCGGGCGGCCGACGCGGACGCGCAAGGGCGTCAACGTCGGTTACCGGCTGATCGGGAGCCTGCGCTTCAACCCGCCGCCGGCCGATCGCAAGCTCAAGCTGCGCGCGGGCGCGGCGCGCGTCAGCGGCCGCAAGGGCGACCGCGCGCTGACGCTGCAGGTGCGCAACGCGGGCAACACGATCGACCCGGTCGGCGGCGACGTGGTCATCCGCGGCCCGCGCGGCGGGCGCAGCACCGGCATCGGGGCGGTCAGGATCCTGCCGGGCAAGCGCGTCAACGTCGTGCTGGCGTCGCTCGACGGCCTGCGCCCGGGTCGCTACACGGCCGCCGTGACGCTCAAGCAGCGCCGCCGCAACCGCGTCAGCGTGTCGAGACATTTCCACATCCGCGGCTCTTGACAGCCGCGCGGCGGGCGGTAATCGTTGTCCCTCTAGCGTAATTAGCCGGAGGGGGGAAGGGATGCGACGTACCAGGATGGTGTGCGCGCTCGTTGCCGTGTCATGCGCGCTTCCGGCATCGGCCTCGGCCCAGGCCGAGAACCAGCCACCGACCGTGACCGCCGGGCGGACACCGACGGGCAACGTGCGGGTCGGCGTGCCGATCTCGTTCACGGCCACCGCGACGGATCCGGACGGCGACGCAGTCACGTACGCGTGGGACTTCGGCGACGGGACGACGTCGACCGAGCAGAACCCGACGAAGGCGTTCCTCGCCGCCGCGACGCGCACGGTCACGGTGACCGCGTCCGACGGCAAGGGCGGCAGCGGCAGCGCGACGCTGACGGTCGTCGTGCAATCCAACCGCAACCCGTCGGCGAACGGGCTGACGTTGACGCCGCAGGCGGGCTTCGCGCCGCTGCAGGTCTCGTTCGGCGGTGCGGCGACCGACCCGGACGGGCCGTCGCACACGCTCACGTACGCGTGGGATCTCGACGGCGACGGAACCGACGACAGCGCCGAGCAGAACCCGACGACGACCTACACGACGCCCGGCACCTACATGCCGCGCGTGCGTGTGAGCGACCCGTTCGGCGGCTCGGCGACGCGCACGTTCGTCGTCAACGTCCTACCCGACGCCGAGCAGGCCGGCTCACGGTTCCGGATCCTCATCTACTCGCGGACGGCCGGCTTCCGCCACTCCTCGATCGACGAGGGGATCGCGGCGATCAAGCTGCTCGGCGAGCAGAACAGCTTCCACGTCGACGCGATCGAGGAGCCGACGCTGTTCACCGACGACGTGCTCGCCAAGTACGACGCGGTCGTGTTCCTGTCGACGACCGGCGACACGCTGCCCGCCGAATCGCAGCAGGCCGCGTTCGAGCGCTACATCCAGGCGGGCGGCGGCTACGTCGGCATCCACTCGGCGGCCGACACCGAGTACCTGTGGCCGTGGTACGGGCAGCTGGTGGGCGGCTACTTCCGCAACCACCCGAACGGGCTGCCGGGGATGCAGGGCGGGCGCCCCGCCGACGTGATCGTCGAGGACGCCGCGCACCACTCGACGCGGCATCTCTCGAGTCCCTGGAACCGCGTGGACGAGTGGTACAACTACCAGGGCATCGTCAATCCGGTCGTCAACGGTGGCGGCGTGGACTACAGCCCGCGCAACAGCGGCGTCCACGTGCTGCTGACGCTCGACGAGTCGAGCTACGCGGAGGCCGACGGCAGCGACGGCGTGGACGACGATCACCCGATCTCGTGGTGCCACAAGTTCGACGGCGGCCGTGCCTGGTACACGGGCATGGGCCACACGGAGAACACGTGGCTGGAGCCGCTGTTCCTGCAGCACCTGCTCGGCGGGCTCGAGGTCTCGGCCGGCGTCGTGACCGACAAGGAGTGCGGCGTGACCTCGCGCAGCGTTCCGAGCGACGTGAGCGGGACGGTGCCGGGCACCCTGTCGCTGACCGTGTCGCCGTCCGCGAACCTCGGCGTGTTCACGCCGGGCGTGGCGCGCGAGTACACGGCCACGCTGGCGGCGAACGTGATCTCGACCGCCGGTGACGCGACGCTCAGCGTCGCCGATCCGAGCTCGACGGCGACCGGGCACCTGGTCAACGGCGCGTTCTCGCTGCCGCAGCCGCTGCTCGTCGCGGGCACGCCGCTGCCGGCCACGGTCCAGACGTGGTCGGGACCGGTGAGCAACGAGCCGGTGAGCATCGAGGTGCGGCAGGCGATCGGCGCCACCGACCCGCTGCGCACGGGCACCTACAGCAAGACGCTGGTCTTCACGCTGTCGACGACCAGCCCGTAACGCCGCGTCGCGGCGGTGGCGTGGCGACCGCTACGCCGCCGCCGCGGGGCGATCGACCTCGAACCAGACGAGGGTCCTCTCGTCGGAGTCGACGCCCCAGCGATCGGCGAGCTCCTCCACCAGGTACAGCCCCCACCCGGACGGTCGCGCCGGGTCGGGGGCCGGTGCCCGCGGGATGAAGCCGCCGCCCGGGTCGTGCACCTCGACGCGCAGCACGCTGTCCTCGAGGTCGATCACCAGCAGGATGACGTCGCCGGGCGCGAGGTTGGCGTGACGGACCGCGTTGGTCACGAGCTCGG
>DASSUW010000039.1:0-2313 GCA_035706585.1 Solirubrobacteraceae bacterium | reverse complement strand
AGCCCCGGCCGTGCGAGAGCCGCCACTGCTGGGTCACCGAGCTCCCGTGGAGCCGCGACGGGATCGCGGCGTGGGAGGCGGACGGGCTGCTGATCGTCGCCGGCAACAACCTGTTCAAGCACGCGCCCGTGCTCGGCCGGGCGCTCGCGGCCGACGAGCTGCGCGCGGAGCTGCTCCCGCAGGCCCGGCTCGGCCGGGCGACGTGAGCGCGGACGTCGGCGATCCGGCCGGCACACCGGCTCAGGCGCGCAACGCGGCGGCGGCCTTGCCGATCCCCTCCCAGGGGTCACCCCGCTCGCGCAGCCGCGCGGGAACGTCGCGCAGCGTCCACCGGCGCGGCTCGGCGTCCGCGACCTCGTCCCAGGACAGCGGCGTCGCCACCGGCGCCGTGCGCTTGGCCCGCACCGCGTACGGCGCGACCGCGGTCTGCGCGTACGTGTTGCGCGCGGCGTCGACGAGCACGCGCCCGCCGCGGCCCTCCTTGCGCCACGAGGTCGTGAGCTGATCGGGCAGCCGCGCGGCCACCTCCTCGGCCCACTCGCCCGCGACCGTGCGCACCGTGTTGGAGTCCGGCCCGCGCCGCAGCGGCGCGACGACGTGGATCCCGCGCGAGCCCGAGGTCATCGCGTACGGCTGCAGCCCCTTCTCCCGCAGCAGGTCGCCGATCGCCAGCGCGCCGGCGCGAATCGCGTCCAGGTGCGCGTGATCGTCGTCGTCCGGCGGGTCGAAGTCGAAGACGATCCGGTCCGGCTGGTCGGGCTTGTCGGCCCGCGCGGTCCACACGTGCGGTGTGCTGCAGTTCTGGTTCGCGAGCCAGACGAGCGTCGCCGCCTCGCCGCCGACCGCGTGCTCGACCTCGCCGCCGCGGCGCCGCGCCACGGTCACCCGCTTCACCCACTCCGGCGCGCCCTTCGGGATCGCCTGCTGGATGACGACCTCGTGGTCGATCCCGCGGTTCCAGCGCCACAGGTTCAGCGGCCGGTCGCGCGTGTGCTCGACCATCGCGGGCGCGACCGCCGCGTAGTAGTTCGCGAGGTCGAGCTTGGTGATCCCGTCGGCGGGGAACAGGACCTTGTCCGGATTGCTGATCCGGACGGTGCGGCGGCCCACCTTCAGCGTCGTCTCGGGTGCCGCCACGGTCCCGGTGTCTATCAGGTCTACAGCGGCTGGCGGATGACCGGGCGCTTGGCGGCGCCGGCCTCGTCGAGCCGGCGGACCGGCGTGCCGTACGGCGCGTTCTGCGCGATCGACGGGTCCTCGCCCGCCTCGCGCAGGATCTCCGCGACGGCCTCGGCGAACGCGTCGAGGTTCTCGCGCGTCTCGGTCTCGGTCGGCTCGATCAGCAGCGCCTCGTCGACCAGCAGCGGGAAGTAGACGGTCGGCGGGTGGAAGTCGTGGTCGAGCAGCCGCTTGGCGAGGTCGAGCGTCTTGATCCCGAGCTGCTTCTTCATGGGGCCGCCGGTGAGCACGAACTCGTGCATGCAGGTGCGGTCGAACGCCACCGGGAGGTGCTCGCCGCACAGCTCGCGCAGGCGCGCCATCAGGTAGTTGGCGTTCAGCACCGCGGTGTCGGACACCTCGGCAAGGCCGTCGGCGCCGAGCGACAGGATGTACGCGTAGGAGCGCACGAACACGCCGAAGTTGCCCTGGAAGCCGCGCAGGCGGCCGATCGACTGCGGGCGGTCGAAGTCCAGCCCGTATGACCCGTCCTGGTTCTGCACGACCTGCGGCCGCGGCAGGAACGGCTCGATCCGGTCGCTCACCGCGATCGGCCCGGCGCCCGGCCCGCCGCCGCCGTGCGGCTGCGTGAACGTCTTGTGCAGGTTGTAGTGCACGATGTCGAACCCCATGTCGCCGGGCCGCGCGCGGCCCATGACGGCGTTGAGGTTCGCGCCGTCGTAGTAGAGCGTCGCGCCGGCGTCGTGCACGATCCGCGCGATCTCCTCGATGTTGCGGTCGAACACGCCGAGCGTGTTCGGGTTCGTGAGCATCAGCGAGGCGGTCTCGTCCGAGACCTTCTCGCGCAGGTCGTCGAGGTCGACCCCGCCGTCGTCCGCCGTGCCGAGCTTGACGACGTCATAGCCGGCCATCGTCACGGTCGCGGGGTTGGTGCCGTGGGCGGTGTCGGGCGTGAGGATCTTCGTCCGCTGCTCGCCGCGGGCCTCGTGGTAGGCGCGCGTGAGCAGGACGCCCGCGAGCTCGCCCTGCGAGCCCGCCGACGGCTGCAGCGAGACGTGCGGCAGCCCGGCGATCTCGGCGAGCGCGCGCTGCAGCTCCCACATCAGCTGCAGCGCGCCCTGGGCGCGCCTGGGT
>DASSUW010000038.1:0-12018 GCA_035706585.1 Solirubrobacteraceae bacterium | reverse complement strand
CCGTCTACCGCTGGGAGCTGCGCAAGCTCGTGGCCCAGAAGCGCACGTTCATCGGCGTCGGGGCCGCGATCGCGGTGCCGCTGATCTTCGTCATCGCGATGGCGGCCGACTCGAGCGGCGGCCCGGAGGGCGTGCCGTTCGGCGAATACGTGCGCGTGACGGGCCTTGCGGTCCCGCTCGTGTGCCTGTTCTTCGGCGCGATCTGGCTGCTGCCGCTGATCACGGCGCTGGTGGCCGGCGACATCGTCGCCGCCGAGGACCAGAACGGGACGCTGAAGACGATCCTCACGCGGTCGGTGGACCGCTCGCAGGTGTTCACGGGCAAGCTGCTCGCGACGTTGACCTACACGCTGGCGATCCTGACGGCGTTCGTGGCGATCGCGACCGTCGCCGGCGGCCTGGTGTTCGGCTTCGAGCCGCTCACGACGCTGTCGGGGACCACGATCGGCGTCGGCCGCGGGCTGGTGCTGATCGGCGCCGGCACGCTGAGCTACGCGATGCCGCTGCTGGGCATGGCCGCGATCGCGATCCTGCTGTCGACGATCACGCGCAACTCGGCGGCCGCGGTGGTCGGCACGCTCATGGTCTCGATCCTGCTGCAGATCCTGGGCTCGATCTCGGCGCTGGACTTCCTCGAGCCGTACCTGCTGTCGGAGCAGTTCAACGCCTGGCAGGGATTCCTGCGCGAGCCGATCGACTGGGACCCCGTGATCCGGGCGGCGTGGGTGTCGGCGCTCTACGGCGTGCCGGCGGTCGCCTGGGCGTTCGTCGTGTTCCTGCGGCGGGACGTCACCGGCGGGTAGACGCGCGGGATCCCGTGGACGCGCTGCGCGAGCTCTCCGCGAGCTCGCGCAGGCACCGTCCGATGGATGCGGTGGTCGTCGACGCCTAAAGGCCCGGGGCCATCGGATCCTTGTGATCCATGCGCTCGTGGGAGAGGCGTTGCGCCTTGGCCTCGTTCCGCCTGAGGGCCCGCTCTCCGGCGGTGGCGCGGCGCTCCTCGCGGCGCTTGGACCACCGTTCCCGGAGCGATTTGAGCCAGCTGAACATCGCGACCTCCCGGGTGAAGCTAGATGTAGTACATGTGCGCCCCGGCGGCGCGGTTCTCCCGCTCAACCACGTCGTTGATCGTGGCGTTTTGAAGGATTGCACGTGCGGCGGCGGCCGCGTCGGAGAAGACGGACTCGGCGCCCGCGCCGAACGGGCCGTCGAGGAGCTCGACGACCTCGAGGACCGTGACCTCCGAGGGGCCGCGCGCGAACGAGTAGCCGCCCTTGACGCCGCGCTGGGACTTGAGGATGCCGGCGCGCCGGAGCGTCGCGAACAGCTGCTCGAGGAACTGCACGGGGATGTCGCGGCGCTTGGCCAGCTCGCCGATCGGGACCGGGCCCGCGCCGCTGCGCGCGAGCTCGGCGAGGGCCCGCACCGCGTACGGGGACTTCGTGGTGATCGAGATCATTCGCCCCTCATCCTGCCAGCATCACCGGCCGATGCGCGCGCTTTCCCGCTTCGGACCGCCGATCCTGCTGATGGCCGTGATCTTCGCGCTGTCCGCCCAGCCGGACCTCAACTCCGGTCTGGGCACGCTCGACCTGATCGGCCGCAAGATCGTCCACGCGGTTTCGTACGGGCTGCTGTGGTGGCTGTGGCAGCGGGCGCTCGGCGTGCGATCGCCGCTGCCGGCGGCGCTCATCACGGTCGCGTACGCGATCAGCGACGAGTTTCACCAGTCGTTCGTGGAGGGCCGCCACGGCTCGCCGGTCGACGTGCTGATCGACAGCGCGGGCGTCGCGATCGCGATCGCCGTGCACGCCCGTCGCCGCGCCCCGGCCGCGCGGGAGTAGCCGCTCGCGCCACGGCGTCATCGTCCTTGATGCCACATGCCCGCGCGGGCTGCGGACCGTCGACGCCGCGCGGATCGTGCGCGATCGCCGGCGGAATACCGGCGCCGCTCACGGCGTATTAACGAGCGTGAGGACGTCGCTCGTCTCCGCCCCCGCAGTCGCCCGAGCGCCGGCATCCCCCCACCGCCGCGCCCGCGACGTGCCCCCTTCCGGGCCCCCGGCGACCGTGCTCCGTTGACCCGACGCAGCTGCCCGGCCCCCGGACGGGGCCGGGCAGCGCCGTTCTCGGCACTCTGCGCCCTCGGTTGTGCCGCCAACAGCGGGCCTCGAGGGGGCACCGGTTTCGCGGGGGGCGGTTGATGCATGCATATCGTGCATGGACAACCCGAGTGGCGCGTAGCCGCCCGACTTGCGTCCGTCAATGCCGCAGTCGCGGCGTCTAGAGCCAGCCGCGCTCGGTGGCGTGCAGCACGGCCTGGGCGCGGTCGACCGCGCCGAGCTTGCCGTAGATGTTGTGCAGGTGCGTGCGGACCGTGCTGGTGGAGAGCGAGAGCTCGAGCGCGATCTGCTTGTAGACCATGCCCTGCGCGAGGCGCTTGAGGACCTCGAGCTCGCGCGAGGACAGCGGGCACGGCTCGACCGAGCGCGGGCGGTCCTTGCTCGGGTACGGAAGGTCGTAGAGCACGGCGCGCAGCTCGCTGGGGCCGAAGCCGACCGCCCGGGCCGCCTTGAGCAGCTCGGTCGACGAGACGGGCGAGCCCTGCGAGTAGTGCGCCAGCATGTCGGCGAGGCGGACGAACGCGGCGTCGCCCTGAGCGTCCTCGGCGTGGTGGCGCTCGATTGCGGACGCGACCGACTTGGGGAGGTTCCAGCGCCGGGCGAGCACGCCGCCGACGAGCGCGTGGTCGACGCCCAGCTCGCGCCGCTCGTAGTGCAGCCGCTCCTCCGGCGTGCGCGCCGGCCCGTGGACCTGGCGCGGGTAGCCCGGGTACGCGTGCATGAGCACGAGCTTGCCGACGTCGTGGAGCAGCGCGGTGACGAGCAGGCGGTCGCGGTGCGGGTAGCCCGAAGCGGCGGCGAGCCGGTCGGCGGCGCGCTGGACGGCGACGGCGTGCAGGCGGAAGCGCTCGGGCGCGGCGTCCCACGTCTTGCCGCGCTCGAAGAACTCGAACGTCTCGGCCTCGGCGGCCAGGCGCTGCACCGCCTCCGGCGAGAGGACCTCGACGGCGCCGACGATCGACTCGACCTGCCCGCGGCGCGGCGAGTCGAGCCCGTTGGCGAGGCGCAGCACGGCGATGACCAGCGCGACGTCGGACTCGATCGCGCGCACGACCTCGCCGGTCGACGGATGCTCCTCGGAGATCAGCGCCAGCAGGCGGTTGCGCGACTCGGCGAGCGCCGGGAACAGCTCGAGCGCCTCGAACGCGGCCGTGAGGCGCTTGCCGTGGCCCTCGTTGCGCGGACGGCCGACGACCGCGTACGGCTCGCGGGAGCCTCCCTTGGCACGAGG
The DNA here is from genome assembly GCA_035706585.1 of Solirubrobacteraceae bacterium. Taxonomy (GTDB): domain Bacteria; phylum Actinomycetota; class Thermoleophilia; order Solirubrobacterales; family Solirubrobacteraceae; genus DASSUW01. Next base: position 8,664 of record DASSUW010000038.1, on the reverse strand, counting down.
CGCTGCGGGAGCGCTGGCAGGGGGTGCGGTAGGCGGCATCAGGCTGTCGTCGGGCGTCACGGGAATCTGTTCAGGCGGTTCCTGACCTGGCATGGCCCCGCCTTCAAGCTCTATCGGCAGGTCTGGACGGATCGTTGAGCCGCCGGCCCCGCCTTCGCGCCGCTTCACGTCCCCTTCCTCCCGTTGAGCGCATGGTCCACCCGAGCCAGGGTTTCGTCGCGCCCCAGCAGCGCGACAGTCTCGAAGATACCCGGTGAGACGGTCGTTCCAGTCACCGCGACGCGTAATGGCTGAAAAACATGCTTTCTCTTGACGCCTAGACGGTCGGCCACGGGGCCGAGCGCGTCCTCCACCTTCTCCGCGGTCCAGGGGTCCGGAACGTCGGCGAGCGCGGTCCGCGCCGCAGCCAGCGCTTCGCGCCCCCCGGGCGCTTCCAGCACGCGCTCGCGGGCCGCCGGGTCGTCCGCCGGGCCGTCGAAGAAGAAGCCCGTGAGGGGCCAGAACTCGGACAGGGTGGAGATCTTGTCCTGCGCGATCTCCACCGCACCCCGGAGTCCGCTCCGTCCGGTCAACGCTTCCAGCCGCCGCGTCAGATCGTCGACATCGAGCTCTCGCACGTAGCGGCCGTTCATCCAGCGCAGCTTCTGCTCGTCGAACACCGCCGGCGACTTCGAGACCCGCTCCAGCCGGAAGCGCTGCTGGAGCTCTGAGATCGTGTGGAACGTCGTCTCCTCGTCGTAGCCCCAGCCGAGCAGCGCGAGGTAGTTCAGGACGGCCTCCGGCAGGTAGCCGGCGTCGCGCAGATCCTGCACCGACGTCGCGCCATGCCGCTTGGAGAGCTTCTTGCCGTCGGGCCCGTGCAGGAGCGGGAGATGGCCGTAGACCGGCGTCGGCGCGCCCATCGCCCGCTGGATCAGGATGTGCTTCGGCGTGTTGGAGTAGTGGTCGGCGCCGCGGACGACATGGGTGATGCCGGCGTCGGCGTCGTCGACCACCACCGCAAGGTGGTAGGTCGGGGTGCCGTCGGCGCGGCCGATCACCAGGTCGTCGATCAGGGCGTTCTCGAACGCCGTCTCGCCCCGGATCACGTCGTTGACGACGGTGACGCCCTCGTCGGGCACGCGCAGCCTCACGGCGCCGGTGCCCTCGTCCTCACCGCGGAAGCCGCGGCTGCCGTGCCGATCCTTGAACGCCTTCACGTCGTCGGGGCCGGCGCTGGAACGGTACGCGTGGCCGTCGGCGATCAGCTTCTCGACGACCTCGGTGTGCCGCTCCTGGTTCTCGGACTGGTAGATCGGCCCCTCGTCCCAGTCGATGCCCAGCCACTCGAGCGCGTCGAAGATCGTCTGGACGTTCTCGGGGGTCGACCGCTCGCGGTCGGTGTCCTCGATCCGCAGGACGAGCCGGCCGCCCTGGCCGCGGGCCAGGAGCCAGTTGTAGAGCGCCGTCCGTGCGTTCCCGATGTGAAGCGCCCCTGTCGGCGAGGGAGGGAACCGTACCCGCATGGCGCTAAGCATGCCACGCCGGGATATGCCGTGGGGGAGCGTTTGCCGCGGGCGGCTAGCCTTCCCGGCCCAATGCTGATCGGTGCCCATGTTTCGCCGGCGGGCGGGCCGGCCAACGCGATCGAGCGCGGCGTCGAGCGCGGCTGCCGCTCGATCCAGATCTTCAACCAGAGCCCGCGCCAGTGGAAGCCGACCGTCTACGACGACGAGAAGGTGGCCGCCTACAAGGACGCGTTCGCACGCTCCGACATCGACGCGCTGCTGATCCACGCGGTCTACCTCGTCAACTGCGCGTCCGAGGACAAGGAGATGCGGGCCAAGTCGCTGACCTCGTTGACCGCGTCGCTGCGCGCCGGTGACGCCCTCGGCGCCGTGTCCGTGGTCGTGCACCCGGGCTCGGCGCTCATGAAGGGCGGGAGCGTCCCGGCGGCGCTCAAGCGGGCGTCGAAGGTGATCGCGGAGGCGCTTGCGGAGTCGGACAGCTGCCGGCTGGACCTCGAGAACACCGCCGGCTCCGGCGGCACGCTCGGCCGGAGCTTCGAGGAGCTCGCGACGCTGATCGACGGCGCCGGCGGCGGCCCGCGGCTGGGCGCCTGCCTGGACTCCTGCCACCTGCTCGCGTCGGGCTACGACATCCGCTCGGCCGAGGGGCTGGGGTCGGTCATCGACGAGTTCGACCGCGTCGTGGGCTGCGACCGGCTCGGCTCGCTGCACGTCAACGACTCCAAGACGCCGCTGGGCTCGAACGTCGACCGCCACATCAACCTCGGCGAGGGCGAGCTCGGCCGCACGGGCTGTGCGGCGTTCCTCAGCGAGCCGCGATTCGAGGGTCTCCCGTGCGTGTTCGAAGGCCCGGGCGCAGCCGGCAAGGCGGTCGAGAAGGCCGACATCGACAACGCATGGAAGCTGCGCAAGCAGGGTCTGAAGGCCCGTGGACGTTGAGATCCGGCCCGCGCGGCGCGAGGAGATCGAGGCGGTGCGCGCGCTCTGGGGCGGGTCGCGCAGCGCGCACGCGGTGACCGAGGACACGGCCGAGCGCGTGGGTGTGGCGGTGGCGGCGGGCGCGTTGCTGGTGGCGGTCGTCGGCGGCGCGGTCGTGGGAGCTCTGGTGGCCGGCTTCGACGGCTGGCGGGGCAACATGTACCGCCTCGCGGTGGCGGACCGCTGGCGGCGCCGCGGGATCGCGCGCCGGTTGGTCGACGCCGGCCACGAACGGCTGCGCGCGGTGGGCGCGCCGCGCGTGACGGCGCTCGTGGCGTTCGACGACGAGGCCGCGCGCGGGTTCTGGGAGGCCGCGGGCTACGCGGCCGATCCGGTCATGGGCCGGATGGTGCGGGACCTCTGAGTTCGCGTTGCGCGGGCCAACCGCGGCTGGGTAGGGCGGCGGGGGTGTCGGCCATCGCGCGGGCGATGAGCGGCGCGGTGCCGTGTTGTCGAGTTAGGGCCGCATACCGCCCGAAAGTCGACAACCGCGCCCGCCTCCCTCCATGCGGGTGCTAGTCGCTCGCCGCGGCCAGGAGCGGGACGATCACATCGCTCACCGGCGTCGGCACCCCGTGGCGCGCGCCGAGCCGTGCGACCACCCCGTTGCGCGCGTCCCACTCCAGCGGGCGGCCGGCCTCGCGGTCGGCGAGGATCGAGGTGCCGGCGTCGGCGGGCAGGTCGTCCATCCAGGCCTGCAGCTCGTCGGCGACCGTGTCGGGCAGATCGGCGCCCTCGGCGCGAGCGACCGCGAGCGTCTCCAGCGCGAGCGCGCGGGCCAGCGCGCGGATGTCGGGGCGCCGGAACATCGCCGCGCGGCGGCCGCTCAGCGCCATCAGGCCCGCCACGGCATTGACCGCGAGCTTGCGCCAGGCCTGCGCCGGGAAGTCGTCGGCGAGCTCGACGCCGTCCAGCAGCGCGGCGATCGTCTCGGCGGCGGGCTCGGCGGGAAGCACGAAGCGTGGCTCGCTGTGCGTGCGCACGCGGCCCGGCTCGACCACCTCCGTCGCCAGCCACACGACCGCCGGGACCACCGTCGCGCCACCGGCGAACGGGGCGACGAGCGCGCGCTGCTCGACCCCGTTCTGCAGCACCGCGACCACCGTGTCCGGCCCGCACAGCGCGCGCAGGAACCCCGCCGCGTCCGCCGTCTGATGCGCCTTGACCGCGAGCAGCACCACGTCGGCGCGCCAGGGGACCGCGCTCGGGTCGGTCAGCACCGGCCCGGGCACGACCGCCTCGTCGACCACGACACGCTCGAGCGGCGTCCGCCCGCACAGCAGCAGCTCCACGCCGCGGCGATGGGCCATCGCCGCCACGGCCGCTCCGATCGCCCCCGGTCCGACGACCGCGACGCGGGTCCGCGTCACGCAGCCGCGACGGCGGGTGCCAGCGCGGGCCCGAGCAGCTTGTCGAGCTCCGCGATCAGCGCTCCGTTGCGCCCGGCGATCTTGTAGCTCTCGCCGAACCGCAGGCAGCGCACGCCGCCGGTCGTGTGCATCTCCAGCACGAACTCGGCATCACCCTGATAGCGGCCGAACAGGTCGCGCAGCTCCTCGATCACCGCCGGATGCAGGCGCGAGGCGTCGACGCGGCGCCGCAGGTCGTTCGGCACGGCCGCCGCCGCGATCTTCGCCACCTGCTCCTTGGCCTTGGCGATCTCGGCGTCTGACGGATCGAACCGCTCGGCGTCCTGGACGATCACGCAGCTCTTGCCCGCCTCCTTGTGGTCGACCCGGCCGCGGACGATGACGATCGCATCGGTCGCCAGCAGCTTCTCGACCGCGTCCAGCGCCTTCTCGAACACCACGATCTCGACGGCGCCGTCGAGGTCGTCGAGCGTGGCGAACATCATCGTCGTGCCGGTGCGGGTCCGGATCTTCTTGGACTCGGTGATCATCCCGCCGACCTTCACCCAGTCGCCGTCGCGCTGGTCGGCCAGCTGGGCGCACGAGCAGTCGGTCTTCACGCGTAGCGCCTCGCGCACGCGCTTGAGCGGATGCTCGGTGATGTAGAGGCCGATCGACTCCTTCTCCATCGCCAGCAGCTCGGGACGGTCGTACTCGTCGGTCGGGATCGGCGGGTGCGACGGCGCGAACGCGCGGTCGGGCCCGGCGTCGCCGAAGCCGCCGAGGTCGAAGATCGAGCCCTGACCGATCTGGGCGTCCAGCTGCGCCTTCTGACCGGCGCCCTGCGCCGCCTCCAGCACGTCGAGCATGCCCTTGCGGGTCGCGCTCGTCGAACCGAACGCGCCGCACTTGATCAGCGCCTCGATCGCCTTCTTGTTGACCGCCCGGCAGTCGACGCGCTCGCAGAAGTCCCATAGCGACGTGAACGGCCCGGCCTCCTCGCGGGCGCGCTTGATCGCCTCCACCGCGGCGTAGCCGACGCCCTTCACCGCGTCGAGCCCGAAGCGGATGTTGCCGTCGACCACCATGAACTCGTGGTCGGACTCGTTGACGTCGGGCGGCAGGATCTCGATGCCCATCGTCTCCGCCTGATTGACGAAGAACGGCACCTTGTCCTTGGTGTCCATGACCGACGAGATCAGCGCCGCCATGTACTCGGCCGGGTAGTTGGCCTTCAGCCACGCGGTGCGGTACGCGATCAGCGCGTAGCAGGCGGCGTGCGAGCGGTTGAACGAGTAGTCGGCCGACTTCTCGTTGACGGTCCACAGCCACTCGATCACGTCCTCGGACGTGCCGGACGTGCGGCAGCCCTCGTAGAAGAGCGGCTTGAGCTTGGCCATCGCCTCGCGGTTCTTCTTGCCGATCGCCTTCCGCAGGTCGTCCGCGCGCGGGCCGGAGAAGCCGGCGATCGACTTGGCGATCTGCATCGACTGCTCCTGATAGAGGATCACGCCCTTGGTGGCCTCGGTGATCGGGCGCAACCGCTCGTCGATGTACGTCACGGTCTCCGGGTTGCGCTTGCCGCGCGCGTACGTCGGGATCTGATCCATCGCCCCCGGCCGGTACAGCGCGTTGAGCGCCACGAGGTCCTCGAACTCGTCGGGCCGGACCTTCTTGAGCGCCTCGCGCATGCCCTCGGACTCGAACTGGAACACGCCCACCGAGTCGCCCCGGGCCATCATCTCGTAGGTCTTCGGGTCGTCGAGCCTGTCGACCTCGCTCATGTCGACCGGTTGCCCTGCGGAGCGCTCGATGATCGCCAGCGTGTCCTCGATCACGTCGAGGTTGCGCAGGCCGAGGAAGTCCATCTTGAGGAGGCCGATCTCCTCGATCGGCTTCATCGAGTACTGCGTCACGGTCCGGTAGACCTTCTGGCCGTCCTCGCCCGTGCCGGCGTCGGCCAGCTGCAGCGGCACGATGTCGGTCAGCGGGCGGTCGGAGATGACGACGGCGGCGGCATGGATCGACGCGTTGCGGACGATGCCCTCGAGCCCGCGCGCGACATCCACGATCTGCTTGGCGACCGGGTCCTTCGCGTACTCGGTGGCGAGGTCGGCGCCCGGCTGCAGGCATTCGTCGAAGCTCGGCGGGCGGCCCATGATCGGATCCGGGATCAGCTTCGCGAGCCTGTCCCCCACCCCGTAGTCGTGGCCGAGGACGCGCGCCGCGTCGCGCGTCGCCGCGCGCGGGAACATCTTGCCGAACGTGATGATCTGCGCCACGCGGTCGGTTCCGTACTTGTCGGTCACGTAGCGGATGACGCGCTCGCGGCCGCGGACCGAGAAGTCGATGTCGATATCCGGCATCGACACGCGCTCGGCGTTCAGGAAGCGCTCGAACAGCAGGTCGTACTTGAGCGGGTCCACGTCGGTGATCTGCAGGCAGTAGGCCACGAGGCTGCCGGCGGCGCTGCCGCGGCCGGGCCCGACCGCGATGCCGTTCTCCTTGGCGAAGTGGACGAAGTCCCAGACGATCAGGAAGTAGGCGTTGAAGCCCATGCTGTCGATGACCCCGAGCTCCATCTCCATGCGCTCGACGGCCTCCGCCGGCGGCGGATCGCCGTAGCGGCGGCGCAGCCCGGCCTCGACCAGCTCCCGCAGGTACGTGCGCTCGTCCTTGCCGTCCGGGCAGTCGAACCGCGGGATCAGGTGCTTGCCGAGCTCGATCTCGACGTTGCAGCGCTCTGCGATCTCGAGCGTGCTCGCGACCGCCTGCGGCATGTCGGCGAACGCCTCGACCATCTGCTCGGTCGACTTCAGGAAGAACTCGTTGCGCTCGAAGCGCATCTTCGGCTGCTCGAGCGTCGATTTCGTCTGCACGCAGAGCAGCGCGGCGTGGTGGTTGAAGTCGTCCGCGCTGAGGTAGTGGACGTCGGCGGTCGCGACGAGCGGCTGCCCCATCTCCTGCGCGAAGCGCTGCATCGCCTCGTTGACGCGGTCCTGCTCGGCGAGCCCGTTCTTCTGGACCTCGAAGTAGACGTCCTCCGGCCCGAACACCTGGATCAGATCGCTCAGGTGAGCCCGGGCGTCGTCGAGCCTGCCGTCGACGATCCGCTGGCTGGCGCGGGCGGCGAGGCAGCCGCTGAGGCAGATGACGCCGTCGGCGTGCCGCTCGAGGATCTCGAGGTCGACGCCCGGCTTGCCTCGGTGCAGGCCCTCGAGGAAGCCGGTGCTCGAGAGCTTGACGAGGTTGCGCAGGCCCTGGTCGCTCTGCGCGAGCAGCGTGAGGTGGTTGCGCTCCACCTTGGGATCGCGGCTGTGACGGTCGTCGACGAAGTACGCCTCGACGCCGACGATCGGCTTGACGTTGTGCTTCCTGGTCGCCTTGTAGAGCTCCACGGCGCCGTTCATGACGCCGTGGTCGGTCAGCGCCAGGGCGGGCTGATCGAAGCTTGCGGCGCGCTCGGCGAGCTTGTCGATGTTGCAGGCGCCGTCGAGCAGCGAGTACTCGGAGTGGACGTGGAGATGGGCACAGCCGGGTGCGGACACGGACCATGCAGGCTATGAGGTCGGCCGGTCGGAATCGGCCGGCCTCGCCGGACCGTCCGGGATGTTCTTCAGATTGCCCGATTTCAGGTGGCTTGACGGCTCGGAAGCGACCGGTCTAACGTCGGGCGATGGTTGGAAGGGTCGCCGACCGATGAGCGTTCTCCCGATCCGCCGGGCGTCCGCGGCGACCACGATCGCGGCCGAGCTGCGCGAGGCGCTCCTGTCGGGGTTGTTCGCTCCCGGGACCCCGCTCGTGGCCGGTGACCTCGCCGCGCACGTGGACTCCCCTCCCGCGACGGTCCGGGCCGCGCTGGCCGAGCTCGAGCAGGACGGGCTCGTCGTTCACTCGCTCCAGCGCGGCCTGGAGGTCGCTCCGCTGACCCGCGACGAGCTGCACGACATCTACGCGGCGCGGCGCGTGTACGAGCGCGCCGGGCTGGAGGCGATGCTGGGCCGCGAGACCGTGGACGTGAGCTGGCTGCACGCGGCGATCGAGCGCATGGGCGACGCCGCGATCACCGGTGACGAGCGCGCGCTCGTCGAGGGCGACATGGCGTTTCACCTGGCGATCGTCGCCGCGGCCGGATCGCGGCGGCTGACCCGCTCGGCGCAGGGAGCGCTGATGGAGCTGCGGCTCGTGCTGTCCGTCGCCGATCGAGCGCTGGACGACATGCCGGCCCTGGTGGCCGATCACCAGCACCTGGTCGAGGTGTTCCAGCAGGGCTCGGTGCGGGCGTCGGCGGCGGCGCTGGAGGACCATCTCGTGCGCGGCGAGGAGATCGCCGCGTCCGCGCTCTGACTTCGGATCAGCGCGCGCGCTCGGTCCAGGCGCGCATGAGCTCGACGGCGTGGCGGTCGCCGCGGATCGACGGGCGCGTGCCGCTCGGGAGCGGCTCGCCGCGGAGCATCCGGTCGAACGTCTCGCGCGACATCGTGACGGTCGCCGCGGGCGCGGTCTGCGGCGCGGTGGTCGAGACCGTCAGGCCGGCGCCGTCGCGCGCCTGCAGGTACCAGGTCTCCGGCGGGTCGCCGACGATCGCCTGCGCGACCGTGAACGTGTGGCCGCGGGTCCAGGACGGGTGGGCGGCGTAGGCGAACGTGCGGTAGACCAGCTCGGGTGCGAGGGCGGCGCCGGCGCGAGCGGCGTCGGTCAGGCTCGCTGCGCCGGTGGTGAGCGGCTGGAGCGCCTGGACGCGGCGCTTGCGACCGCGGACGCGCGCGCGCCCGAAGAAGCGCCCGATCTTGTGCTCGACCCCCGCCAGCAGCTCGGCGAGGACCAGC
>DASSUW010000037.1:0-11856 GCA_035706585.1 Solirubrobacteraceae bacterium | reverse complement strand
ATCCCGGCCCTGCCCGGCGGCGAGAAGCTCCACTACCGGTACCTGTTCTTCGAGAGCAACTTCAACGGCCTCTGGGATCAGTACATCGACGCGTTCAGCGAGGTCGTGCCGGCGCGCATGAAGGGGATCTGGGGCACGTCGTACGGATTTCCGGGCCCGATCCCCGTCGAGCCGTTCAAGCGCTACATCCGCGCCAACGAGTACGTCGCCAACCACTACTGGTCCGCCTATCCGGGAGCGACGACGACCGAGATCATCTCCGCCAAGCGCGTGGTCGCGGCGCTCGAGGACCTGCGGCGCCGCGCCGACGGCATGAGCCCGGACGAGTTCCGGCGCGAGTACGAGCGGATGCTGCACAGCGTGCAGGGGGACCTGTGAGCCGCAACGTCTCCGGTCAGGCGTACGCGCTCACCGTCCTGACGCCGATCAAGGACGGCCACGCGCAGCCGCTCGCCGAGCACCTGAACACGCTCGGCGACGGCGACGCGAGCCCGCTCGCCCGCGTCCCGGGCACGCACATCGCCCGCTGGGTCGTGATCGACGAGCTCAAGTTCCAGGGTCACGGCCAGCGCCACCACGACACGCTCAGCGCGCCGCGGCTTCTGTTCTCGAGCAACTTCGACGGCGACGTCGACGTCTACCTCGAGGGCCTGCGCACCGGCATGGCCGCGGAGGCCGACGCGATCTGGGGTCACTGCCGCGACTACCCGGGCCATGGGAATGCCGGCACGTTCCGCGCGTACATGCGCGCGCACCAGCTCGAGGCGGCGCTGTTCTTCGCCGCGTACGGCGACCAGACCGTCGGCGAGGTGAAGGCCAACGTCGCCCAGCGGCGGCGGTTGATCGACTTCGCGCTGGCGGGCCAGGGGCTCGACGCCGCGACCTTGAAGTCCCGCTTTCTGGAGACGTTCTGATCGACCGGCCGAACATCCAGGGCTTCGTCGTGCGCGGCTACCGGCTCCCGTACGCCGGCTACGTGTTCCTGAAGATCACCGACGCCGCGAAGGCGCGCTCCGCGCTCGCCGAGTTCATCCCGCACGTGATCACGGCCGAGCGCTGGACCGAGAAGCCCGAGTCCGGGATCAACCTGGCGTTCAGCTACCAGGGGCTGCGCGCCCTCGGCCTCGCCGAGCGGTCGCTGGCCGCGTTCCCGGACGAGTTCCGCAACGGCATGGCGTCGCGCGCGACCGTGCTCGGCGACATCGGCGACAGCGCGCCGGAGCACTGGGAGGCGCCGTTCCGCGACGGCGACGTCCACGTGCTGGTGATGATCAGCGCCATGAACGAAGCGGCGCTGGAGACGCGCAACAACCAGATCCGCAGCGCCGTCGAACGCACCGGCGGCGCCTCGGTCGTCTGCTTCCAGCTCGGGGCGGCGCTCGAGGGCGGGCGCGAGCACTTCGGCTATGCCGACGGGTTCGCGCAGCCGGCGATCGAGGGCAGCGGCTTCGACGACGGGCCCGGCGCGGGCGCCGTCGACGGCGACGGCTGGCGCCCGATCAAGCCGGGCGAGCTGCTGCTCGGCTACGAGGACGAGCAGGGCGCGACGACGCCGGCGCCGCCGCCGGACGGCTTCGGCAGGAACGGCTCCTTCCTCGTCTACCGCAAGCTGCATCAGGACGTGGCGACGTTCCGGCGCCAGCTGCGCGACGCGGCGGCCGTGTATCCGGGCGGCGAGGAGATGCTGGCGGCGAAGATCGTCGGCCGCTGGCGCGACGGCACGCCGCTGGACGTCTCGCCCGACCGTCCCGACCCGGCGCTGGTCGCCGACAAGGCGCGCAACAACGCGTTCGACTACGGCGCCGACCCCGCCGGGCTGCGGTGCCCGATCGGCGCGCACGTGCGGCGCATGAACCCGCGCCGCAGCCTGCCGTTCGACGGCAAGCTCGTCGACCGCCACCGGATCATGCGGCGCGGGATCACGTACGGCGACAAGCTGCCCGACGGCGCCGAGGACGACGGCAAGGATCGCGGCGTGATCTTCATGTGCCTGCAGGCGAGCCTCGCCCGCGGCTTCGAGTTCGTGCAGTCGCAGTGGGCGAACGGCGGCAACGCGTTCCGGCTCGGGCAGGACCAGGACGTGATGCTCGGGCCGCAGGACACCCAGGGCACGGCGAAGATGACGATCCCCGGGGATCCGCCGTTCTTCCTCGGCCCGCTGTCACGCGTGGTGACGGTCCGCGGCGGCGAGTACTACTTCACGCCCGGCATCAACGGGCTGCACCACCTTGCTCAGGGGTCCTGAGGCGTCGGCCAGGTCGGGCCGTCGATCAGCTCGATCCGGTAGCCGTCGGGGTCCTGCACGAAGCAGATCGTGCCGATCTCCGCGCGGCCGCCCGGATGGTACGGCGGCTTCTCCGGCTCGATCCCCTTCTCCGCGAGCTGCGCGACCGTCGCGTGGATGTCGTCGACGGTGATCGCCATGTGGTTGTAGCCGTCGCCGAGGTCGTACGGCTCCTCGCGGCCCATGTTGACCGTGAGCTCGAGCGTGTCGCCGTCGCCCGGCAGGCCCATGTAGATGTTGTACGCGGTCTCGAACTGCAGCTTGCCCCGCCGCTCGAAGCCGAGCGCCTCGTAGAAGCGGATCGAGGCGTCGATGTCGCGCACGCGCACGCAGGTGTGGACAACCTTGCTCATGCGGCGATCCTAGGGGGTTCCCCGATGCCGCGCGGGCGGGCGCGGGCGACCATCGGCGGCATGTCCTCCCCCCTCCTCCGCAAACTGCTCGCGGGCGGCGCGGCGCTGATCGCGCTCGCGGTCGCCGCTCCCGCCGCGAGCGCCGACTCGATCGCCTACGTCAAGGACGGCGACATCTGGCTGTCGACGTCCGACGGCTCGCGCCAGTACCGCGTGACCGCCACCGGCGGCTACTCCGACGTCTCGCAGGCCGACGACGGGACGATGATCGGCCTCCACGGCGTGCGCCTGCATCGCCTGAACCGCCAGGGCAAGGTGCTCGCCGACTTCGACACGCCGGTCAGCGACACCCGCCCCGCACCCGGCAAGCAGTTCTACGGCCCGTACGACCCCGCGATCTCGCCGGACGGCAAGAAGGTCGCCTACTCGTTCTTCTGGATGACCCAGAGCCAGAGCCCGACGTGCTTCCCGCCCCAGTGCGTGATCGGCATCAACGAGGGCGGCACCGGCTACTCGTGGGCCGACCGCCAGACCGGCTGGGACGACCCGGCGCTCGGCAAGCACACCGGCTGGATGTTCCCGTCGTTCGTCGACAACGACACGGTGCTGCTGAGCGACCCGACCCACATGCCCAACTACGACGTGATCCTCGACACCATCAGCGACGGCGACACCGGCAACCTCGTGCACAACTGGTTCAGCGACACGGCCGAGGGCAACCCGGGCGTCGGCGGCGGCGACGTCTCCCGCGACCGCAGGAAGATGGCGTTCGTCACTGGCGAGAACGACTCGACGCTGACCGTGTACAGCATCTCGTCGTTCCCGACGACGTTCCCGGACAGCGAGGCGCCCGTCAGCACCCGTCCGGGCATCTGCTACCGCTACAGCGGCGTCGCGGGCCGGTACTCCACGCCGACGTTCTCCCCGTCCGGCAACCAGCTCGCCTGGTCCGAGGACACCGGCATCAAGATCGTGACCGTCCCGAGCTTCGCGGGCGGCTGCACGACCGCCGGCGCCACCCCGAACGCCCCGCTCGTGATCCCGGGCGGCAAGAACCCCGACTGGGGTCCGGCCGACGTGCCCGCGGGCCGCGGCGCCCAGGGCGGCGGCGGCGCGCTGACCGTCAGGTCCGCCGGCGCGAAGCTGCGCCGGGCGCTCGCCAAGGGCATCAGCCTGCGCGTGCGCGTGTCCGGCGCGGGCCGGGTGAGCGCGAAGGCCACTAAGGCGGGCCGCAGGGTCGCCGCCGGCGCGAAGCGCGTGACCGGCGGCAACGCGACGGTCAAGCTGCGCTTCACGAAGGCCGCCAAGCGCTCGCTCAAGCGCGCGCAGCGCGTCAAGGTGCGCATCACGGTCGCGTTCACGCCCACCGCCGGCGCGCCCGCGCGCCGGACCGTCTCACTCACGCTGACGCGCTGACACGAACTGGGCCAGGCCGGCGACGCGTTGGCGCACGTCGGCCAGCCCGCGCTCGGCCAGCGCGCGCGTGAGCTCGTCGCGGCCGAAGACCCGCGTGCCGCTGGCGCGGCGGACGACCGCGTCCACCGCGCCGGCCGGCAACGGGCCGCGGCTCACGCTCGCGAGCAGCGCCACGCGACCGCCGGGAGCGACCACGCGGGCGATCTCGTCGATCGCCCGCAGCGGCTGCTCGATGAAGTACAGGGCGGCGAAGCAGCACACGGCGTCGAAGCTGCCGTCCGGGAACGGCAGGGCCGCCGCGTCGCCGCGCACGTAGCGCACGTTCGGCGGGTTCGCCTCGCGGGCGGCCTGGTCGAGCATCGTGCGCGACGCGTCGAGCCCGACCACCAGCCCGTCGCCGCTCGCGCGCGCGAACGCGCGCGTGAAGTTGCCAGGCCCGCACCCGACGTCGAGCACGCTGTCGCCGGGACCGATCGCCAGCATCGCGAGCGCCATCGCCCGCTCGTCGCGCCGCCCCGCCATCAGCAGCGGCGCCAGCAGCGGCCGCCAGACCCGCTCGTAGATCCGCGGCACGACGCTCGAGATCATGGCCCGCTGGCCGACGCCCGCCCCGGTCGGGTCGTCGGCGCCGAGCACGTCGGCGTACGGCGCGGGCACGCCGGTGAACAGTAGAGACCGCTCTACTGCGCGGGCGGCGCCTCCGGGGCGGCGGTCGCGGTCGGCGTGGCGGTGGGCGTGGGCGTGGGCGTCGCCTCGTCCTCCTGGACCGCCAGCCGCACCGTGACCGGTGAGCCCAGCCGGGCCTCGTCGCCGGCCGCGGGGTTCTGGAAGTCCACGAGCGCGTCGCCGGGAGCGTCGCCGGGCTCGATCACGCCGAGCGTGAGGCCCGCCGAGCTCAGGATCTGCTGCGCCTGGTCGAGCGTCGCGCCGCGCAGCTGCGGGACGCCGACGGTCTGGTTGGCGACGCCGGTCTGCAGGATCACCGCGCCGTCGGCGTCGATCTCGGAGCCGGCCGCCGGGTTCTGCGCGATCACGCGGCCGACCTGGCGCGGGTCGTCGACGACCTGCTCCTGCAGCCGCGGCGTCGCCTTCAGTCCGGCGTCGACGAGCAGCGCCTGGGCGTTGTCGACGGTCTGGCCGCGCACCTCCGGGACCGGGATCGGCGGGTCGCCGCGCAGCGCCAGCAGCGCGATCACGAGCGCGACGATCATCGCCACGGCGACGGGCACCCACCACGGGATCCACGGCAGCTGACGGAACGCCAGCGACTGCGGCACGGGCCCGTCGACGTCGATCCGGTGCTCGACCGGCCGCCCCCACCACAGCGTGCGATGCGGCTTCACGCGTACGCGCGCGCGGGCGACTGCACCCGGTGCGATCTGCAGCGCCGGCGGGTCGATCCGCACGTCGCAGGCAGCGTCGGTGTCCGCGCCCGACAGGCGGGCGACCGCGGGGGCGTTGCCGCGGCTGGAGACCTCGATCGCGTACGTCCCGCCGCGGCGGCCGCGGCGGCGCTGCGGCTGGGCGCGGGCGCCCAGCTCCTCGTACGGCTCGACCACGAGCGTCGCCGAGGCACGGGCGGCGACCGCGCCGGTGCTGCGCGAGACCGCCTCGATCTCCAGCGGCCACGGGCGGGCCTCCGCCTCGGGCGCCCGCGGCGGGGTCAGCACCAGCTCGAACGGCGCCTCGTGGCCGCCGTCGCCGGAGCCGAACGGCAGCAGGTACGCGGTCGGCGCCGGGCCGACCCACTCGGCCGGCAGCCCCGCGACGCGGAAGTCGTAGTTGTCGACGAGCCCGCTCTGATTGCGGATCAGGCCGCGCAGCGTGCCGGCGCCGCCGGCGGCGACGGTGACCGACGGCGTGTCGAGCAGCAGCAGGACCGGCGCCGGCGGGCTCACCGGCGCGGGCATCTCCTCGGTCGGCGGCTCCGACGGCAGCGGCGGCGCGGGCGCCGCGACGGCGGTGCGCGGCTGGTTGTCGTCCTCCCACCGCAGGTACTCGCCGCAGCGGGGGCAGAAGTCACGGAACTGCGGATCGGGTCGTCCGCAGGTGGGGCACAGGCGCGTTGCTTGAAGGCTCATGTCTGGACTGACGCCGCGGCGCGCCGGAAATTCCGGTGCGCTCACCCTGCGGCGCTCGCGCGTGTGGCACACCCGTCCAGTGGGAAGTATCGTCGGCGCATGGCGTACCGCGGCGGCATCGATCTCGGCGGAACGAAGATCCAGGCAGCGGTCGTCGACGACGACGGCGACGTGGTCGGCCAGGCGCGCCACCCGACGCCGACGAAGGGCGGACCGCCCGATGTCGCGGACGCCATCGCCGCCGCCATGCGCGAGGCGGCCGAGGGGGCGGACGTCGAGACGTCGGCGCTGACCGGCATCGGCGTCGGCTCGCCGGGGAAGATCGACAACGACGCGGGCACGGTGACCGGCGCCAAGAACCTGCCCGGCTGGGACGGCAGCTTCGACCTGCGCGCGGCCCTCGAGCGCGCATGCGGCGCGCCCGTCCAGATCGGCAACGACGTCGACGTCGCGACCGACGCCGAGTTCCAGCTCGGCGCCGGGCGGCCGTACCAGTCGCTGCTCGGGGTCTTCTGGGGCACCGGCGTCGGGGGCGGCATCATCCTCGACGGCAAGCCGTGGCTCGGCCGCGGCGCGGCCGCCGAGATCGGCCACGTGTGCGTGCGGATCGGCGGCGCGCCGTGCCCGTGCGGCCGCGAGGGCTGCATGGAGGCGTACGCCGGCCGCTACGCGATGGAGCTGCGCGCCCGCCGCGAGCTCGACCGTGGCGAGAAGACGGTGCTGTTCAAGATCATGGAGGAGCGCGGCCGCACGCGGCTGACCAGCGGCGTGTGGGCGCGCGCGCTGGACCGCGAGGACGCGCTCGCCCAGCGGCTGATGGAGCGCGCCGTCCGCGCGCTCGGCGCCGGCGTGGCGTCGGTGCTCAACGTGCTCGACGTCGAGGCCGTGATCATCGGCGGCGGCCTCGGGCTACGGCTCGGGGAGCCGTACGTGGAGCGGATCCGCGAGGCGATGATGCCGCACCTGTTCGCCTCCGAGCGGCCCCCGGCCGTCGCGCTCGCGGAGCTCGGCGACCTCGGAGGCGCGATCGGGGCGTCGCTGCTCGTGAGGGCAACCGCGCGCGCGTAGCCGCGCTTCGGGCTCCGTCGTGGAGGCGCCGGCGGCGGGGATGGTCGACCTCGGCCGACGGCCGCCCCCGAGACGGAGACGGCCGATGACGTCGATCCTCCCTCCTCGTCCCGAAGTCGGGACGGGCGTCACTTGACGGTGAACGCGAGCTTCTGACCGGCAGCGTAGTGACCGGCCATGAAGCACACCAGCTCATAGGCACCGGGCTTGAGGTCCCAGGTCACGGTCTCGGACTCGCCGCCCTTCAGGTCGGCTCCCTTGCCGAGGTACGCGCTCTCGTCGAGCAGCCCGCCGCTCTGGGCCGCCGGCGCCGGGGTGATCGCCAGGCCGTGGATCGTGGCGCCCTCGTTCTTGACCGCGAAGCTGACCTTCCCGGCCGCGACCTCGGGCTTGTCGGACTTGACGAACATGTCGCCGAGCGTCACGTTGACGTCGGCGGCCGCGGTGTCGGCGGGCTGCGCGGGGGCGGAGCCGCCGCCCATGTCGTGGCCGGCGCCTTCGGGCGCATGCGCGGTCTGCAGGACGCCGATCGCGCCCTTGATCGCGTCGCCGAACGCGTGGGTCACGAACGGGTAGCCGCCCTCCTCGTCGAGCGTGAACTCGACCCAGCCGCCCTGTGACGGCGCGAGGTTGATCGTCTGGACGTCGTGCGCGATGCCGTTGTCGGTGTGCGCGGTGTCGAACACGGACCCGATCACGTGGAAGGCGCTCCAGATGCTCGGCCCGGCGTTGAGGACGTACATGCGGACCTTCTCGCCCTTCTCGACCGCGATCGGCGCGTCCTTGTACTGGTTCGCGAAGCCGTTGAACGCGATCACGTCCGGCTTCTTCTCCTGCATCTTGGCCATGTCGGCGTCCTGGCCGGGCTGCCCGATGTAGTACTCCTGCTGCGTGATCCACAGCTCCTTGTCGACGGGAGCGAGATCCTTGGGCTTGACCACGAACATGCCGACCATGCCCGCGCCGGTGTGCATGAGGACCGGCTGCGTGGCGCAGTGGTACATGAACACGCCGGGGTGCTTGGCGACGAAGCGGTAGTGCATCGACTTGCCGGGCGCGAGGTCGGTGTAGCGGGTGCCCGGGTTCACCTCGGCGGAGTGGAAGTCCAAGGAGTGCGGCATGTCGACCTTCATGCGCTCCTTGGAGCCGTTGACGAGCGTGAAGTCGACGGTGTCGCCCTCGGTGACGACCATCGGCTGCGAGACGCCGGTGCCGCGATGCTCGACGCCGTTGACGGCGAAGCTCCACACCTCGGTCGGCGCGAGGTCCTTGGAGACCTGGGTGACGTGCTGGTAGACGTCGACCTTGAACCTCTTGACGGCGCCCGGCGGGATCGCCGGCAGCTTCGGATCGACCGGCTCGAACTTCTCGAAGTCGACGCCCTTCGCGTCGGCGAGCGTGGGCGCCGCGGCCGGCGCCGCCGCGTGGTCGTGCGTCTCCGCCGCGACGGCGGCCGCTGGGACCACACGCTCGTCTCCGCCGTCGCTGCGTGCAAGCGCGACGGTCGCGACGATCGCGGAGATGAGCGTGACGAGAGCGACGAGGCCGAGCGCGATCGGCAGCCAGCCGCCGTCCGATTGTGGGGGTGTCTGCGTGGTGGTTGTCATGTGAGGAGCATCGGCACGCCGCGGGTGCCTGCGGGCCGCCGGCGCGTGAAAGTCATGCGGGGTCGCGGCGCCCTTCATCAATCCCGGTTATGGCTCCGTAGCGCGTACGGAGCCGCGTCCGGGCAAACTACGCAGCCGCATGCGCCGCCTGGTCCGCACCCCGGAGATCAGCGAGCTGCGATCGCTGTGCGCGGCCGCCGAGACCGGCAGTCTCGGGCGTGCCGCCCTGCGCCTGCAGATCTCCCAGCCGGCGCTCTCCAAGCGGCTGGCCGGGCTCGAGCAGCTCGCCGGCGTGGCGCTGCTCGAGCGCTCGCCGCGCGGCGTGTCGCTGACGCCCGAGGGGCGGCGGCTGTACGAGGAGGCGCAGCGACTGCTGGCCGTCGCCGACGGCGTGGCGGACATGCTGGCCGGGCTGCCCGTGCGGACGGTGCCCGTGCGCCTGGCCGCCAGCCACTCGTCGTGCGAGGCGTTCGTGGCCGACGTCCTCGCCGACGAGAGCCGGTTCGCGATCGAGCTGGTCGCGGCGAACAGCTCGGTGGTCCGCGGCCTCGTCGCCGACGGACGCGCCGACCTCGGCGTGGCGGCGAGCCGCCCGGGCGGGACCCCGAACCCGGCGATCCGCGAGCTGCCGCTCGCCGACGACGCGATCGTGTGCGCGGTCCCACCCGGTCACCCGTGGTCGCGCCTGCCGCGGATCTCGATCCCGGAGTTCCTCAAGACGCCGATGGTCGTCCGCGACCCGGCCTCGAACGCGCGCTGGACGGTTGACACCGAGCTGCGCCGGCGCGGGCTCGAGGCGGCGGCGCCGCTGTGCGAGGTGGCGACGCCGGCCGCCGCCAAGCGCGAGGCGATCGAGCGCACGGCGCCGCTGCTGCTGTCGGACCGGGTGCTGCACGAGCCGACCTGGTCGCGCGTGAGCGTCGACGGGCTCGCGTTCCCGCGCCGCTACGCGATCGTGCTGCCCGGCGTCGGCGACCCGGCCGGCGACGCGCGCGCGCTGATCGAGCGCCTGAAGGCGGCGGTGTGAAGCGCCACCGGGCGCTCCAGCCGCTGTCGCGCGACCATCACGTCGCGCTCGTCGCGGCGCAGCGGCTCCGGCGGGCGACGGACGCCGACGCCGGCGCGGCGCGCACCGCGTTCCTGGAGTTCTGGGCCGAGCACGGCGCCAAGCACTTCCGCGTCGAGGAGGACGTGCTGCTCCCGGCGTTCGCCGCCTACGGCGACCCGGGCGACGCGCGCGTCGTCCAGATGCTCGTCGAGCACGTCCGCATCCGTGCCGCGGCGGCGGCGATCGCGCGCGGCGAGGCGGACCTGACAGCGCTGCAGGCGCTCGGCGCCGCGCTCGCCGCGCACGTCCGGCTCGAGGAGCGCGAGGTGTTCCCGCTGATCGAGGAGACGCTCCCGGAGGCGGAGGCCGAGCGGCTCGTCGACGCCGTGCTGGCCGCCGAGGCGGGCGGCTGACGTCCGTTTGTCCGCGGCGCGCCGGGGAAGGATCGGCGCATGTTCGCTCGCACCGTCATCGCCCTGCTCGCCGTCCTCGTCCTCGCGCCCGCCGCTCAGGCAAAGCCGCCCGCGCCCGGGGCGCCGGGCGCCAAGCACACCTGGGCGCCGGCCGACAAGCACGGGTTCGGCACGGCGACCCGGCGGCACAGCAACGTCTGGTTCACGCTGCGCAAGGCCGAGCTGACCGAGGCCTACTACCCCGACCTCGGCACGCCGAGCCTGCGCTCGCTCGAGTTCGTGGTGGTGGACGGCGACCGTGTCGACCGCGAGACCGGACCGGGCGTGCGCTCGCGCACGCGCGCCACCGGCGGGCTGACGTTCATGCAGACGATCTCGACGCGCCGCTGGGTGCTGCGCAAGCGCTGGATCACCGATCCTTCGCGTCCGACCGTCCTCGGGCGCGTCCAGCTCATCTCGCTCACCGGCCGGCCGCTGAAGCTGTTCGTGCTGGTCGACCCGGCGCCCGGCGACGACGGCAACGACGACGTCGGCCTCAGCCTCGGCTCCGAGCTTGTCGCGTCCGACGACACGGTGGCGAGCACGGTCGCGGCGCGGCCGCGGCTGCGCGGGACCACGAGCGGCTACCTCGACAGCGCGAGCGACCCGTGGACCGACCTGCAGGACGGCGACCTCGACGCCCGGTACGACGCGACGACGCCCGGCAACGTCGTCCAGGCCGCGCGCACGCGCCTGAACGGGCGCCGCCGCCAGCTCATGACGCTGGCGATCGGCTTCGGCGCCGGCCAGACGATCGCGCGCAACCGCGCCGCGGCGTCGCTGCGCCGCCCGTTCGCGAGGTCGTTCGAGCGCTACGCGCTCGGCTGGCTGGACTACCGGTCCGGGCTGCGCAAGGCGCCGAAGTGGATTCGCCGCAAGCCGGCTCTGCGGCGCCTGTACGACCAGTCGCTCTACGTGCTCGCCGCGTCGGAGGACAAGCGCAACCGCGGCGCCTCGGTCGCGTCGCCGACGATGCCGTGGGTGTGGGGCACGCTCACGCTCGAGAAGACCGAGAGCTCGGGCCCGTACCACCTCGTCTGGCCGCGCGACCTCTACCACGTCGCGACCGCCCAGCAGCTCGCGGGCGACCAGGCGGGGGCGCGCCGGCTGCTCGACTTCCTGTGGCGGGTGCAGAAGCCCGACGGGTCGTTCTGGCAGAACACCGAGGTCGACGGCCGCGAGCACTGGACGACGGAGCAGCTCGACGAGACCGCGCTCCCGATCGTCCTGTCGTGGTGGCTGCACCGCCGCGGCGCGAGCGACTGGACGCATGTGCGTGCGGCCGCCGACTACCTCGTCGCCAATGGGCCCGACTCGGACCAGGAGCGCTGGGAGAACCAGAGCGGCTGGTCGCCGAACACGATCGCCGCCGAGATCGCCGGCCTGATCTGCGCGGCCGACATCGCCGAGCGCAACGGCGACACGATGCGCGCGGCGAGCTACCGGTCGACGGCGGACGCGTGGCAGCGCGGCGTGCAGACGTGGACGGCCACCACCAACGGCCCGTACAGCCCGAAGCCGTACTACGTGCGCGTGACCAAGGACGG
>DASSUW010000036.1:0-6617 GCA_035706585.1 Solirubrobacteraceae bacterium | reverse complement strand
TTCGACGCCGCGCAGAACGAGGTTACGATCGTGACGGCGGACGCCGAGCGTCACGTCCCCCGCGCCTCGAAGGCCGAGGTCGCCAACGCCATCCTGGACGCGGTCTTGAGCCGCCGTTCATCTTCCGACATGAAGGTGCCGCGCTGAATGGAACCCATCGAGCCCCTCGAGCCCACCCCGGAAGAGGCGGAGACCGTCGGTCGCCGGGACATCGACGCCGCGGTTTCCGTCGCCCGCCGGATCGGCGAGAACATCCAGCGCGCGGTCAAGGTCCGCGACGACATCCTCGAGACGGTCATCGTCTCGCTGCTGGCCGAGGGGCACGTCCTGGTCGAGGACTACCCCGGCGTCGGCAAGACCGCGCTGGCGCGAGCGCTGGCCCGCTCGATCGACTGCCAGTTCGCGCGCGTGCAGTGCACGGCCGACCTGCTGCCGGCCGACATCGTCGGCACCAACGTCTACAACCAGCGCGAGCAGCGCTTCGAGTTCCGGCCCGGCCCGATCTTCGCCAACGTCGTGATCGTCGACGAGATCAACCGCGCCTCGCCGAAGACGCAGTCCGGCCTGCTCGAGTGCATGCAGGAGCGCCAGGTGACGGTCGACGCCACGTCGCACGAGCTGGCGCGCCCGTTCCTCGTGTTCGCGACGCAGAACCCGGTCGAGTACGAGGGCACCTACCCGCTGCCCGAGGCGCAGGTCGACCGCTTCATGATCCGCGTGTCGCTCGGCTACCCGAGCGCCGACGAGGAGGCCGGCATGCTCGCCGGCCACGAGGCGCACGACCGCGTGCTCGACCTCGAGGCGGTGGCCGACCGGGCGGAGGTCGTCGACGCCGTCGAGGCGGTCCATCGCGTGCACGCGTCGCGCGCGCTGCGCGACTACATCGTCGCCCTGATGCGCCACACGCGCGCCGACGGGCGGGTGGAGCTCGGCGCCTCGCCGCGGGCCGGCCTGATGCTGCTGCGCGCCGCCAAGGCGCGGGCGCTCGTCCAGGGCCGCGACCACGCGCTGCCCGACGATGTGCAGGC
Source organism: Solirubrobacteraceae bacterium (assembly GCA_035706585.1). Classification (GTDB taxonomy): domain Bacteria; phylum Actinomycetota; class Thermoleophilia; order Solirubrobacterales; family Solirubrobacteraceae; genus DASSUW01. Next base: position 5,589 of record DASSUW010000036.1, on the reverse strand, counting down.
GCTGGCCGACACGGTGCTGGCCCACCGCATCATGCTCGTGCCCGAGGCGGCGGGCGTCGAGCGGTCCTCGATCGTGGCCGACGCGATCGCCGCCACGCCAGCGCTCTGAGGCGGCGATGAGGTCGGCCGTCGGATGTGCCGCCCTGGGGGTTCTCCTCCTGGTCGTCGCGGGCACGTTCGACGCCGAGCCGCTGTACGTGACCGGCGCCGCGCTGGCGCTGCTGGGCGCCGGCGCCGCCGGCTGGATCGGGATCGGTGCGTGGGGCGCGCGGGTGGGGCGCGAGATCAGCGCCCGCAGCGTGCTCGAGGAGCAGCCGCTCGAGGTGCGCATCAACGCGTCGTCCGGGCGGCTGCCGCTCCCGCCCGGCTGGATCGACGAGCCGCTGCTGCCCGAGCCGGTGCGCTTCCGGGCCGGGCGGCGCACGACGCGCGTGCGCGTGGAGGTCACGTTCGGGCGCCGCGGCCGGCGCCGGCTCGCTCCGCCTGCGCTGGTGCTGCGCGATCCGTTCGGGCTCGCCCAGCGGGTCGTGACCGGCGCGGCCGGTGACGAGGTGCTCGTGCTGCCGCGCGTGTACCCGGTGCGGGCCGCTGCCGGCGGCGGGGACGCGACGCCGGCGCATGCCCGCGCGGCGCTGATCGCCGCCGCCGAGACCGAGCTCGACGGCCTGCGCGAGCACCGGCCCGGCTCGCCCGCGTCGCGCATCCACTGGCCCGCGGTCGCGCGCGGGCACGGGCTGATGGAGCGCAAGCTGATCTCCGAGGCCGACTCGCGCCCGCTCGTGGTGCTCGACCCGCGCGCGCCGGCGTCGCAGGACGCGCTCGACAACGCGGTGCGCGCCGCCGCGTCGCTGACCGTGCACTTCGCCCGCCGCAACGGCTGCTCGCTGCTGCTGCCCGGCGATCGCCGCGCCCATGTGGTGGAGAAGGACCTCGTGGCCTGGCCGGCCGCGCACGTCCGGCTGGCGCTGCTCGACGATTCGACCGGCCCGTCGCTCGTGGCGGCACAGAACCGCCGCGGGCTCGTCGTGCTCGTCACAGCCCGCGTGCTCGACCGCCCGCCGCGCGGCCTCGGCCGCACGCCCGGCGGCTGCATCCTCGTGATCCCGGGCGCGCTGCCCAACCGCCGCGCCGCGTTCGAGGTCGCCGGCTGCCAGGGCTTCCTCGCAACGCGCACCGGCGCCGCCGCTGCGATGGAAGCTGTGGCGGGATGAGGGTGATCCCCCGCCTGGACGCGTCCGAGGGTCCGACCGCTGTGACGGGGGATCATCTTGGTGACTCCACGTCAGGTGACCGAGGGTCAGGCCGTCGTGGGAGTCACCGGGTCCGGGTGATCCCCCGCCTCGACGCGTCCGAGGGTCCGACCGCTGTGACGGGGATCGCCGCTCGCGTTCCGGCCGGGGCGGGAGTCACCCGGTGAGCGTGGGTGCGGCTCGTGCGGCGGCGGGGCCGCGGGATCTGCCCAGCGACCCGACGCTGCCGGTCGCGACCGCCCGTGGGCTCGCGTTCGTCGCGCTGGCCGCGTTCGGGGTCCTGCACTGGATGGCGCTGCTCGAGCCGGCGGAGCCGAACCGCGCCCTGTACGCGCTCGGCTGCGGCATCCTCGCGATGGCCGGCATGCTCGCCGCCGCCCGCCTGCAGCCGCGGCCGGCGCAGGCGGCCGCCGCCGGCGTGCTGATCGTCACGCTCGCCCTGGCGATCCTCGGCGGCGGCGTCGCCGACGAGCTGCTGCGGCCCGACCGCTGGGGCGAGCTCGCGTCCGGCGTCAGCCGCGGCGTCGAGGCGCTGCCCGGCATCCGCGTCCCGTACCGCGGCGTCGACCAGTGGACGCGCACGGTGATGCCGCTCGGCGGCACCGTCCTCGTGACGCTCGCTGCCGCACTGGCGTTCTGGCCGCGCCGCAACGGCCGCACGGGATTCCCCGGGCTGGCGCTGTTCCTGCTCGTCGCGCTGTACGCGATCCCGGCCGTCGCGCTCAACTTCGAGAACGAGTTCCTGCGCGGCGCCGCGCTCGCGCTGCTGGTGCTGGCGTTCCTGCGGCTCGAGAAGCTGCGGGTCGGCGACGCCGGCAACGCCGGCCTGGTCGCCGCCGGGGTCGCCGTGCTGGCGCTGATGCTGGCACCGGCGCTCGACGGCGACGAGCCGTGGTGGGACTACGAGAGCTGGGCGCTGAACGCCGCGTCGGCGCGGTCGACCTCGTTCTCGTGGGATCACGACTACGGCCCACTGAACTGGCCCCGCGACGGCCGCGAGCTGCTGCGCGTCCGCGCGTCGCGGCGCGCGGCCTACTGGAAGGCGGAGAACCTCGACGCGTTCGACGGCGTGCGGTGGGTGCAGACAAGGTCCGACAATGAGACGCCGGCGACCCCCAACGACGCCGAGACGATCGCGGCCGGCACCCAGCGCATCCGCGTGACGATCCGCAACCTGTCCAGCGACGACTTCGTGGCGGCGGGCTGGGCCGACGAGGTCGACTCGCCGACGCTGCGCGAGATACCGCGCGGCGACGGGACGTGGATGGCGTCGCGGACGCTCCGGCGCGGCGACGCCTACGAGGCGACCGTCTACACGCCGTCGACCACCGAGGAGCAGCGCCGGGAGGCGGGACCGGAGATCGGGCGCGCCGATCTCGAGCCGTACCGGGAGCTGTCGCTGACCGGCAGCGGTACGCGCATCGGCCAGACCGGCGCGCCGACGATCGAGTTCACGTTCCCGCAGTTCGGCGACCCCGCCGAGCCGCTGCGAGCGCGCACGGACGGCAACCCCTCGTCGATGTCCCAGGCGAACGCGCTGAAGGCGCTGCGGCAGGGCCCGTACCGGCGGTCGTGGGCGCTGTCGCGACAGCTCGTCGGCGAGTCCGAGAGCGAGGAGGACTACGTCCAGGCCGTGCTGCGCTACCTGCGCGAGGGCTTCAGCTACAGCGAGACGCCGCCGCGCGCGGCGCGCAACCTCGACGGCTTCCTGTTCGACGCCAAGGCCGGCTACTGCCAGCAGTTCTCGGGCTCGATGGCGCTGCTGCTGCGCATGGGCGGCGTGCCGGCGCGCGTATCGACCGGCTTCACGTCCGGCTCGCTCGACGCCAAGACGCGCGAGTTCGTGGTCCGCGATCTCGACGCCCACTCGTGGGTGGAGGTCTGGTACCGCGACATCGGCTGGGTGACGTTCGACCCGACGCCGGCCGACGCTCCGCCGCGCTCGCAGCCCAACGAGGGCGAGGACGCGGGCCCGATCGGCTCGACCGCCGGACCGCCGAGCCTCGGCGGCGGCGACCGCCCGTCCGACCCCGGCCGCCGCGCCGCGGCGGCCGAGCAGAGCACCTGGTGGGGCTGGTACGCGATCGCGGGCGCGGCCGCCGTGATCGTGCTCGTCGCCGCCCTGCTGATCTGGCGCGGCCGCCGGCGCCGGCGCGGCACCCCGCCCGCCGCCGTCATGCTCGACGAGCTCGAGCGGGCGCTGTACCGCACGCGCCGTCACCCCGGCGCCGGCACCACCCTGAGCGGCCTCGAGGCGCTGTTCGCCCGCAGCCCGGCGGCGGCCGGGTACGTGCGCGCGGTGCGCGAGCTGCGCTACGGCGGACGGCCGGTCGCGCCCACGAGCGCCCAGCGCCGGGGCCTGCGCGTGGAGCTCGCCCGCGGTGGCGGCCTCGTGGGGCGCCTGCGCGCCTGGTGGGCTCTGCCGCCGCATCCTTAGTTAGCGCCGGCCAACGTCAACTGCGCTGGGTAGGGCGAGCGAGACGTCGGCCGTTTGGTCACTTTGGGGCGTATAGATCCCCAAACTGACCAAACCCGGGATCTCGCGCCGTGGGCGGCAGCTCGCTCGACCCACTGCGACGACCCAGGTCTACACTCGTCTGTTCGTGGCAGAGGACGTCTACGACCTGTTCAAGAAGGGCACCGCGCTCCTCGAGGCGGGGGAGTTCCACCAGGCCACGGTGCCGCTGTCCAAGGCGGCGGCGCGGGAGCCCGAGAAGACGTCGATCCGGGAGGCGCTGGGCCGCGCGTAGTTCCGCTCGCGCCAGTTCGAGGCCGCCCGAGTCGAGTTCGAGGCGGTCGTCGACCGGGCGCCGACCAACGACTACGCGCTGTTCTGCCTGGGCCGCGCGCTGCTCGAGCTGGGACGCGCGAAGGAGGCGCGCAAGCCGCTCACGCTGGCCGCCCAACTCCGGCCCGAACGGCGCGATTACCGGATCTACCGGGAACGTGCGGCCAAGGCCGCCTGACCGTCTCGACGCCCCGAAACGGACCCCGGGTTTTGGCCGCGGGCCACGGCCGCAGAGCCCGATCAGGGTGCTATAACACGCATACAGCTTTTTCGCGGCCGCGTGGCCAAAGAAAGCGGGCGCTCGCCCGCTTTTTTGTTGAATATGGGGTGAAGTGGACATGAGCGCGATCCAGGACGACATCGAAGCCCGGCTCTCCGAGTCGGAGCCGGATGTCGAGGTGCTGCTGGCGGAGGTCGTCGGCGGCAAGCTCGTGCGCCTGTTCATCGACCATCCGGACGGGGTCACGCTCGACCTGTGCGAGCGCGTGACCAACCGTCTGCCGGAGGTGCGCGAGAAGTACGCGCTCGAGGTCTCCTCGCCCGGCGCGCAGCGTCCGCTCACCAAGCCCGAGCACTTCCGCCGCTTCGTCGGCCGCCGCGCGCGCGTCCGCACGCGCGGCGACCATGACGGACGGCGCTCGTTCACCGGCGAACTGCTCGACGCCGGCGACGACGGCGTGACGGTCGCCGCCGAGACGGGGGTCGTGTCGATCCCCTACGCCGACATCCATCGATCCAATCTGTTGGGGGACTGAGCATGTCGCAAGAGATCGTCGATGCCGTCCGCGCCCTGGGGCGTGAGAAGGGCATCTCCGAGGAGAAGCTCATGCTCGCCCTGGAGGACGCCCTCCTGTCGGCCTACAAGAAGCAGCCCGGCGCCGCCCGCTACGCCCGCGTCCGCATGGACCGCGACAGCGGCGACTTCCGGGTCGACGAGCTGCTCCTGCCGCCCGACCTCGAGGAGCAGCTGCTCGACGAAGCCGAGGAGGCCGCGACGCTCGAGGAGCGCCGCGTCGACCCGGAGACCGGCGAGGTGATCATCCCGGAGGCGCCCGACATCGACCCGGCGCGCCTGGCCGAGTTCGAGGACCAGATCGACACGCGCGACGTCACGCCGCACGACTTCGGCCGCATCGCCGCGCAGACCGCCAAGCAGGTCATCCTGCAGCGGATCCGCGAAGCCGAGCGGGACATGATGTTCGAGGAGTACCGCGACCGCGTCGGCGAGCTGATCACGGGCATCGTCCAGCAGTCGGACTCGCGCTACACGCTCGTGCAGCTGCGCGAGCGCGTCGAGGCACTGCTGCCCAAGTCCGAGCAGGTCGACGGTGAGCGCTACGACCACTCGCAGCGGATCAAGGCCGTCATCAAGGAGGTGTCGTCCTCGACCCGCGGGCCGAGCATCATCGTCTCGCGCCGCGACGCCGAGCTGATCAAGAAGCTGTTCGAGCTCGAGGTCCCGGAGATCGCCGACGGCCTGGTGGAGATCACCAACGTCGCCCGCGAGCCCGGCTACCGCTCGAAGATCGCGGTCGTCTCGCACGCCGACGG
>DASSUW010000035.1:0-2801 GCA_035706585.1 Solirubrobacteraceae bacterium | reverse complement strand
CGGTGCGCCGGCACCTCGACGAGCTGCTGGGGCAGGCGACCACGGTCGCGGTGATCGCCGACGAGACCGTGGACGCCCTCTACGGCGGCGCGCTGCGCAAGCAGCTGCGCGGGCTCGGGCTCGACGTGCTCGCCCGGGCGGTGCCGGCGGGCGAGCGGAGCAAGTCGCTCGAGTCCGCCACGGCGCTCTGGCATTGGCTCGCCCGCGGCCCGCTCGGGCGCCGGGATGCGCTGCTGTGCCTCGGCGGCGGCGTGATCGCCGACCTCGGCGGCTGGGTCGCGTCCGCGTATATGCGCGGCATCCCGTACGTGAACCTGCCCACGACGCTGCTCGCGCAGGTCGACGGGGCGCTCGGCGGCAAGGTGGCGGTCAACCATCCGCTGGCGAAGAACCTGATCGGGGCGTTCCACCAGCCGGCGGCGGTGGTCGCCAACGTCGGCTTCCTCACGTCCACGAGCGGCCGTCATCTGCGCGCGGGGCTCGCCGAGGCGATCAAGAAGGCGGTGATCGCCTCGCCCGCGTTCTGGACGCTGATCGAGGAGACCGCCGGCGCGATCCTGCGCCGCGACCCGCAAGCGCTCGAGCGGCTGGTCGGCTGCGCGGCGGCGATCAAGACCGCGCTCGTCGAGCGCGACCCGTACGAGCTCGACCTCCGGCGACCGCTCAACTTCGGCCACACGATCGGGCACCCGCTCGAGACCGTGACCGGCTACGGGCCGCTGCTGCACGGCGAGGCGGTGGCGCTCGGGATGGTGGTCGAGTCGCGGATCGCGGTGGCCCGGGGGCTGATGGCGCCGGAGCTGCTCGACCGGCTGCTCGCGCTCCTGCGCCGCTGCGATCTGCCGACCGCGGCCGGCGACCTGGCGGCGCCGGTGAGCGGCCCGGCGGTGATCGCCGCGATGGAGCACGTGCGGCTCATCCGGGCCGGCAGCCTGCGCTACGTGCTGCCGGTCGACCTGGGGGAGACCGTCATCGCCGACGACGTCTCCGACGAGGAAGTGCGTTGCGCGCTGAGGGACTGTGGTGTGCCCTTCCCGACCGCCGTGGTCCGGTGATTCAATCACCGTCGATGACGGCTTCCGAGCGGTTGCTGGACGAGGCGGCGCGGGTGATCCCCGGCGGTGTGAACACGTGCCGGCGTCGCAGCGAGCCACGGCTGTGCTTCGCGCGCGGCGCCGGCGCCCACCTCTGGGATCTCGACGGTCGCCGCTACATCGACTACCACGCCGCGTACGGGGCGGTCTTCCTCGGTCACTCGCATCCGGCGGTGTGCACGCGGGTCGCCGAGGCGACGCGCGACACGGTGCTGTTCGGGGTCGGCGTGACCGAGGCCGAGGTCGCGCTCGCGCGCAAGATCGCCCAGCACGTGCCGTCGGTCGAGCAGTCGGTCGTGTGCAACAGCGGATCGGAGGCGACCTATCACGCGATCCGGCTGGCTCGCGGCGTCACCGGCCGGGAGCTGATCGTCAAGTTCCAGGGCTGCTACGACGGGTTCCACGACTACGTGCTGCGGAACGTGCTGTCGGCGCCGGACGCGGTCGGCCGGCGCGATCCGCACTCGGCGGGGATGCTGGCGGCGGCGGTCGACGCGACGCTCGTCTGCCGCTTCAACGACCTGGCGGACGTCGAGGACGCGTTCGCGGCGCACCCCGATCGGATCGCGGCCGTGATCGTGGAGCCGGTCGCCCACAACTCGCCCGGCTTGCTGCCGGTTCCGGGATTCCTCGAAGGTCTGCGCGCGCTGTGCGATCGCGAGGGCGCGCTGCTGATCTTCGACGAGGTGATCACGGGGTTCCGCCACCACATCGGCGGCTATCAGGCCGTCTGCGGGGTGCTGCCGGACATCACGACGCTCGGCAAGGCGATCGCCAACGGGTTCCCGATCGCGGCGATCGGCGGTCCGGCGCGATATCTCGAGCGGTTCACGACCAACCCGGACGGCGACGTCCACTACGGGGGCACGTACAACGGCAACGCCGTGGGCGTCGAGGCGGCGCTGGCGACGATCGCCGAGCTCGAGGACGGGTCGGTCCACGAGCGCGTGTTCCGGCTCGGCGCGCGCATGCGGGCCGGCCTGGAGGAGATCGCCGCGCGCGCGGGCGTGCCGGCGGTGGTCGGCGGGTTCGGCTCGCTGTTCGTGCTCTGCTTCATGGAAGGCCCGCTGCGCTCGTACGAGGACGTCCTGCGCAACGACAGCGAGCTGTTCCTGCGCTACCGGCGCGAGCTCGTGGCCCGCGGCGTGTTCGAGATGCCGGAGAGCCTCGGCCGCAGCCACATCTCGGCGGCGCACACCGACGACGACATCGACCGGTCGCTCGCGGCGGCCGAGGAGGCGTTGCGCGCGGCGCTCGCGTAGCGCTGGGCGGCCGTACCGGGGGCGGGGCACGAACGTGTCCCTTGCGCGGTTGTGATTGGATCACCGCGTGCCGCCGCGGCTGCACCGCGAGATCATGGAGCTCCTGCTCGGCCGGATCGCCGCGGGGACGTACCCCGCCGGCTCGCTGCTGCCGAAGGAGCAGCAGCTCGCGGCCGAGCTCGATGTCAGCCGCGGCGTGGTGCGCGAGTGCATCCGGGCCCTGGAGGAACGCGGCGTCGTGCGCGTCCGCCACGGCCGCGGGGCGACGGTGCTGCCCGCGCGAGCCTGGGACGTCCTGGATCCGGACGTCTTCGCGGCCGTCCACGGCGCGCCAGGCGGCCGTCGCCTCGTCGGCGAGGCCGCCGAGGCGCGCGCGATCGTCCTCGGCGAGGCGGCGGCGCTCGCGGCGCGCCGGGGGCGCCCCGACGCCGTGCGGACGCTGTCC
>DASSUW010000034.1:0-4576 GCA_035706585.1 Solirubrobacteraceae bacterium | reverse complement strand
CGCCAAGATCGCCCTCGTGCGCGTCGGCGTCGCCGGCTCCGGCGTGGCGACGATCGCCTCCACGATGTCGGTCGTCGTGCTGTTCGACCTCGTCGCCGCCACGGTCCTGCTCCTGGGCATCGCCGCGACGGGAGCCATCCCGCTCACCCCGGATCTCGGGCACCTCCCGGTCGTCGCCGCCGTGCTCGCGGCGGTCGTGGCGGCGGTCGCGCTCGCCGGCGCGCGGCTGCGCGCCTCCCTCCGGCGGCTCTGGGCCGCGGCGCAGCAGGGCGGCGCGATCCTGCGGACCCCCGGCCGCTACCTGCGCGCCGTCGCGGCGATCCAGGCCGGGGCGTGGGCGTGCCGGATCGGCGTCGTCTTCGCGCTCATGGCGGCGTTCGGCCTCCCTGCCACCGTGCTCGGCGCAGCGGTCGTCATGGTTCTCTGCGGCGCATCGACGCTCGTCCCGCTGACGCCGGGCGGCGCCGGTACCCAGCAGGTCATGCTCGCGTTCGCCCTCAGCCACGCCGCCAGCGCGACGGCGATCCTGTCGTTCTCGATCGGCATGCAGGCCGGCATCACGGCGGTCAACGCGCTGCTCGGAGCGGTCGCGAGCATGGTCGCGTTCCGCACCCTCCGTCCGCTTGCCGCCATCCGGGCGGGCCTTCAGCTCGCCCGTCCGTAGTTCGCGGCAGCAAGTCTGCGGCGCCACACAGATGCAGCGCAGCGGCGCGCGCGGGACGCTCTGTCGGAAAGGAGGTGTGACGTGGCCACGCTTACGCACAACCCCTCGGAGTCGCCGGTGCCGCGACGCTGGCCGGCCGGGTGGCTCGCTCGCGACGTCTGGGTCTCGCTCGCGATCACGGCGATCTGGATCGTCGTGCTGCTCGATGCGCTGTTCGGGCCCGACATCGTCGTCAACAACGCCTCCGGGTTCACGCGCGTCCCTTCGGCCGTCATCGTCGTCGTCTTCGCCTATCTCGCCACGCGCGTCGTCGCCAAGTGGGGCTTCGGATCCGCGGACGAGAAGACCGCCACGCCGGCGCGCACGAGCTGAGATCAGAGGATCGGGGGCCGCCAGCCGGGATGCAGCGCAGCGGCGAGGCGCAGCAGTGCCGCCTCGCCGCGGTGGCGACCGACGAGCTGGAGGCCGATCGGCAGCCCGTCGGGCGTGAAGGCGGCCGGCACCGACATCGCCGGGTGGGCCGTGACGGTGATCCGCGAGCAGCTGCGCATCCACTCGAGGTACGACCCCATCTCCACGCCGGCGATCGCGCGCGGCCACGGCTCGTCGACGTCGAACGCGAGCACCTGCGTGACCGGCAGCGCGAACGCGTCGTAGCGCTCGAGCAGCTCGCGCATGCGCGCGAACACGGTCGCCTGCAGGGTGAGCGCGCGGGCGACCTGCTCGCCGGTCAGCGCCAGCCCGGCCTCGATGTTCCAGACGACCGTGTCCTTGAGCTCCTCGCGGCGGGTCCGCAAGAGCTCGGCGAACGCCTGCGCGAACCCGATTGCGCGCAGCGTCTCGAACGCCTCGTCGGCGTCGCGCAGGTCGAGGTCGACATCCTCGATCGTGCAGCCGAGCGCTTCCAGCTCGCCGCGCCGGCGGCGCAGCGCGGCGGTGATCGCGGGCTCGACGGGAAGGTCGCCGAGGTCGTCGCTCCAGGCGATCCGGACGGCGCCGGGATCGGCGGGGCCGACGTCGGCGAACGCCGCGGGTGGGTCGTCGAGCGAGAGCGGCGCGCGCGGATCGGGTCCGCACAGCGCCCGCAGCAGCAGCGCCGCGTCCTCGACGGTGCGGGCGATCGGCCCGTGCACCGACAGCGGGCTCCACGGACTGGTCGCCGGCACGGCGGGAATCCGGCCCGGCGACGGGCGCAGGCCCACGAGCCCGCAGAACGCGGCCGGGTTGCGGACGCTCGCGCCGAGGTCGGAGCCGTCGGCGAGCGGCAGCATCCCGCTCGCGACCGCCGCGGCCGCGCCGCCGCTCGAGCCGCCCGGCGTGCGCGAGCGGTCGAACGGGTTGCGGGTCACGCCGAACACCGCATTGAACGTCTGCGACCCGGCGCCGAACTCGGGCGTGTTGGTCTTGCCGATCACGATCGCGCCGGCGGCTCGCAGCCGCGTGACCAGCAGCGTGTCGGCCGCCGGCACGTGATCGCGGAACACGGCCGACCCGTACGTCGTCCGCATGCCGGCGGTGTCCTCGAGGTCCTTGACCGCGACCGGCAGCCCGTGCAACGGCCCGACCGGCTCGCCGCTCGCGAGCCGGCGGTCCGCCGCGTCGGCCCCGGCGAGGGCGCCCTCGCGGTCGAGCGTGACGATCGCGTTCAGGTCCGGGTTGACGGCATCGATCCGCGCCAGGTGCGCGCGCATGACCTCCGCCGCCGACACCTCGCGCGCGCGGATCCGCGCGGCGAGTGCGGTCGCGGTCTGGCCCCACAACTCGTCGGTCACGCCACGACGGTAGCGATCCGCGCGGCCGCGCGACGCCGCCGCGCTCGCACGACGCCGCGGTCGCCAGACGCCGCGGTCGCCCGACGCCGCGCTCGCCCGAACAACCGTACGGTCGTACGAATGAGCTAGGCTGCCGGTGTGGCGCCCGAGCCCGACACCTGCGAGCTGCTGTGCCTGGACCTGCCGAAGGCGGAAGCGGTGCGGCGGCGGCTGCCGAGCGCTGCCGCCATCGATGCCTGGGCGACAGGGGCGAAGGCGCTGTCCGATCCGACGCGGCTGACGGTCGCGGTCGCGCTCGCTGACGCCGGCGCGGCGTGCGTCTGCGACCTGGCGTGGATCGTCGGGCGCGACGAGAAGCTGGTCTCGCACCACGTGCGCGCGCTGCGTGGGGCCGGGCTGGCCGAGTCGCGACGTGTCGGGAAGATGGTCATGTACGAGCTGACCGAACGCGGCCGGGCGCTGCTCGGGGCGGTGGCGGTGAGCGCGTGAGCGCGCCGTTCGAGCTCCCGCTGGCTCCGCGATCCGCGGCCCGGCCGGTCGCGTCGATCTCGCGCGAGCGCTACGGCGAGCTGGCGCGCCGCGTGCGGCTGCTGTCGTGGCTGTCGCTCGGCGCGATGAGCGTCGAGGGCGTCGTCGCGATCGCCGCGGGCATCATGGCCGGCTCGATCGCGCTCGTCGGCTTCGGCCTGGACTCGGCCGTCGAGGGCTTCGCCAGCGTGATCATCATCTGGCGCTTCAGCGGCGCGCGCGTGATGTCCGAAGCGGCCGAGCAGCGCGCCCAGAAGCTCGTCGCGATCCAGTTCTTCCTGCTCGCCCCCTACGTCGGCTACGAATCCGTCCGCGCGCTGCTCGACGGCCACCATGCCGACGTGAGCGCGCTCGGAATGGCCCTGGCCGTATGGAGCCTGATCACGATGCCGCTGCTCGGCGTGGCCAAGCAGCGGATCGCCGACCAGATCGGCTCGGCAGCCACCAAGGGCGAGGGCCGCCAGAACGTCCTCTGCGCCTACCTGGCCGGCGCGCTGCTGGTCGGGCTCGCCGGCAACGCGATCGCGGGCGCCTGGTGGCTCGACCCGATCGTCGGCCTGCTGATCGCCGCCGTCGCCGTCAAGGAGGGCCTCGAGGCCTGGCGCGGCGACGGCTGCTGCGTCGGCTCGCCGCTGGACGGCTTCGCCGTCGACTGCTGCCGCTGATGCGCGCGTAGGGTCCGAAACTGCGCATTTAGGGGCGGCGGGGACGGGGTGCGTCACGTTTCTTTCCCATAGGCGCAGTTTCGTGACGCACCCCTCTCGCGCTGCCCCTCAATGCGCAGTTCGAACCGCGTCTCGCTTGCGAGCTGCGTCGAGGGTGCGGGTGGATAACGAACGTGAACCTGTGGTTCACAAACGTCGTCCACCCGCGCGGTCAGCCGCGCAGCGTGCGCGGCAGCCCGAAGTGGGGGAAGACGCCGGTGTCGGGGAAGCCGGTGATGGCGGCGATGCGGTCGGCGCGCAGCCCGAGCACCATCAGGCCGTACGCGTGGGCGACCGGGGCGTGCGCGTCGCGGAGGTAGCAGCCGAACGCCGGCTGGCCGTTGGCGCGGGTCGGGATCAGCCGGAACCGGTCGAGCCGGCCACCGGCGGGAACGGTTGAGAGGAAGCCGGCGATCGCGGCGGGACCCTCGTACTCCAGCGGCTCCGGAGGCATCGTCAGCAGCGCGTCACCGGTCAGCAGCGCGACGACGCCGTCCACGTCGCCGCCCTCGAACGCCTCGGTGAAGCGCGCGACGAGCGCCCGCTCGGCCGGCGAGCCGGGCAGCGGCGCCTCCTCGACCGGGACCGGTGCGAGCACGCTTCGGGCGCGGTGCAGCGCGCTCGTCACCGATGCTTCGGTCACGTCGAGCATCTCGGCGACCTCGGCGGCCCGGAACCCGAGCACGTCGCGCAGGACGAGCACCGCCCGCTGGCGCGGCGGCAGGCGCTGGAGCGCGGCGACGAACGCCAGTCCGATCGCCTCGCGGGTCTCGTACCGGGCCCCGGGGTCGAGCAGCACGTCGGGATACGGCTCGAGCCAGACCGGCTCCCGGCGCCGCGTCGGCGCCGGCGGCGGCGGCGCGTCCGGCGGCGGCGCGGGCAGCTCGGGCGCGCGGCGCCCGCGGTCG
>DASSUW010000033.1:0-2833 GCA_035706585.1 Solirubrobacteraceae bacterium | reverse complement strand
CGCGCTGATCAACATCTTCTCGTCGCCGCTCGTGGCGCTGTTCAACAACATCTCGGTCGGCTGGCACGTGCTCGGCGTCGCGGTGATCGTCGGGATCCTCGTCCTCGTGCCCGACCAGCACCAGAGCGTCGACTTCGTGTTCACGGAGACGATCAACAACTCGGGCTTCTCCGACGGGATGTTCTGGTTCTACGTCCTGCCGCTCGGCTTCCTGCTCACGATGTACACGCAGACCGGCTACGACGCGTCGGCGCACCTGTCCGAGGAGACCCGGGGTGCGGCGCTCGGCGCCGCGAAGGGCGTCTGGCGCTCGGTGTTCTGGTCGGGCGTCGGCGGCTGGATCGTGCTGCTGGCGATCACGTTCGCCGCCACCGACGTCAACGCGGTCAACGAGGGCGCCGGCTCGTCGCTCGCCATCTTCAGCAGCTCGCTGACGCCCGCGGCGAACAAGGCCGTGGTGCTGATCGCGACGATCGGCCAGCTGTTCTGCGGCATGGCGTGTGTGACCAGCTGCTCGCGCATGATGTACGCGTTCTCGCGTGACCGCGCGGTGCCGGGTCACCGGCTGTGGACCCGCCTCAACCACCACCGCGTCCCGGCCTACGCCGTGCTCGGCTCGTGCGCCGCCGCGCTCATCATCACGCTGCCTGCGCTCGAGGGCGACGAGAACGCGTTCCCGTACGCGTTCTTCGCGGTCGTGTCGATCTGCGTGATCGGGCTCTACATCGCGTACGTCATGCCGACGTTCCTGCGCTGGCGGATGGGCGACGCGTTCGAGCCCGGCCCGTGGACACTCGGCCGCAAGTACAAGTGGATCAACCCGGCGGCGATCATCTGGGTCGCGTTCTGCGTGATCGTGTTCATCCTGCCGTTCACGCCAGCCGGCGTCCCCTGGCGCGACGAGTTCGACTGGAAGTACGTCAACTACGCGCCGATCACGGTCGGGATCGTGCTGCTCATCGTCGGGATCTGGTGGCTCGTGAGCGCGCGCCACACGTTCACCGGCCCCGTGCGCAACATCGCGTTCGACGACGCGATGCACATCGTCGACGAGAAGCCGGCCGAGCCGGGTCCCGAGCCCGCGCCGGCGGATTGACCCTCACAGTCGTCGAGCCGGCGACCGAGCAGGTCCTGGCAGAGCTTCCCCGCGCCGGCGTCGAGGACGCCGACGCGGCGGTCGCTCGCGCCAAGGCGGCCTACCCGGCGTGGCGGGCGGTGGCGCCCGCCGACCGTTCGCGGCTCCTGCACCGGCTCGCCGACGCGCTGACCGAGCGCCAGGAGGAGCTCGCGGTGCTCGAGGCGCGCAACGCGGGCAAGCCGATCGGCGACGCGCGCGGCGAGATGGGCATGGTGGCCGACACGTTCCGCTACTACGCGGCGGCGCCGGAGCGCGCGCTCGGCGACACGATCCCGGTCGGCGGCGGCGTGGGCATGACGTTCCGGGAGCCGCTCGGCGTCGTCGGCCTGATCACGCCGTGGAACTTCCCGCTGGCGATCGCGTCGTGGAAGCTCGCGCCCGCGCTGGCGGCCGGCAACACCGTCGTGCTCAAGCCCGCCGAGCTGACGCCGCTGACCGCGATCGAGTTCGAGAAGCTCGCGCTCGCGGCCGGTCTCCCCGAGGGTGTCGTCAACGTGCTCGTCGGCCCCGGCGCGACCGCCGGCGCGCGGCTCGTCGAGCATCCCGACGTGGCCAAGATCGCGTTCACCGGCTCGACGGAGGTCGGTCGCCGGATCGCCGCCGGCGCCGCCGAGACGATCAAGCGCGTCACGCTCGAGCTCGGCGGCAAGTCGGCCAACATCGTGTTCGCCGACGCCGACGTCGCCGCCGCCGCGGCGGCCGCCCCCGGCGCGGTGTTCGGCAACGCCGGGCAGGACTGCTGCGCGCGCTCGCGGATCCTCGTCGAGCGCTCGGCGCTCGACTCGTTCATGGACGCGCTCGAGGAGGCGGTCGAGGCGATCCGCGTCGGCGACCCGCTCGACGAGGCTACCGAGATGGGTCCGCTGATCTCCGCCGGCCAGCGCGAGGCCGTCGCGTCGTTCGTGCCGGCCGACGCCCCGGTCGCGATCCAGGGCAGCGCGCCCGGCGGCGCCGGCTACTGGTTCCCGCCGACCGTGCTGTGCCCGGTCGGCCGGGACGACCGCGCGGTGCGCGAGGAGATCTTCGGCCCGGTCGCGGTGGTGGTGCCGTTCCGCGACGAGGCCGAGGCGATCGCGCTCGCCAACGACACCATCTACGGCCTTTCGGGCTCGATCTGGACGCGCGACGGCGCCAAGGCGCTGCGGGTCGCTCGCGCGGTCGAGACCGGCGTGCTGTCGATCAACTCGAACACGTCGGTCCGTGTCGCGACCCCGTTCGGCGGCTTCAAGCAGTCCGGGTACGGCCGCGAGCTGGGGCCGCACGCCCTCGACCACTACACCGAGCTCAAGACGGTGTACTACGCGACCTCATGAACCGGCTCGACGGCAAGGTGTGCGTGATCACCGGGGCCGCCAGCGGCATCGGCGCCGAGACCGCGGCGCTGTTCCGGTCCGAGGGCGCGACCGTCGTCGGCGTCGACCTGCACGACGGCTTCGAGGGCGTCGACCTCGCGCTCGCGTGCGACGTCGCCGACGAGGACGCGGTCCGCGCCATGTACGCGCGCGCACGCGAGGCGTTCGGCAGGCTCGACGTGCTGTTCAACAACGCCGGCATCTCCCCCAACGACGACGCGTCGGTCCTCGACACGTCGCTGGAGGCGTGGCAGCGCGTGCAGGACGTCAACCTCAAGTCGGTGTTCCTGTGCTGCAAGCACGGCATCCCCCACCTGCTCGAGGGAGGCGGCGGGTCGGTGAT
>DASSUW010000032.1:0-12600 GCA_035706585.1 Solirubrobacteraceae bacterium | reverse complement strand
CGTTGCGCAGCCGGTCCGCGTGCGCCGCCGCCGCGACGCGCTCGTCCTGCCCCGCGAACAGCGCCTGCGCCCCCCACTCGCGCGCGAACGCCTCGATCCCGATCGCCTCGATCCGGTCCGCCAGCGCATCGTCCGCCTGCCGCCGGGCCGCGCGCTCGGCCGGATCGGCGAGGCCCGGACTGGCGCCCACGAGCACGAGCCGCCGGACGTGCGACGGCAGGGCCAGCGCCGCGGTCAGCGCGATCCGGCCGCCCATCGAGTAGCCGACGAGCGTGAACGCGTCCCCGCCGATCGCCCGCACGTACGCCACGGACGCGCTGATCGACGCCGGCCGCCGCTGCGACGCCGAGCCGTGCCCAGGGAGGTCCGGCGCGATCGCGCGATAGCGTCCGCCGAGCGCCGCGACCGTCCGCCGCCAGCTCTGGCGAGTCTGCGTGAACCCATGCAGGAGGACGACGCGCACGCGTGCAGATGACACCACAGGACACGTACACCGGCCTGAGAGCGTTCGTCGACGAGCTCGTCCGCTGCGGGCTGCGCGAGGCGTGCACGTCACCGGGCTCGCGGTCGACGCCGCTCGTGCTCTCGCTGGCGCGCGAGCCGCGGCTGCGCGCGACCTCGCACGTCGACGAGCGATCCGCCGCGTTCTTCGCGCTCGGGCTCGCGAAGGCATCGGGCGTCCCGCCGGCGCTCGCGTGCACGTCCGGCACCGCCGCGGCGAACTACGCGCCCGCCGTGATCGAGGCGTACGAGGCGCGCGTGCCGCTGCTCGTGCTCACCGCCGACCGGCCGCCCGAGCTGCGCGACGTCGGCGCCGGGCAGACGATCGACCAGATCAAGCTCTACGGCAGCGCGGCGAAGTGGTTCTTCGAGGTCGACGACGCGCCGGCGACCCCGGATCGCCTGCGCTGGCTGCGCCAGCTCGCCTGCCGCGCGTTCTGGACCGCGCTCGACGGCCGCCCCGGCCCCGTGCACCTCAACTTCGCGCTGCGCGAGCCGCTCGTCCTCGACCAGCCGCTGCCCGACGACGGGTCCGGCCGCGCCGGGGGCCGCCCGTGGGTGACCCGCCCGCCGATCGCGGCCGACCCGCCGCCGACGCTGATCGAGACCCTCAAGGACGAGATCGCCGCCCGGCCGCGCGCGGTCATCGTCGCCGGCCGCGCCGAGCGCGACCGCGAGCTGCCCGCCTCGGTCGCCGGCTTCGCCGACTGGGCGGCGATCCCGCTGCTGGCCGACCCGCTGTCCGGCGCGCGCCGCGGGCCCGCGGCGATCGCCCACTACGACGCGCTGCTGCGCGACCGCGAGTTCGCGGCCGCGCACGCGCCCGACCTCGTCCTGCGCGTCGGCGACCTCCCGACCTCCAAGCCGCTGCGCACGTGGCTGCACGGCCTCGACGACGCGCTCCAGATCACGTTCGACCCCGAGAACGCGTGGCAGGATCCGGCCGGTGCCGTCGCGACGATCCTCGCGACCGACCCGCGCACGACGCTCGACGCGATCGCCGCCAGGATGAAGGGCCGCCGCGACACCGCGTGGCTCGCGCGGTGGCACGCCGCCGACCGGCGCGCCGCCGCCGCGATCGCCGGCGCACTCACCCCGAACGGGCTCAACGAGCCGCGGGTCGCGGCCGAGCTCGGCTCGCTGCTGCCGCCGGAGGCCACGGTGGTCGTCGCCTCGTCGATGCCGGTGCGCGACGTCGAGACGTTCTTCCCCGCCCGCGAGCACCCGCCGCGCGTGCTCGCCAACCGCGGCGCCAACGGGATCGACGGGACCGTCTCGACCGCCTTCGGATGCGCCGCGGCCGAGAGCGGCCCCGTGATCCTCCTCATCGGCGACATCGCCCTGATCCATGACATCGGCGGCCTGCTCGCGGCCGGGCGGCTGGGCCTCAAGCTCACGATCGTGCTCCTGCACAACGACGGCGGCGGGATCTTCGACTTCCTGCCGGTGAGCCGCGAGGGCGACGAGTTCGTGCGGCACGTCGCCACGCCGCACGGCCTCGATTTCGCGCACGCCGCCGCGCTGTTCGGCTGCGGCTACGAGGTCGCGGACGGCGTCGACGGCTTCCGCGCCGCCCTCGGCCGCGCGCTCGCGGCCGACCGCACGAGCATCGTCGCGGTGCAGACCGACCGCACCGCCAACGTCGAGCTGCACGCGGCCGTCTGGCAGGAAGTGGCCCGGTCCGTCCGGCCTGCCGCCTAGCGTCCAGGCCATGGACCAGGGCACGCTGATCGACGTCCCGAGCGAGGGGCAGCCGCCCGCCCGGCGGACCACGTCCAAGCACATCGGTGCCGGGGACATCGTCCTGGTGGACAAGAAGGGGCGCCGGTTCCACGCGCTCGTCACCCGGCTCGACCAGCTGGAGTCCGGTCGCTTCGAGCTGGCGGTCGCGCCGCTCGACTCGCGCATCTCCTGGCGTACCGCGAGCGTGCGCGAGGTCGTCGACGTGTGGCGCAAGGTGCGCCGGCCGGCGGCGTGACGAGCCGGTAGATCCCGATCTGTATCTTCGAAGGGATGGCTCCCCCGCCCCTCATGGACGCCCTCGCCGAGGGGCGGGAGCGAACGCTCGCGCTGGTGGCCGGGCTCTCGGACGCCGACGTCGAGACCCAGCACACGCAGCTCATGAGCCCGCTGGCATGGGATCTCGCCCACATCGCGGCCTACGAGGAGCTGTGGCTCGTGCACCGGTACGGCGGCGCCCCGCTGTCGCGGCCCGAGCTCGCCGCGATGTACGACGCGTTCGAGACGCCGCGCGCGGTGCGCGGCGATCTGCCGCTGCTCAACCGCGCCGAGGCGATGGAGTATCTCGCCGACGTCCGTGACCGGGCACCGGGCGGCGACGACTTCGTCCACGAGCTGGTCCTGCGGCACGAGATGCAGCACGGCGAGACGATGCTGCAGGCGATCGAGCTCGCCCGGCTGCGGCCCGCACCGGCGGTGCCCCGCCGCGTGCGGCCTGCGGCACCGGGCGGGCACACCGGCCTGGAGGCGGTGGACATCCCCGGCGGCGCGTGCGCGATCGGCGCACGCGACGGCGTGTTCGCCTACGACAACGAGCGTCCGCGCCACCTGACCGACGTGCGCGGCTTCCGGATCGGCCGCACGCCGATCACCAACGCGACGTACCTGACGTTCGTGGAGGGCGGCGGCTACGAGCGCCGCCCGTGGTGGCGCGCCGAGGCGTGGGCCTGGAAGGAGCAGTACGACATCACCCACCCCGAGGGGTGGGCCCGCGGGCCCGACGGGAGCTGGCGTCGCTGGACGATCGAAGGCTGGGCGCCGCTGGATCCCGACGAGCCGGTGGTCCACCTCTCCTGGTTCGAGGCCGACGCCTTCGCGAGAGCTCACGGCGCTCGGCTCCCCACCGAGGCGGAGTGGGAGAAGGCGGCGACCTGGGACCAGGAGTCGGGTTCGGCTCGGCCCTACCCGTGGGGCGACGATCCGCCGGACGAGTCCAGAGCGAATCTCGACCACGGCCTGCTCGGACCGGCACCCGCCGGCGCCTACCCCGACGGCGCCTCGGCCTCCGGCGTGCTCGGCATGCTCGGCGACGTCTGGGAGTGGACCGCGAGCGACTTCCGCGGCTACGACGGCTTCCTCGCCCACCCGTACCGCGAGTACTCCGAGGTCTTCTTCGGCGACGAGTACAAGGTGCTGCGCGGCGGCTCGTGGGCCACCCGCGCGCGGGTGGCGACGCCCACGTTCCGCAACTGGGATCTCCCGCAGCGGCGCCAGATCTTCTCGGGAGTGAGGCTGGCATGGGACGCGTGAGCACGTACGGGACGCTGCGGATCGACGTGCACGTCGGCGACGACTCGGTGCGGTCGCTGCCCGACGACGTCCTCGACGGCCTCACGCGCCCGTTCAAGGAGCTGCCGCCCAAGCACCTCTACGACGCGCGCGGCGCCGAGCTGTTCGACCAGATCTGCGAGCTGCCCGAGTACTACCCGACGCGTACCGAGCGGGCGATCCTCGGCCGCTACGCGCACCTGATCGTGCGCCGGACCGGCATGGCCGAGCTGGTCGAGCTGGGCTCGGGCACGGCCGCGAAGACCCGCGTGCTCCTGTCGGCGATGGACGTCGCGGGGACGCTGTGGCGCTACGTGCCGTTCGACGTCGCCGAGCAGGTCGTGCGCGACTGCGCCGCCGCGCTCGCCGTCGAGTACCCGGGCCTGAACATCCACGGGATCGTCGGCGACTTCGAGCGGCACCTGACGAAGATCCCGCGACCCGATCCCGACCGTCCGCGGCTGGTCGCGTTCCTCGGCGGCACGATCGGCAACTTCCCGCCGGGCGCCCGGCGGCGCTTCCTGCGCTCGCTCGCGGGCCTGCTGGAGCCCGGCGACTACCTGCTGCTGGGCACGGACCTCGTGAAGGACGTCGACGTGCTCGAGGCCGCGTACGACGACGCCCAGGGCGTGACCGCCGAGTTCAACCGCAACGTCCTGCACGTGGTCAACCGCGAGCTCGACGCCGACTTCGAGACCGACCTGTTCGAGCACGTGGCGTTCTTCGATCCCGACCGCCAGTGGATCGAGATGCGGCTGCGGGCGCGCCGCGCCTGCCACGTCCGCATCGGCGCGCTCGACCTCGAGGTCGACTTCGACCGCGGCGAGGAGCTGCGCACGGAGATCTCGGCGAAGTTCACGCGCGACCGCCTCGCGGCCGACTACGCCGCCGCCGGGCTCGAGCTCGCCGAGTGGTTCACCGACGATCAGGGGCTGTTCGCCCTATCGTTGGCTGTACCGGCGTGAGCGAGGATCAGGAACATCAGATCGGCTACAAGGCGCTGCGGCGCGGCGTGCCCGTGTTCACGAGCGACGGCGTCGAGCTCGGGCGCGTGCACCGCGTGCAGGACAACGAGCGCGAGCACATCTTCGACGGCATCGTCGTGACGACGCGCGACGGCCGCGTGTTCGTCGACGCGCCCGAGGTCGCTCGCATCACGGTCAGTCGCGTCATCCTCACGATCGACGCCGAGGAGGCACAGGACCTGCCGACGCACCGCGGGCTCCGCGGCACGCTGGAGACGCACGCGAAGCGGACCGGCCGGCGGTGGAAGCGGCGGCTCAGCCGCTGAGCACGGGGAGCAGCGCGCCGAGCTTGACCTCGGTCTCGGCGAGCTCGGCGGCGGGATCGGAGTCGCGGACCACGCCGACCCCGGCGTAGAGGCGCGCCTCGCGCCCGCGCAGCAGCGCGCAGCGCAGCGCGACGCAGAACTCGCCGTCCTCGTTGCCGTCCGTCCAGCCGACCGGGCCGGCGTACCAGCCGCGGTCCAGGCCCTCCAGGGCCGGGATCTGCGGCGCGGCGGTGGCGTGCGGCTCGCCGCCGACCGCGGGCGTCGGGTGCAGCAGGCCGGCGAGCTCGATCGCGCTGCGCGGGTGCGTGAGCTGCGCGCGGATCGGCGTCGCCAGATGCTGGATGTTGGCGACCTTGACGATCGCCGGCTCGTCTGGTGCGGCAACCCAGACCGCGTACGGGCGCAGGGCGCGGGCGATCCGGCGGGTCACGATCTCCTGCTCCTCGCGGTCCTTGTCGGAGCGCATGAGCTGCTCGGCGAGGTGGTCGTCGACCGCCGGATCGGCCGACCGGCGGGTCGAGCCCGCCAGCGCGACGGTCGACGCGCGCAGGCCCTCGCGGCGCACGAGCAGCTCGGGCGAGGCGGCGATGAAGGCGGCGTCGCCGCGGCCGGCGCAGAACACGTAACAGGACTCGAACGCGGCCCGGAGCACGCCGAACACGGCGGCCGCGTCGTGATCGGCGGGCGCGTGGACGGCGACCTCGCGCGCGAGCACGATCTTCTCGAAGTCGCCGGCACGGATCCGCTCGACGGCGCGCGCGACCGCCGCCTCGTAGTGCTCGGGCGGCGCGATCGAGGCGATCTGGAAGCGGCCCGCCGGCGCCGGGTCCACGAGCGGCAGGTCGGCGGCGCGCAGCTCGCCGACGCGGCGTTCGAGCCGCGCGACGAGGTCGTCGGCGGTGTCGTCGGGCGCGGCGAGCGCGGTCAGCGTGAGCCGCACGTCGCCGCCGCGGCGCGCGAGCGCGGCCTCGGGGACGATCAGATCCGCGGCCTCGTAGCCGGTCCAGTGCGGCGCCGTCCCGCCGTCGTCGGCGAACGCGAACCCGCCGACGGCGACGAGGCCCGCGCCGGGCGGCCCGTCCGGGGCATCGGCCTCGGCCGAGCCCGCGAGCTCGCGCCACGCCGCGGCGACGGTCGCGAAGCGGTCGGAACCGCGGGCCCGCAGCCGCCGCACGCAGCCGAGCGCCGCCAGCGCCGCCCCGGAACGATCGGGTTGCTCGAAGCAGAACCACGGCTCGCCGGGCCGCCGCGACGCGAACACGACCGCGCTGGGGTCGACCGTCGGCGCCACGGGCACGGTGACCGCGACCAGCACCTCACGGCCCGATCGCCGCGCGCGCCGGACCGCGCGCTCGCAGCGCCCGCGCAGCTCGGCGAGGATCGGCGCGTCGACGCGGGTGACCGTGCTCACAGCGCCGCCGCGAAGATCGTCGCGCCGGTCGTGCAGCGGTCGCGCACCCGCCCGTCGCCCCGCCGCTTGAACACGGACCGGACCGACAGCGTGCCGCTCACGCCCGTCGCGGTGAAGCGGCCGTCGACGGCGACCCGGTACCGCTCGTTGCCCTCCGCGAAGCGCAGCGCGAATCGCTCGCGCAGGTGGAACGTCCCGTCGGCGGCGATCGCGCCTCCGGGCGTGATGTTCTCGCCGTCGAACACGCGGTTGCGGCACGTCATCCGGTACTGGAACACGGCGGTGGCGACGCGCCGGGCGTTCCCGGCGGTGCGGACGACGATCGCGCGCGGGCCCTGACTCGTCGTGCCGTAGTAGGCGCCGAGCGCCCGCGGCGGCGCCGGCGTCGTCCCGGCGACGGCGGCGCGCGCCTGCCAGTTGTCGGTGCCCGACGAGCAGCGCGCGACGATCCGGCCGTGGCGCCGGAAACGCACCTTGGCGGTCGCGGTGCCAGACGCGGCGCTCCCGGCGACGCGGCCGGCGACCGTCATGCGCGAGGTCTGACGCACGCCCGGCGCACTGGTGCGGGTCCGGACGGTGGCGGCGAAGCGGAACGATCCGTCGGCCCCCGGCGTGAGCGTGCGGCGGATCTTGCCGACGCCGCAAGGCGCCGCGACGGCCGCGCGCACGGTGACGCGCCCGTTCCCCGGCGCGCGCAGCGTGACGAGCGCGACATCACGGTGCGCTCGCTTTGCGCTCGGCGGTGCCTGCCCGCCGCCGTAGTCGACGGCCTGCGCCGCCGCCGGCCACGCCAGTGCGAGCAGTCCCGCCAGCACGACGGCGCGCATGTCAGGTCTCGCTGCGGCCGCGCGAGATGGCGATCTCGCCGGTGCGGGCCATCTCCACGAGGCCGAACGGGCGCACCATGCGCTCGAACGCCTCCACCTTCTCCCAGGTGCCGGTGACCTCGATGATCAGCGAGCGGCGCGTCACGTCGATGATCTTGCCGCGGAAGATCTCCACGATCTGCATCACCTCGCCGCGGGCCGGCCCGTCGGCCGTGACCTTGAACAGCGCCAGCTCGCGCGCGACCGTCTCGGCCGGCTCGAGGTCGCGGATCTTGATCACGTTGACGAGCTTGTGCAGCTGCTTGGTGACCTGGTCGATCGGGTGCATGGCGCCGTCGAGCGTGAGCGTGATGCGCGACAGCGACTCGTCGTCGGTCGGCCCGACCGCCAGCGTGTCGATGTTGAAGCCGCGGCGGGCGAACAGGCCGGCGATGCGCGTCAGGACGCCCGGCTTGTTCTCCACCAGGATCGACAGGATGTGCTTGCGCCCGGTGCGGACGGCCGTGGTCGCCTCGAGCTCCTCGAGCGTCAGCGGGTCCTTGGTTCCCGGCTCACCCATCGCCTAGCCCACCATGTCCCGCGCGGGCGCGCCCGGCGCGATCATCGGATACGTGTTCTCCTCGCGCGTGACGCGGACGTCGACGACGACCGGGCCGGGCGTCGCGATCGCGCTGCGCAGGTCGTCGACCAGCGTCGCCTTGTCGGTCAGCCGCACGCCGGTGGCGCCGTAGGCGTCGGCGAGCTTGACCCAGTCCGGCCACTCCCCCATGTCGACGTTCGAGTAGCGCTTGTCCCAGAACAGCTCCTGCCACTGCCGGACCATGCCCAGGTAGCCGTTGTTCATGATCACGACCTTGACCGGGATGTCGTGCGACCGGCAGGTCGCGAGCTCCTGGCTGTTCATCTGGAACGAGCCGTCGCCGGTCAGCAGCACGCTGGGGACGTCCGGGTTGGCGACCGCCGCGCCGATCGCGGCCGGCAGGCCGAAGCCCATCGTGCCGAGGCCGCCGGAGTTGACCCAGCGGCGCGGCTTGGCGAAGTGGAAGTACTGCGCCGCCCACATCTGGTGCTGGCCGACATCCGAGGACAGGATGCAGTCGCCCTTCGTCGCCTCGTACAGCGCCTGCACGAGGTACTGCGGCTTGATCTCGCCGTCCGGGCTGTCGTCGTAGCGCAGCGGGTACTGCTGGCGCCAGCGTTCGATCCGCTCCCACCAGCCGGCGAGCCGCGCCGGGTCCGGCCCGAGCGCGCGGTACTCGTTGGCGAGGCGCGCGAGCACGTTCTTGGCATCGCCGACGATCGGGATGTGCGCCGGCACGTTCTTGGAGATCTCCGCCGGATCGATGTCGATGTGCACGAACTTCGCCCGCGGGGCGAACTCGGCCAGCTTGCCGGTGATGCGGTCGTCGAACCGCGCGCCGACGGCGACGATCAGGTCGGCCTCGTCCATCGCGTAGTTGGCGGTCCGCGTGCCGTGCATCCCGAGCATGCCGAGCCACTGCTCGTGCGGCGCCGGGAACGCGCCCAGGCCCATCAGCGTGCAGGTGACCGGCAGCCTGTCGCTGAGGACGAACTCGCGCAGCTCGTCGGCCCCGTCGGCGTTGATCACGCCACCGCCGGCGTAGATCACGGGCCGGCGCGCATTGGCGATCGCCTTGGCGGCGAGCCGGATCTGCTTGGAGTTGCCCTCGACCGTCGGCTGGTAGCCGGGCAGGCGGACGTCCCCGACCGGGTGGTAGTCGATCTCCGCCCGCGTGAGGTCGACCGGCATGTCGATCAGCACCGGGCCGGGCCGCCCCGTGCGGGCGATGTGGAACGCCTCGTGCACCACGCGCGGGATCTCCGTCGGGTGCTGGATCATGAAGCTGTGCTTGACGATCGGCATCGTGATGCCGAACGTGTCCGCCTCCTGGAAGCCGTCGGTGCCGAGCAGGTCGGTGCGGACCTGGCCCGTGAACGCGACGAGCGGAACCGAGTCCATCATCGCGTCGGTCAGCGGCGTGACGATGTTGGTGGCACCGGGGCCCGACGTGGCGAACACGACGCCGACCTTCCCGGACGCCTTCGCGTAGCCCTCGGCGGCGTGTCCGCCGCCCGCCTCGTGGCGTACGAGGATGTGCTTGATCCCGGCGTCGACGAAGGCGTCGTAGGTGGGCAGGTTCGCGCCGCCCGGGTAGCCGAAGACGACGTCCACGCCCTCGGCCTTCAGGCAGGCCATCACCGCATCGACCGCTCGCATAGGCGAGCCAGTCTAACGCCGCGTGTCAGGCTGCCCCGCATGGGATCGTCCGCTCGCAAACAGGCGCTGCGCGCGACCGCCGGGCGCGAGGTCGACGCGGAGGCGGTGGCCGCGCGCGCCCGCGAGCTGGGAGTCCTCGGCTGGGTCCGGCCGACGGGCGAGATCCACGCCGAGGGGCCGGCCGACGCGGTCGCGGCGCTGATCGCCGGGTTCGGTGACGCCGAGCGGGTGCGCGTCGAGGGCCACGAGCAGTTCGGGATCCGCGGAGTGAGCGCCGGCGTGTTCGTCGTCCAGGAGCACCAGGCGACCGCCCATCACTACGACCTGCGGCTGGAGGTCGACGGGGTCATGAAGTCGTGGGCGGTGCCCAAGGGGCCGTCGCTCGACCCCGCGGCCAAGCGCCTGGCGGTCCAGGTCGAGGATCACGGCCTCGGCCACAACGACTTCGAGGGGACGCTCGGGGACGGCGGCGTGATCATCTGGGACCGTGGCAGCTACGAGCAGGGCGGCCGGGTCGCGTGGCCCGAGGCGATCGAGCGCGGCCATGCGGTCTTCGTCCTGCACGGCGAGAAGCTGCGCGGGGGCTTCGCGCTCCAGCGCACGCGCGGCGGCGCCAAACCGCAATGGCTGCTGATCAAGCGCCGCGACGACGAGGCGCGGCCGGGCTCGGACATCGTGGCCGAGCGACCTGAGTCGGTCGCCACCGGCGCCACGCTGGCAGACTTGCTCGGGCGTGATTGAGCTTCGCCCGCTGACCGAATCGAACCGCGCGGCGGTCGAGGCACTGCGCGTCGCGCCGAGCCAGCGGCACTTCGTGAGCACCGTGGTCGACTCGCTGCGCGAAGCGGCCGAGCACCCCGACGCCCACGCGCTGTACTGGGCGGTCTACGCCAACGAGACCCCGGTCGGGTTCGTGATGATCGCCGACGAGGTCGCCAGCCCCGAGTACATCGCCCACTACCTGTGGAAGCTCCTCATCGACGAGCGTTACCAGCGGCAGGGATACGGCAGGGCCACGCTGGATCGCGTCGTCGAGTACTTCCGCGGCCGCCCCGGCGTCGACGCGGTGCTCACGAGCGCCGTCCCCGGCGACGGCAGCCCGATCGAGTTCTACGAGCGCTACGGCTTCGAGCGCACCGGCGAGGTGTCGCACGGCGAGGTCGTCCTCCGCCTCCCACTCCCCTAGAACAGGAGCCGTTTCGTGCCCGCAAGCGTGCTGTACATGTCCATGTCCCTCGACGGGTTCATCGCCGGACCGAACGAGACGTTCGAGAACGGGCTCGGCGACGGCGGTCACCGCCTGCACGAGTGGGCGCTGCGCGGCGACCTGGGCGAGGTCAACGCCCAGGTGTTCGAGGAGTTCACCGCGACCGGGGCGACGGTGGCCGGCCGCGGGACGTTCGAGCCGGCCGGCGGCTGGGGCGGCGATCACCACGACGGGGTGCCGATCTGGGTCTACAGCCGCCACGAGCCCGGGATCGACATCAGCGGGTGGCCGCTCGTGACCTACACCGACGACCTCGGAACTGCGATGACCGAGGCCAAGCGCGCGGCGGGCGACAAGAACGTGCTCGTCCACGGGGCCGCCACCGCCCAGCTGGCGCTCGCCGCCGGGCTCCTCGACGAGCTCGAGATCCACCTGGTCCCGGTCTTGTTCGGCCAGGGCCGCCGCCTGTTCGACAACCTCGCGCCCGGGCAGATCCAGCTCGAACGCACGCGCGTGCTCGCCGGCGAGGACGGCGTCACGCACCTGCACTACCGGGTCCGGCGCTGATGCCACCCGTCACCTGCCACCTGCGCTCCGAGATCGGCCCGTCCGAGCTCGAGGCCTTCCCGCGCTTCGCCAGGCGCTGGATCGCGCGCGCGCACCACGTCCTCCAGTGCGCACGTTCAGCCTGGCGTTGAAGTTCCTGCTCGAGCTGGCGGCGTTCGCCGCCTTCGCGTACTGGGGCGCGAGCGTGTCGATCGTGCTGGCGATCGCGGCGCCCGCGCTGGCGATCGTGCTGTGGGGCCTGTTCGCCGCGCCGCGCTCGGAGCGGCGGCTGCCGCTGCCGGCCCGGGTCGTCTTCGAGACGGCGGTCTTCGTCCTCGCGGTCGTGGCGCTGCTGGCCGCCGGCGCCCTGATCGCGGCGATCGTGCTCGCGGTGCTGGTGGCGATCAGCACCGCGCTGCTCATGCGCCTGGATCAGTGGGAGGCGTGATGCCCGACCGACTCCGGGACGATCGCCGTCTCCGGGAAGTCGAGGTCCTCGCCGCAGCGCATGCAGACCTGGTCGTAGAGCTTGACCACCTTGCCGCAGCGCGGGCACTGACGGCGGACCTCGTCGGTCTCGAACCGGTAGAGCACTGCGGCGAGCAGCCCGAGCACGGGGATCAGGCCCGAGATCAGGAACCAGAGCACGAACGACGACCCCTTTGCCCGCCCGACGAAACCGCCGGCCAGGGCGAACGAGAGGCAGATGATCAGGTACGGCATCAGATGTGGCGCAGCGCCCAGAGGACGCCCATCACCACCACGACCAGCACGGCGATCGAGACCAGCGCCTGCAGCAGCCCGAAGACGATGCCGAACGCGAGCTTGAGCGCGATGACGGCGACGGCGATGACGATGACCCAGGCGAGCACCCGGCGACCGAGGCTTCCGACAGTGTCATCCATGCCATGAGAGTACCGCGCCCGGCCGCGCACCAAGGGAGGAGAGAAGGTCGGTGCGCGGCCGGGCCACGGAGTGGCGCTACAGGCGCGCCGGCGGCGCCGGGCGCGCCGCGCTCGTGGCGGCTTCACGGCCCGCGAGACGCAGGCGCGCCAGGCGATAGCGGCGGACGAGCTCGTCGCCGCGGCCGCTGGCGGTCGCGGGAGCCGGGACGAGCACGAGGCGGCGGATCTGGGGAGCGGCGGAGGTGTGCTGCATGACGGGAATGGTCGGCGTTCGCCGCCGCCTCCGACATGGCCCTGTGGATGAAACCGCGCCGTCGCGGTTCGACCGGCGGTAGAGCCGCCGGACGGACCGCGCGCGGGCAGCGCCGGCCGGAGAGCCCGCGGC
>DASSUW010000031.1:0-2980 GCA_035706585.1 Solirubrobacteraceae bacterium | reverse complement strand
CGGCGGCGAGACCGCCGGGTCCGGCGGCGAGCCCGCCGAGTCCGGCGGCGAGGCCGCCGAGGCGTCTGAGGAGGTGTCGGCCTGATGGACGCCGGCCAGGTGATCATCCGCCCCGTCGTCTCCGAGAAGTCCTACGCGCTCGCGACGGTCGGCAAGTACACGTTCCGCGTCCACCCGGACGCGCACAAGACGCAGATCAAGCAGGCGATCGAGGAGCTGTTCGGCGTCGGCGTCCTCGAGGTCCGCACCTCGTCCGTCCCGTCCAAGCCCAAGCGCCGCGGCTACACCGCGGGGCGCACCCGCGGGTGGAAGAAGGCCGTCATCCAGGTGCGCGAGGGCGACACGATCCCGATCTTCCAGGGCCTGGAGGCCGAGCTCTGATGCCCGTTCGCAAGCCCAAGCCCACCTCGCCCGGCCGGCGCTTCGTCACGTACCCGGACTTCGCCGAGATCACGAAGAGCGAGCCGGAGAAGACGCTCGTCGAGGGCCTCAAGAAGTCCGGCGGCCGCAACGCCAACGGGCGCAAGACCGCCCGCCACCGCGGCGGCGGCGCCAAGCGGCTGTACCGCAAGATCGACTTCAAGCGCAACCGCAAGGACGGCGTGCCGGCCAAGGTCGCCGCGATCGAGTACGACCCGAACCGGTCGTCGTACATCGCGCTGCTGCACTACGCCGACGGCGAGAAGGCCTACATCCTCGCGCCCAACCGCCTGCGGGTCGGCATGACCGTGCAGTCCGGGGCGGGCTCGGACATCACCGTCGGCAACGCGATGCCGCTGTCGCTGATGCCGGTCGGCACGCTCGTGCACAACGTCGAGCTCCAGCCGGGGCGCGGCGGCCAGCTCGGCCGCTCGGCCGGCGCGGGCATCCAGCTGATGGCGAAGGAGGGCGGCATGGCGACCCTGCGCCTGCCCTCCGGCGAGATGCGCATGGTGCGCGCGGAGTGCCGCGCGACCGTGGGCGTCGTCGGCAACGCCGATCACCAGAACGTCACGGTCGGCAAGGCCGGCCGCAAGCGCCACATGGGCGTGCGCCCGCAGACGCGCGGCACCGCCATGAACCCCGTGGACCACCCGCACGGCGGCGGCGAGGGCGCCACGCCGCTGGGCAACCACCCGCAGACGCCCTGGGGCGTGCCGACCATCGGCTACCGCACCCGCAAGAAGGGCAAGCAGTCCGATCGCTACATCGTCCGCGGCCGCCGCCGCGGCAAGAAGGGCAGCAGCCGATGAGTCGTTCCTCCAAGAAGGGGCCGTGGGTCGAGGAGCGCCTGATGCAGCGCATCGAGTCCATGAACGCCGCCAACACCAAGACGATGATCCGCACGTGGTCGCGGGCGTCGACGATCTTCCCCGAGATGGTCGGTCACACCATCGCCGTGCACGACGGGCGCAAGCACGTGCCCGTGTTCGTGTCCGAGTCGATGGTCGGCCACAAGCTCGGCGAGTTCGCGCCGACGCGCACCTACCGCGGGCACGACTCCAAGGGCAAGGTCCGATGACGCCTGCGACGCCCGGAGATCCGCAGAAGGGCAAGCCCGACGAGGACAAGGTCGCCGAGGAGGCCAAGGAGTCCAAGGCCGCCGAGGCCGAGGCCGCCTCCGAGGAGCAGCCGGAGCCCAAGCCCAAGCGCACGCGCAAGAAGAAGGCGGAGCCGGAGGCCGAGGGCCAGGCGGCCGAGGAGACCGGCGTCGACAAGGCGGCCGCCGAGGCGACCGGCGACGCGGAGGTCGCGGCCGAGGCGGCCGAGACCGGCGAGGCCAAGCCCAAGCGCACGCGCCGGCGGGTCGCCGCCGAGGACAAGAACCCGGAGGGCACCAAGCCCGAGGGCACCAAGGAGAAGGCCGCCGCGGCGGCCACCGAGGGCGACGTCCAGGAGGCCGCCGCCCAGCAGCCGCGCAAGCGCGACCGGCGCCGCCGTCCCGAGCCCGGGATCCTCGTGCGCGCGCAGGCCAAGTACGTCCGCACGTCCGCCCGCAAGGCGCGGCTGGTGTGCGACCACATCCGCGGCAAGGACGTCGTCGAGGCGCGGGCTATCCTCGCGTTCACGCCGCGCGCCGCCGCCAAGCCGTGGCTGAAGCTGCTCGAGTCCGCGGTCGCCAACGCGGAGCACAACCACGAGCTGGTCGGCGACGACCTGCGGATCGCCGCGGTCCACGCCGACGAGGGGCCGACGCTCAAGCGGTACCGCCCGCGCGCCATGGGTCGCGCGACGCGCATCCGCAAGCGCACCTCGCACCTGACCATCACCCTCACCCCGAAGGAGTCCTGAGCCGCATGGGTCAGAAGGTTCATCCCGAGGCCATGCGCGTGGGCTACATCCACGACTGGAAGTCGAACTGGTTCTCCGAGAAGAACTTCTCCGACTTCCTGATCGAGGACGTCCGGATCCGGGACCACATCACGAACAAGCTCGCGCACGCCGGCCTGTCGGACATCACGATCCGCAAGGACGCCGCCGAGGTGGAGGTCAACATCCACACCGCGCGGCCGGGCATCGTGATCGGCAAGTCCGGCTCCGAGGTCGACGCCCTGCGGCGCGACCTGCACAAGCTCACGGGCAAGGCCATCAAGGTCAACATCCTCGAGATCAAGCGCCCCGAGCTGGACGCCAAGCTCGTCGCGCAGTCGATCGCCGAGCAGCTCCAGAACCGCGTGGCGTTCCGCCGCGCGATGAAGCGCTCGCTGACGAGCGCGATGCGCTCTGGCGCCAAGGGCTGCAAGATCCAGGTCTCGGGCCGCCTGGGCGGCGCCGAGATGGCGCGCACCGAGCAGTACTCGGACGGCCGCGTCCCGCTGCACACGCTGCGCGCCGACATCGACTACGGCTTCTACGAGGCGCGCACGACGTTCGGCCGCATCGGCGTCAAGTGCTGGATCAACAAGGGCGAGATCATGCCCGCCGGCTACACCGGCCAGGACCTGACCTCGCTCGAGGAGCCGCCCGGGCGCGGCGACGACGGCGGCGACGATCGCCGGCG
>DASSUW010000030.1:0-18743 GCA_035706585.1 Solirubrobacteraceae bacterium | reverse complement strand
GGCTCGCCGCGCCGGTGCTGACCACGTACGGCGCGGCCGGCGTGCTGGCGCCCGCGCACCCGTGTCTGGTCGGCCTGCCGCCGCACGTCGCGCCGGCCGGCGCACTGTGGGACGAGGCCGACGTGGTGCTGGCGATCGGCTCGGACCTCGACGGCGTGCAGACGCAGAACTTCGCCATGCCTCAGCCATCGACGCTGATCACCGCCAATCTCGACACCGCGGACGCCAACTACGCCGCCGATCTGCAACTCGCCGGCGATGCCCGCGAGGTGACGGCCGCACTGGCGGCGCGGGTGCCGCAGCGCGACGGGCTCGACGCGCTGCGGCGGCGGCTCCAGGACGTCCGCGCCGACGCCTGCGGCCTGCTCGACGCGCGGGCGCTGCGCTACCTCGACGCGATGCGCTTCGCGCTGCCGGAGGACGCGATCGTGGTCGCCGACATGTGCATCCCCGGCTACTGGCTGGCCGGCTTCTTCACGCCGCCCGCGCCGCGGCGGCTGCAGATCCCGCTCGGCTGGGGGACGCTCGGCTACGCGTTCCCGGCGGCGCTCGGAGCGGCGCTGGCCGGCGCGGGCCCGGTCGTGGCGGTGACCGGCGACGGCGGCTTCCTGTTCGCGTGCGGCGAGCTCGCCACGATGGCGCAGGAGCGGATCCCGCTGACCGCGGTGATCGTCGACGACGGCGGCTACGGGATGCTGCGCTACGACCAGGACGTGGCGGGCGCAGAGCGCTACGGCGTCGATCTGCACACGCCCGACTTCGCGGCGCTGGCCGGGGCGTTCGGCGTGCGGGCCGGGACGGTCGACGGGCTCGACGACGAGTTCGGCGAGGCGCTGGCCGCGCACGTCGCCGATCCCGAGCCGTCGGTGCTCGTGGCGCGGACGCCCGAGCCGCTGGTGCCGCCGCCCAACACGTCGCCGAACTGGTACCGGCGCCGCGCGCACCCGCCGGTTCCCCCCCGCTGATGCGGGTCGCCCGCGAGCAGGTCCTCGCCTACCGGCTGGCGGCGCACCATCTCCACGAGCGGCTGCCCGCCGGGTCCGAGAACGCGGCGGCGGCGGTGATCGGGCTGCAGGACTTCCCGCCCGGGCTGGCGCCCGTCGCGCTCGCGGCGCGCGTCGAGCACGCCGACATGGACGGGCTCGTGATCGTCTACACGTGGCGCGGCGCGGCCGTCGCCGTGCCGCGCGAGGACGTGGCCGTGTTCACCGCCGGTTTGGCGCCGCCCGACGACGCAGCCGCGCGCACGCTCGTCGGCACGGCCGTGGAGTCGCTCGATCCGGCGGGCATCAGCGCGACCGACGCGCTGGATCGCGTCAGCGCGGCGGTCGCCGACGCGCTCTCCGGCGGGCCGCTCGAGCGCGACGAGTTCCATCAGGCGCTGCGTGAGCGGCTGCCGGACGAGCTGCTGTGGTGGTGCCGCGGCTGCCGGAGCCATCACGTGCACCCGTCGCTGTGGCGGGCGACCGGCGTGCGCGGCGTGCTCGCCGTCGCCGAGCGGCGGGGACGCGTGACCGTGTTCGGCGCGCCGCCGCGCGGGCGCGCGGTCAAGGACGCGCCCGCCGAGCTCGCGCGCCGCTTCCTGCACGCCTACGGGCCGGCGACGCGATCGGAGCTGACGACCTGGGCCGGCATCGCGCCCGCGCACGCCCGCAGTCTCCTCGACGCGATCGCCGGCGAGCTGGAGGAGGTCGAGTTCGACGGCCGCCGCGCGCTGATCCTCGCCGCCGACGCGGACCGCCTGGCCGACCCGCCGGCCGCCTCCGGCGTCCGCCTGCTGCCGCCGTTCGACCCCTACCTCGACCAGCGCGACCGCGAGACGCTGTTCCCGGACCGCGAGCTGCGCGCCCGCGCGCGCAGCGGCATCGGCGCTCCCGGCGCCGTGCTCGTGGACGGCGCGCTCGCGGGCCTGTGGCGCCCGGCCAAGAAGGGCAAGCGCCTCGTCGTCACCGTCGAGCCGGTGACGAAGGCGGCCCGCGGCGCCGCCGACGCGATCGCCGCCGAGGCCGGGATCATCGCCCCGCACCGCGGCTGCGATCGCGCCGAGCTGGTGTTCAGCTGAGCCGGAAGTCCGGGTCGGCGTCGATCTCCACGACGTCCATCTGGGCCTTCTGGAGCTTGCCGGCGTAATCCCAGTTCATCGACTGCCAGCGGGTGAACTGGTCGAGCACCCAGATGCCGGACTGGCGTGAGCCGTTGCCCGACTTGCCGTTGCCGCCGAACGGCAGGTGCGCCTCGGCGCCGGAGGTCGAGTTGTTGACCGACACCATCCCGGCGCTGATGCGCTCGCGGAAGCGGAACGCGTTCAGGCCGGAGCGGGTGTAGATCGACGACGACAGGCCGTAGCCGTGGTTGTTGGCCAGCTCCATCGCCTCGTCGAAGTCGCGGAACGTGGCGACGCCGGTGATCGGGCCGAACGTCTCGGTGCTGTAGAGGTCGTCGTCGATCGTCACGCCGTCGACCAGCACCGGGTGGTAGAAGAGGCCGGCCTCGGGGTCGCCGACGAAGCCCGCACGCGGGTTGTCGGCGGTGATGCGGCCGCGCGCCGTCGAGCCGTGGACGGTGTGGTGGTCGCGGATCAGGCCGAGCCAGTCCTCGAAGCGCTCGGCGAAGCGCTCGTGCAGCATCGGGCCGTACAGGACGTCCTGGGTCGGGTCGCCGATCGGCGCGCTCCGCAGCCGCTCGTCGAGCTTGCGGACGTACTCGTCGTGGACCGACTCGTGGACGATCGCGGTGCCGAGCGACGTGCAGCGCTGGCCGGCCGTGCCGTAGCCGCCGAACAGCGCGCCCTCGACCGCGAGGTCGACGTCGGCGTCGTCCATCACGACCATCGGGTTCTTGCCGCCGAGCTCCAGGCACGGCGACTGCAGGTGGCGCCCGCACAGCTCGCCGATCTTCGAGCCGACCGCGCTCGAGCCGGTGAAGCCGACCTTGTCGACGAGGCGCTCGCCGAGCGCCCGCTCGAGCCCGTCGAACGTCTGCGCGCCCTCGGCCTGGACGACGTTGAGCACGCCGCCGGGGACGCCGCCCGCGTGGAAGAGCTTGGCCAGCGCGTCGCCGAGCGCGGGCGAGTACTCGGCCGGCTTCCAGACGACGGCGTTTCCGCACAGGATCGCCGGCACCAGGTACCAGGCGGGGACGGCGACCGGGAAGTTGCCGGCGGTGATGATCGCGGCGACCCCGACCGGCATGCGGAACGTGAAGAGCTGCTTGCTCGGCATCTCGGACGGCACGGTCTGGCCGTACAGGCGGCGCCCCTCGCCGATGAAGAAGTCGCACGTGTCGACGATCTCCTGCACCTCGCCGAGCGACTCGGCGTACGGCTTGCCGACCTCGCGGGTGACGAGCCGGGACAGGGCCTCCTTGTTGGCCTCCACGAGGCGGCCGACGTTGGCGATCACGCGACCGCGCGCGGGGGCGGGGACCGCCGCCCACGCGCGCTGGGCGGCGCGCGCGGCGCGGCAGGCGTCGACGAACGTGGACGCATCGCCGAGCCGGACGTCGGCGACCGTCTCGGACGTGTTGGCGGGGTTCGTCGAGGTCAGGTGGCCGCCCGGCGCGTCGGCGACGGCCTTGCCGTCGACGATCGAGCCGATTTCGGTTCCTGCAAGCGTTGTCATGGGCCCACCGTACCGCCCGGCACGGTGGGCCCGTGACTCAGGCGGTCAGCTCGAAGCGGCCCACGATCCGCTCGAGCTGCTCGGCGGTGCGCGCCAGCTCGGCGGCGGACTGCGCGATCTCCTGGGTCGACGCGCTCGTCTGCTGCGTCGACGCCGAGACCTGCTGGGTCGAGGCCGCGGACTCCTCGGCGACGCTCGCGACGCCGGCGATCTCCTCCTGCATGCGCTCGGTGCCGGCCGAGATCTGCTGCGCGGCGCCGGCGATCTGCTCGACGCGGGCGGTCATGTCGTCGACCGCCTCGCCGATGCGCACGAACGCGGCACGCGTCTGCTCGACCGTGTCGGCGCCCTCTCCGGTGCGGCGGGCGCTGTTGTCGACGAGCGTCACCACGCGCTTGGTCTCGCCCTGGATCGTCTCGACGAGCGTGGAGATCTCGCCGGCCGCCTGCTGCGAGCCCTCGGCCAGCTTGCGCACCTCCTCGGCCACGACGGCGAAGCCGCGGCCCTGCTCGCCTGCGCGGGCGGCCTCGATCGCCGCGTTGAGCGCGAGCAGGTTGGTCTGCTCGGCGATGCCGGTGATCGTCTCGACGATCGCGCCGATCTGCTCGGAGCGGTTCGCGAGCTCGCCGATCGCCTCGGTGACGTCGCGCGAGGAGTCGCGCACCGTGCGCATCGCCTCGG
The DNA here is from genome assembly GCA_035706585.1 of Solirubrobacteraceae bacterium. GTDB lineage: Bacteria > Actinomycetota > Thermoleophilia > Solirubrobacterales > Solirubrobacteraceae > DASSUW01. Next base: position 14,442 of record DASSUW010000030.1, on the reverse strand, counting down.
TGGCTTGCTCGGCGGCGTCGACGCCGTCGCGGGCGACCGTCCGCGCCTGCTCGGCGACGCCGGCGGCCTCCTCGGCGTTCTGCGCGCTCGAGCGAGCGGCATCGGTCGTCTCGTCGGCGCTCCGGCGCGCCGACTCGGCCATCCGCACCTGGCGCTCGGCGCCCTGGGCCATCTCGCCGATCGCGCCGGCGATCTCCTCGACCGCCTTGCCGGTCTCGTGCGACGTCGAGCTCATCTGCTGCGATGCGCTCGAGACGGTGGCGGCGACCTGGGTGACCTCGTCGACGACCTCGCTGATGCCGGCCATGAGCTCGTGGTTGCGGCGCAGCTGCTCCTGGCTGAAGCGGAACTGATCGTTGAACGCGACCGCCAGCTCGGTGAGCTCGACCGTGCCGGCCGGCTCGAGCGCGAACTCGAGATCGTCGCCGTCACGCGCCGCGAGCGCGTCGCGGTAGCTCTTGACGACCAGGCCGACCTTGCTGTGCAGCAGCCACAGGACCGCGAACATCGAGGCGGGGATGAGCAGCGCGAGGATGATCAGCAGGGTCCGCGCGTTGTCGCGCGCGCCCTCGGCGGACTTCACCGCGGCGGCGGTGCGCGCGTCGACCTTCGCGTCGAACTTCTTCGTCGGCGCCATGATGCCGGCGACGTCGTCGTAGTAGGTCTGGTCGAACAGGATCTCGCGCGCCGTGGCCAGCTTGGCCTCGGGGTCGAGCGAGCGGTCGGCCGCCTTGAGCTCGAACGCGGCGACCGGGGCCGGCATGGCGTCGGGCGCGACGCCCTCGGCGTCCAGGACGAGCCGCATGGCGCGCGTCTCGGTGGTCACCAGGCCGTCGGAGTTGGCCTTGGCCTGCTCGAGCAACCCAAGCTCCTCCGGCGTCGCGCCGAGCGCCTTCAGGCGCGCGACGACGCGATCACGGGTCTTGGTCTCGTCGATCTCCGCCCAGTAGTTGTCCAGGTGCTCCTGGGACGTCGTGACCGCGTAGGCACGAACCTCGTTGGTCAGCAGCTTCGACGCATCGGCGAGGTCGAGCCCGAGCTGCTTGAACTCGGCCCGCTCGCTCGTCGCGTGGGCAAGCTCTGAATTGGCTCGTGACGTCATGACGACGCCGATCACGAGCAGGAGCGTCATCACGGTGAACGTCGCCGCAGCGACGAGCGTCACGGTCGATTGCTTAAGTCTCATGGCCCCGTGGTCGTCGCGGGCCATGTGCATTCAGAGCGGCAACGCGCCAGCCCAGCGGCCACCCGTCATGCACCTGACGACCCGCGCGCCGGCGAGATCGTCGAACGGATCGCGGTCGAGGATCACGAGGTCGGCGAGCATCCCGGGCAGCAGGCGGCCGCGCTCGTCCTCGGCGCCTTCCAGCCAGGCGGGGGTGACCGTGAGCGCCTCGAGCGCCGCCTGCAGCTCGAGCGCCTCGTGCGAGCGCCATTCCCGCAGCACCGCGTCGCGGAGGCCGAGCAGCGGGTCCAGCTCCTCCACCGGCGCGTCGGAGCCGAGCGCGAGCCGGGCGCCCGCGGCGTGCAGCGACCGGTAGGCGTAGGCGCCGTCGAGCCGGTCGGCCCACAGCCGCTCGGCGACGGGTTGGTCGGTGACCGCCATCGACGGCTGGATCGAGGCGGTCACGCCGAGCTCGGCGAAGCGCGGGATGTCGTCGGCGTGCAGGCACTGGGCGTGCTCGATGCGCGGCCGGATCGCGCCCGGAACCGCCGCGAACGCATCGAGCGCCTCGCGGTTGGCGAGGTCGCCGATCGCGTGCACCGCCACCGGCACGCCGGCCGCGGTGGCGGCGCGGACGATCGCCTCGAGCTCGCCGCGACTGGTGATCTCCACGCCGGTGCCGTCGAGCAGCCGCGCCGTGCGCGAGCCGAGCGTGCCGTCCATGTAGGCCTTCACGTAGTCGGGCCGCTCCTCGAGGCGCTTGGCGGGCAGCGACTGCCAGACGCGGAACGGCAGCTCGTCGGCGAGCTCGGCGTACACCTCGCGCGAGCCGATCAGCCCGTCCTTGCAGTGGATCGCCGTGACGCCGCGGGCGGCGGCGACGGGCAGCGCCGCACGCGTCGCGTCGACCAGCTCGTCGTGCGTCGGCAGCGTGAAGCGGTCGCGGAACGCCCACGCCGCCTCCTCGCGCAGGACGCCGGCCTCGAGGTCGACCTCGCCGCCGGGGCGCTCGAGGTCGCCGCGCGCGCGGGCGAGCGCGGCGCTGTTGAGCCACAGGCTGTGCCAGTCGTGCGCGAGCAGCGCGACCGGGACCTCGCCGCTGACCGCGTCGAGCGCCGCCCGCGAGCCGTGCTCGCTCCAGCCGAAGCCCCGCAACCAGCGCCCCGGCGGCACGTCGGCCACCGCAGCGGCCACGGCCGCGAGCACGTCGTCCGCGCTGCCGCGCAGCTGCAGTTCGCGGCGGGTGATGGCCCACGTCGGGAAGTGCACGTGGCTGTCGGTGAAGCCGGGCAGGACGCAGCGGCCGTCGAGCTCGACCCGCTCGGCGCCGGCGGGTACGTCGTCGAGCGCGACGATCCGGTCGCCGTCGACGACCAGCGAGCGAGCGACCGGCCGCGCGCGGTCCATCGTGCGGATCGTCCCGCCGGTGAACGCGATCGTCATCGCCGCGCCGGACCCTCGCGGCGCGAGCTCATCGCTCGGCCAGCGCGGCCTTGAGCGCGACGATCGGCGCGATCTCGATCGGGTCCTTGCCGCGCAGCACGGCCAGGTAGAGCGACACGAGGTCGCCGAGCAGCACGTGTGACATCAGCCGCTCGATCGCGGTCTCGCCGCGCGGCGTCACGACCTCGACGACGTCGGTGCCGGCGCGGGCCTGCTCGGCGGTGAGCTCGGTCCGCACGATGTCGCGCGGGTGGGCGCCGGGATCCGCCAGGAACACGGCCGAGAAGCGGCCGAGGTCGCGCGCCGCGGGCCAGCCGACGACCTCGTTGTGGTCGATCTCCGGCAGCGCGCCGGCGAACGCGGGCAACCCGGCGTTCTCGTTGACCTGGCACTTCCAGCGGTAGGCGGCCGCGACGCCGAGCTCGACCCCGGCGATCACCGGCACGGTGCCGTGCAGGCGGCGGGCCAGCGCCTTGGCCTCGCTGTCCTCGGCGGCGTCCGGTCCCCACTCCGACGCGAGGCTCGTGACGAGCGCGGCCGCCGCCTCGACCTCGCTGCGCAGCGACGGCGCGGCGCCGCACAGCGCGGCCGCCTCGAGCGCGGCGACCAGCGAGTAGCCGACCGCCGCGCGAGGCTGGAAGCCTCCGGGGATCGGGATCACCGGCACGCCGTCGCGCCGCGCGCGCTCGACCAGCGGGCCGCCGGTCGACGCGACCAGCCGCGGCGCGCCGCGCTCGACCGCGTCGTCGTAGGCGGCCAGCGTCTCCTCGGTCGTGCCCGAGTAGCTCGAGCACAGCACGAGCGTCGCGGGGCCCGCCCAGCCCGGGAGCGCGTAGCCGTCGGCCACCGCCAGCGGCCGCCGCAGGCGCGAGCCGATCGCGCCGCGCGCCAGCCGGGCGCCGACCGCCGACCCGCCCATGCCCGCGACGATCAGGCCGCCGGCGCAGTCGACCGGCGCGATGCCGGCCGAGTCGACGCGCCACAGCGCGTCGGTGAGGTGATCGCCGAGGCCGGCGATCTCGGCGGCCTGGCCGGTCGAGTCGACCGCCGCGACCGCCGCGCGATCGAGCGGAGCGCCGCCCATCAGCCCGTTCTCCGCGCGCCGGCGCGGGCTCGCGCCGCCATCAGAACAGCAGCGCGCCGTCCGGGAGCTCGACGCCCGGGAACAGCCGCGCGCCGTTGGACACCACGTTGCCGTCGCCGATCGTGACGCCCTCGCCGAGCACGCTCATCCCGTCGACCGTGCAGTGGTCCCCGATGCGCACGCCGCCCCCGACGATGCAGCCGTTGAGCGTGCAGTGGCTGCCGATCTCGGCGCCCTGCATCACGACCGCGCGCTCGATCGTCGTGTGCTCGCCGACGGTCACACCGTGCTCGAGCACCACGCGGCCGCCGATGCGGGAGCTGTCGCCGATCCGGCAGCCGCTCTCGACGAGTGCCGACGGGATGATGCGGCCGCGGTTGTCGACGTTCTGCTCCACGCACAGGTAGCCGTCGCCCATCCGCTCGGCCACCGCGGTGGCGACCGTCGCCTCGAGGATGTCGTAGGTGCCCTGCAGGTAGCGCTCGGGTGTCCCGATGTCGAGCCAGTAGCCCTCCGAGACGCAGCCGTACAGGCCCTCGCCGACGAGCCGGGGGAACACGTCGCGCTCGATCGACGCGGGCTGCTCGGGCTCCAGCAGATCCAGCACCGAGCGCTCGAGCACGTACGCGCCGGCGGAGATGTTGTTGGTGTCGATCTGGTCGGGCGCCGGCTTCTCGACGAACTCGGTCACGGCGCCGTCGGGCTTCGTGCGCACGAGGCCGTACGCCGACGGGTCCTCGACCGGCGTGAGCGCGAGCGTGGCGCGGGCGTTCGTACGCTCGTGCTGCTCGATCTGCGCGGTCAGGTCGATGTCGGTGAGCACGTCGCCGTTGAGCATCAGGAACCGGTCGCCGAGCAGCGGCTCGGCGTACTTGAGCGCGCCGCCGGTGCCGAGCGGCCGCGGCTCCTCGACGTAGCGCAGCTTGATGCCGAGCGCGCTGCCGTCGCCGAGCACGTTGCGCACGCCGCTGGCGAGATGGCCGCACGACATGACGACGTCGTCGACGCCGTGCTGGTGCAGCCAGTCGATCATGAAGCGGATGAACGGGCGGTCGACGAGCGGCACGACCGGCTTCGGCACCGTCGTGGTGAGCGGCCGCAGCCGCGTGCCCTCGCCGCCGGCCAGGATCAGCGCCTGCATCGGCTAATGGCCTCCGTAGTGAGCGGCGGGCGTGCGGACCGGCGCCGGCCGCCCGATGCCCTCGTAGGTCAGTCCGGCGGCGACGACGGCCTCGGGATCGAGGAAGTTGCGTCCGTCGACCACCAGCGTGCCGCGCATCGCCTCCGCGACGTCGGCGAAGTCCAGCTCCCCGAACTCGGGCCATTCGGTGACGAGCACGACCGCATCCGCCCCGCTGATCGCCGCGGCCGCCGACTGCGCGAAGTCGACGCCGCGGATCAGCTTGCGCGCCTCCCCCTCGGCGACCGGATCGTACGCGCGCACGTTCGCCCCGGCCGCCTGCAGCCGCGCCGACAGCACGAGCGACGACGCCTCGCGCATGTCGTCGGTGTTCGGCTTGAACGCCAGCCCGAGCAGCGCGATCTCGCGGCCGACGAGCGAGCCGAGGTGCTTGTGCAGCTTCGCGATCACGCGCCGCTTCTGCAGCTCGTTGACCTCGATCACCGAGTTCAGCAGCTGGAAGTGGTACCCCGAGTTGCCGGCGAGCTGCTTGAGCGCCGCGACATCCTTGGGAAAACAACTACCGCCGAAGCCGATCCCGGCCTGCAGGAACTTCGGGCCGATGCGGTCGTCGAGGCCCATGCCGCGGGCGACCTCCACGACGTCGGCGCCGGTCTCCTCGCAGACGTTGGCGATCTCGTTGATGAACGAGATCTTGGTCGCCAGGAACGCGTTGGAGGCGAGCTTGACCATCTCGGCCGACCGGATGTCCGTGCGCACGAGCGGCGCGTCGAGCGGCGCGTAGAGCTCGACGAGCGCGTCGCCCGCCCAGTCGCTGTCGTCGCCCACCACCACCCGGTCGGGCTCGAGGAAGTCCTTGACGGCCGAGCCCTCCTTGAGGAACTCCGGGCAGGACACGTAGCGGAAGCCGCCCTTGCCCAGCTCCGTGAACGCCCGCTTGATGCTGTCGCCGGTGCCGACCGGGACGGTCGACTTCATGACCAGTGCGTGGCTGTCGGACGCCGGCATGGCGTCGACCACCGCGTGCACCGCCGACAGATCGGCGTCGCCGGAGTACGTGGGCGGCGTGCCCACGGCCACGAACAGCAGTCGCGCGTGCGCGAGGGCGTCCGCGATGTCGGTGGAGAAGTGCAGGCGCTCGCGGTTGCGCGCCACCAGCTCCGCGAGTCCCGGCTCCCAGATCGGGATCCGGCCCTCCAGCAGCCCCGCGATCTTCGTCTCGTCGACATCGACGCACCAGACGTCGCTGCCGAGCTCGGCGAAGCCGGCGGCGGTGACGAGGCCCACGTAACCCGTGCCGATGACCCCGATGGGTTCTCTGGAACCGCTCATTCGCGGCGGCCTAGGCTACTGCTTCAGTCGCCGCAGCGAACCAGCGATCTCGAGCATCTGCGCGTTGCCGATCGACTGCGTGAGCGTGTTGGAGACCCAGTAGACGCCCTTGTTCGTCTTCCACGCGACCAGCCGCAGGTGCTGCCCGTCGTAGTACAGGCGAAGCTTGCGATTCCCGTCCCGCACGGTGCGATCGGGGTCGTCGAGGATCGGCGGCGCCTTCCACGTCATTCCCTGGATCCCGTAGTACTCGCCGATGCCCGGCGCCCGCAGGACCAGCCTGTAGGCCTGCTGCTTCTTTCCGGTTTCGTCCTTGAGCTTGTAGATGCGCGGCTGCTCGGGGCCCGAGTACGAGGAGCCCTTGGCGCGGACGGTCGGGAAGTAGAACGGGAACTTGAGCTTGGGGTCGGCCAGCACCGCCAGGTCCTCGCCCTCGCGGCGCGTGTCCTCGAGACCCGCGACCGTCTCCGAGGACGCCTTCTCGCGCTTGCGCTTGCCGCCGGACGTCGACGACGTCGTCTCCTCCGGCGCGTCCTTCGGCGGCTCCGCGGCCTTGTCGAGGCTCATGAAGCGCCGGTAGACCTTCCGGAGGTCGTCGGCCTTCACGTACAGGTTGGAGTCGAGCTGCGGGTTGGGCGCGTCGTAGGCCGGGAAGCTGACCTCGGTGACCTTCGGGTTCTTCGCGCTCAGGTAGATCGCGAGCTTGAGCAGCGACAGCACCTGCTTGTTCGAGCGCAGCGACTTGTCGACCCGGAAGTAGCGGCTGAAGACCTGGATCAGGTGCCGGCTCTCCCCGAGCCCGCCGGACAGCAGCTGCCGCACGCCGGCCGCGTTCTTGGCCTGCCGCAGGAAGTCCTGCTGGCGCGCCGCGCGCACGAGGTCGTTGTCGCCGTGGCGGTAGCGCACGTAGTCGAGCGCGTCCTTGCCCTTGAGCTTCTGGTAGCCGGGGTCGACGTCGATCGTCGCGTAGTTCTCGCCCGACGAGTTGTCGTTGAAGTAGTCGCGATCGATGTCGACGTAGACGCCGTCGATGTAGTTCACGGCCCGCCGGAACGCGCCGTAGTCCATGACCATCACGTTCGTGATCGGGAAGTTCTCGCCGGTCTGGTCGCGGAACAGCTTCTTGATCGTCCTGACCACGAGCGCCGGGCCCTGCTTGCGGCCGCCCAGCTCGAACGCGGCGTTGATCTTGTTCTTGCCGTGGCCGGGGATGTCGACCTTCAGGTCACGCGGGATCGACAGGACCGTGATCGCCTCGGTGTTCGGATCAGCGCGCGCGAGCAAGATCGTGTCCGACCGCGGCGGGCTGAACCGATCGGCCCCCTCGCGCTTGTCGGAGCCGAGGATCATGAACGTGCGCGGGCCGCCCGGCGGGGGCGTGTCGAGCTCCGGGATCTCGATGTCCGCGCGCCCGGGCTTGCGGATCGGGTCCAGGATGTCGTCGAGCTCGCGCAACGCGGCCGTCGCCACCGCCGCGGCCGTGATGACGAGCACGAGCAGGCACGCGAGCAGCGCTCGCCACGCGAGGCTGAAGCCTACGCGCGGTGGCCGGTCACTCATGAGGCCTCACCGCGATGTTCGCGAAGCGAACTCGCAATCGAATCGGCGCCAGCCGATTTCACGCCGCGCCGCCCTCGACTGCCCGCAGCGGGCCGGCGCTCTCCGTCAGGCGCGCCGGGATGCTGCGCGCGAACTCCACCAGCAACTGCCGGTACTGGGCGAGCGAGCGGATCGAGACCCACTCCTCCGGCCCGTGGTGACCGGCGCCGGCCGGCCCGAACTCGACCGCGGGGATGCCCGCCCGCAGGAACGAGACCGCGTCCGACGCGCCGTCACGCCCCACCGAGACGGCCGCGCCGTCGCTGCGCGTCCCGACCACCTCGCCCAGCGCCCGCACGTAGGGGTTCGAGCGCGAGACGTGGGCCGGCGGGAAGATGAACGTGCGCTTGACCTCGATGTCCGGTATCGCCCGGATCTCCTCGAGGATGTCGCCCGGATCCTGGTTGGGCAGATAGCGGATGTCGACGTCCATGACGCAGGCGTCGGGCACCTTGTTCGGGGCGTCGCCGCCCACGATCCGGCCGAGGTTGATGGAGGGGCGATCGAACATGTCGGAGGACTCGCGCGAGAACGGCATCGACTCGATTCGCCGGAAGACGTCAACCGCCTTTACGATCGCGTTGTCGCCGAGCCACGGCGTCGATCCGTGGGCGGCGCGACCGCGCACCAGCACGCGCGCCGCCAGCACGCCCTTGGCCTGCACGCCGATGTGCAGGTTGGTCGGCTCGCCGGTGATCGCGAAGTCGCCGACGTAGCCGCGCCGTACGAGGTCGTCGCTCGAGCGGACCTCGATGTCCTCGGACTCCTCGTCGGGCACGATCACGAGCCGGATCCGGACGTCCCGCTGGTCGGCGAGATCGTGCGCGGCGCACATCATCGCCGCCAGCCCGCCCTTCATGTCGTAGGCGCCGCGACCGTACAGCCGGTCGCCCTCGATGCGCGGGGAGAACTGCTCGGGGCGGCCGGGAACGATGTCCAGGTGCCCGTGGAAGACGATCGTCGGCACCCCTTCCGGCCCGACGTTGGCGGTGAGCGCGTGCAGATCGCCGAAGCGATGCGCCTCGACATCGATGTCGCGCGCCTCCAGCCAGCCCTTGACGAAACCGGCAGCGGCGTGGAGACCTTCTGCCGTCGACGTGTCGTAGGTGACCAGGCGCTCGGTCAGAACGCGTTCATCCACCGCCAGGAGAGTAGCGGCGACATGCGAGAATCCGGGCAGGCGAAAGGAGCTGCCATGACCCACGCGAGCCACCAGACCGTCCGCCTCTCGCAAGGGAAGCATCGCGACCCCGATCACGGAGCCTGCGTGATGGAGCTCGCGTCCATGCTCGCCGGCGAGCCGTTCACCGACCGTCCGCGCTGCGTCGACCCGGTCATCGCCGCGTTCCTGCGCACGTACAACGACGGCATCGACGACCGGCGCCGGCAGGACCTGTACCCGCTCGCCGCCGCAGCGGTCGGGACGCGCTCGGTCTCGAGCGTGCAGTCCGAGCGCGCCCGCATGTGCCTGCGGTGGGCGCAGACGCGCCACAACGCGCAGCGGCAGGGGGCGCGCCGGCTGCTGCCGCGGCGCTCGCTGCTGCCCGACGGTCGCCTCGGCGACGACGCCGCCGGCACGCTCGCCGGCCGGGTCGCCGTCAGGCAGGCGACCAAGCGGCGCGTGACCGGCGGCCACGAGGCTGCCCTGGAGTTCGTGCGCGAGCTGCTGAGCGTGGGCGCCGCACCGGCGCCCACGCTGCGCGAGCTGCGGGAACGAGCCCCGGCGTAGGACGAATCAGGAGCGCGTCGCGACGGGCCGGCGGCGGAGCCGCACCACGGTCGCGACGCCGCCCGCGCCGAGGAGCACGATGCCGAACGACGTCGCGGCGCCGGCCAGCGCGTCGGTCCAGTCGAAGTCGTCGGCAGGCGCGACGTCCACGTACTCGACGACCGGCGCGTTGTCGAGGCCGCGCCCGACGGCCGAATCCTGCGTGTCCGGCATCCGCAGGTCCTGCATGTGGCCGCGTTCGGCCGCGTCGCGGGTGTCGGGCGAGCGGAGGTCCTGCTGGGCCGCCGCGGTGGGCGCCAGGGCGGCGCCGATCGTGAGGGCGGTCGCGGCGATGCGCGAGAGGTGATGTGAGGTGGTGTGCATGGGCCGCACGCTCGGGGCGGCCGGTAAGCGGCCGCGGCTGCGGGCGGTTAAGGGCGGTAAATCCCCTGCTCCTCAGGGATTCTCGACGACGTCGAACAGCTTCTGCTGGCCGTTCGTGACCCGGTAGACCGAGACGCGCGGCGGGATGACGTCGCCGTTGGCGTCGAACGCGAAGTCGCCGATGATGCCGTCGCGTACACGGGTGCGCACCACGGCGTCGGTCACCGCGCGCCGGGAGCCGTCGGACGCCGCGATCGCGTCGAGCAGCACGTGCGTCGCCTGGCCGACGTGGATCGCGTAGCAGCACGGATTCTGGTTGATCTCCTGGCGGAACGCCGCGAGGAAGTCGGCACCGGCGCCCTCCAACCGCTCGTACGGCACCTGCGAGAGCGTCACGAACATGCCCTCGGCGGCCTCCCCCGCCCGAGCGCGCAGCACGGTGATCGGGAACGCGCCTTCGGTGGCCATCAGCGTCACGTCGTCGCCGAGTTCGGCGCGGAGCGCGCGGATCACCTTGTCCATGTTCGAGACGATGTAGCCCCCGAGGAACACGCCGTCGGCGCCGCTGCGCCGCACGCGGCGCGCCAGGGCCGAGTAGCCGGACGCCTCGGGGTCCCAGCGTTCGAAGCCGACGACATCCATGCCGGCGTCGCGCGCCGCGTCGCGGAACGCCGCGGCGGCGCCGAGACCGTAGGCGTCCACTCCGTCGTAGAGCACGTACGCGCTGCGCTCGCCGCGCTCGCCGGCCAGGACGACGTGGGCGCGGCCCTGCTCGTCGTCGGGTGCGGCCAGCCGGACGAACGTCACCTTGCCGGTCGGGCGGAACCGCTCCGGCTGATCCTCGGGTATCGCAGGCCCGGCTCGGGTGAGCCCGACGTAGGTGTTGCTCGCGCCGACCTCGGCCAGCCGCGCGCGATTGAGCGTCGCCATCATGTGCATCGCGCACGCCGAGAAGAACGGGCCGATGACGCCGACCACGTCGCGAGCTGCGACGTAGGACCGCCCGGCTCGGCGGCACTTGGCCTCGGAGATGTCGTCGCGCGGCGTGGCGCCGTCGCACGAGACGTAGCCGACGCGCTTGCCACCGGCCTTGAAGCCGCGCTCGCGCAGGACGACCCGGACCGCGGTCGTGGCCTGCAGGCCGTCGTTCGCGTACGTGCCCTGCAGCGGGAAGTCGGACGCGATCAGGACGTCGGGCTTCCCGTCGCCCTCGTAGATGACCGACGAGCAGTGCGCGAGCGCGTCGGGGGGCGGAGCCGCCGGCGCGCGTGCGGCTCGATCGCCGCCGTCGTCGCCGCCGCACCCGGCCACGGCGAGCACGGCGACGATCCCGAGCCGGCGGATCATTCCTCCTGCCCGCAGCAGTCGGCCAGGCGGTTGGACGCCCAGACGGCTCCCCCGCCCACCGCGACGTCGCGCAGCGTCCGGCCGACGTCGAAGAAGTCAACCGCCTCGGTGTCGGCGTCGACGCGCGCGAGCGTCCCGTCCTCGTTCGCCACCCAGGCGGCATCGCCGTCCGCATCGAGGCGGACCGGCACGCGCTCGACGCCGACGCGGGTCGTGCTGACGACGGTCCGCGTCACCGGATCGATCCTCGTGACGGCCCCGGTGTTGCCGTTGAGCACCCAGACCGCGTCGGCGGTGACGGCGATCGCGCGCGGGTACGCCGACCGGAGCTCCGGGCGGTCGACGATCTGGAACCGTGCCGTGACGGCGCGCGTCCGCGGGTCGACGCGAACGATCTCGGTGGTCTCGCCGCTGATCACCCACACGCCGCCGGCGCCGACGGCCACGCCGATCAGCGACCTGCGCATCGGGATGCTGTCGCGCGAGCCGTCCTTGCCGATCCGCAGCAGCCGCTCGCCGCCGTCGGTGATCCAGGCCGCGCCGGCGCCGACCGCGATCGACGTGGGGTCGAAGCCGAAGCGGTCCGGAGGCGCCTCGCCCGAGGGCCGGAACCGCCAGCGGTCGAGGATCCGGCCGTAGCTCGGCTGGATCCGGACGACCTGGCCGCGAGCGCCGTCCACGACCCAGACCGATCCTTCACCGGCCGCGATGTCGCTGGGAAACAGCCCGGTGGGCACCGTGCGCACGAGCCGCCGCGTCCGCGTGCTCACCGCCGAGACCGTGCGGGAGTCGTCGCCGCCGACCCACGCCAGGCCGTCGGTGATCGCGACGCGGCTCACGCCGGGCAGCGCGACCGCCGCCTCGACCGCGCCCGCGGCGCTCACCGCCGCCAGGGCGCTGTACCGCAGCGGTACGGCGGGACGAGCCGGACCGGGATCCTCGCGCAGGAGCTGCAGCGCGACGACGGTCAGCGCCGCCGCGACGAGGGCCGCTCCGGTGACGATGAGCGTCCGCGGGCGCCGCGCGGCGGCGATCACGCCGGACCGCACGGGCAGCGGCGGCCGCCACGCCGGGGCGCCGAGCCCCGGATCCTGGGCCAGGATCGCGTCGTGCAGCTCGCGAAGGGACGCCGACGGCTCGATGCCGAGCTCGTCGACGAGCCGGCGCCGGCCGTCGCGGAAGACCTCGAGGGCCTCGGCCTGGCGGTTACATCGGTACAGCGCCAGCATCAGCTGACGGCGGAGGCCTTCGCGCAGCGGATGGTCGGCCACGAGCGACTCCAGCTCGCCGGCCACCTCGGCGTGGCGGCCGAGCGCGAGGTCAGCCTCGATGCGCTCCTCGACCGCCGCGAGCCGCAGCTGCTCGAGCCGTGTGATGTCGGCCTGCGCGAACGGCTCGTACTCGAAGTCGGCGAGCGGCGGCCCGCGCCACAGCGCGAGCCCGTCGCGCAGCCTCTCGGCCGCCCGCTCGGGCGCGTCACCGTCGAGTGCCGCGCGGCCGTCGGCAAGCGCGCGTTCGAACCGCTCGACGTCGAGCTCGCCGGGCGCGACCTTGATCACATAGCCGCGCCCGCGCGTGAGCAGCGGGCCGTGCGGGTCGCCGTTGTGCAGTGCTTTGCGCAGCTGAGAGACGTAGACCTGAACGGTCTTGGCGGCCGTGGGCGGCGGAGCGTCCCCCCACAGCTCGTCGATCAGCCGCTCGCTCGAGACGACCTCGTTCGCGTGGAGCAGGAGCAGCGCGAGCAGCGACCGCTGACGACCCCCACCGAGCAGGACCTCCCGATCCCGGTCGGCCACCTCGAGGGGGCCAAGGATCCGATACTCCATGCCGCTCCGCGACCGTACCAGCGCGGAGCGGCGTTGACCAGTCGGGGCTTATCCCTCGGCGATCTTGAGGAACGCCTCGTAGCGGCGCTTGTCGCGCTCGGCGGCGCGCCGCTCCTCGGTGTCCTCGTCCGAGTCGCGGAGCTCCTGCTCGGCGCGGTCGAGCCGGCTGCGCAGCTCGCCGGTGTCGAGCTGGTCGACGGGGAACACCTCGTCGACCAGCACGAGCGCGTGCGTCCCGGCCACCTGCAGGAAGCCCTCGCCCTGCGCGTAGCGCACGACGTCGGACTCTGACTTGTAGAGCCGCAGCTCGGTCGGGTCGAGCATCGCCAGCAGCGGCTGGTGGTTGGCCAGCAGCCCGATCGAGCCGACCGTCGTCTTGGTGGAGACCATCTCCACCTCGTCGTTGAACACCTCGCCCTCGGGCGTGAGGACCTCGACCTGGAAGGGCGTGCGGGCCATTACCGCTTCGCGGCCTCCACCACGTCCTCGATCGCGCCCTTGAGCAGGAACGCCGACTCCGGAAGGTCGTCGTGCTTGCCGTCGAGGATCTCGCGGAAGGAGCGGACCGTGTCGGCGATCGCCACGTACGCGCCCGGCGTGCCGGTGAACTGCTCGGCGACGTGGAACGGCTGCGACAGGAACCGCTCGATCTTGCGGGCGCGCTGCACCAGCACCTTGTCCTCGTCCGACAGCTCGTCGATACCGAGGATCGCGATGATGTCCTGCAGCTCGCGGTAGCGCTGGAGGACCTGCTTGACCTCGTTCGCCACGTTGAAGTGGTCCTCGCCGACGATCTCGGGCTTGAGGATCGTCGACGTCGAGTCGAGCGGGTCGACGGCCGGGTAGATGCCCTTCTCGGAGATCGCGCGCGAGAGCACCGTCGTCGCGTTGAGGTGCGCGAACACCGACGCGGGAGCCGGATCGGTGAGGTCGTCGGCCGGCACGTAGATCGCCTGCACCGAGGTCACCGAGCCCTTGCGCGTCGACGTGATGCGCTCCTGCAGCTGGCCCATCTCGGACTCCAGCGTCGGCTGGTAGCCGACCTGCGACGGCATCCGTCCGAGCAGCGCGGAGACCTCGGAGCCGGCCTGCACGAAGCGGAAGATGTTGTCGATGAAGAGCAGCACGTCCTGCCCCTCCTCATCGCGGAAGTACTCCGCCATGGTGAGGCCGGACAGGGCGACGCGCATGCGCGCGCCGGGCGGCTCGTTCATCTGGCCGAACACGAGCATCGTCTTGTCGATGACGCCCGACTCGGTCATCTCCAGCCACAGGTCGTTGCCCTCGCGGGAGCGCTCGCCGACGCCGCAGAACGCGGACAGGCCGCCGTGCTCCTGGGCGAGGTTGTTGATGAGCTCCTGGATGAGCACGGTCTTGCCGACGCCGGCGCCGCCGAACAGGCCGACCTTGCCG
>DASSUW010000029.1:0-3213 GCA_035706585.1 Solirubrobacteraceae bacterium | reverse complement strand
AGAACGAGACGCTCGCCTACATGTACGCCGAGGCGCTCCGGTCGGCCGGCTACCGCGTCAAGGTCCGGCCGGTCGGCGGCCTGCGCCCGGAGGCGCTGCGGGCGCTGCGCCGCGGCGAGGTCTCGCTGTACCCCGGCTACGCGGGGTCGCTGCTCGCGTTCATCGCCGGCAAGCACCCGCGTGCGAAGGCGCGGCTCGCCCGCGAGCTGCGCCGCGCCCTCGAACGGCGCGGTGCCCGGGCGGCGAAATTCGCGCCCGGGCAGAACCGCAACCTCTTCGTCACCAAGCGGGACACGGCGGCCCGGCTCGGCGTGGCGACGCTGACCGACGTCGCCCAGCTCTGGCGCTGACTACGCCGCGGCCGGCTCCGGCAGCCCGCGTCCGAGCCGCGGCGCGCGCGCCGAGCCCTCGTGGTCGAGCTCGGGCAGCCACTGCAGCCAGCGCGGCAGGTACCAGTTCCAGCGCCCGAGCAGCTTCATCGTCGCCGGGAGCAGGACGCCGCGGATGATCGTCGCGTCGATCAGGATCGCGGAGGCCAGGCCGACGCCGAGCTGCTTCATCTCGAGCCCGGACTCGGTCGCGAACACCGCGAACACCATGACCATGACCATGGCGGCGGCGGTCACCGTGCCGGCCGTGGTCTTGATGCCGTGCGCGACGGCGTTCTCGGTGCTCATCCCGCGCTGCCACGCCTCGCGAACCCGGCTGAGGATGAACACGTGGTAGTCCATCGACAGGCCGAACAGGATCACGAACAGGAACAGCGGGAGCCACGAGGCGATCGCGCCGTTGGACTCGAAGCCGAGCAGGCTCTCGCCGCGGCCGTCCTGGAAGACGATCGTCAGCAGGCCGTAGGCGGCGCCCACGGAGAGCAGGTTGAGCACGATCGCCTTGATCGGGATCACGATCGACCGGAACGTCACCAGCAGCAGCACGAACGCCAGCCCGAGGACGAACGCGAACACGATCGGGGTCTTCGTCTTCATCAGCGTGTTGAAGTCGTGCTCGGCCGCGGCCTGGCCGCCGACCTCGGCGGTGATGCCCGCCGTGCGGTCCAGCGTGGCCGGCAGGACGTCGTTACGCAGGTGCTCGACGGCGGCGGTCGCGGCGTCGCCCGAGCCCGAGCCGGCGAGGCCGACGTTGAGCTGCGCGACGGTGTGCGACGGGTTCACGTCCACCGCGATCGTGCCGGGGAACATGTCGTCGCGGGAGATCGCCGCCTGGAAGCCGGCGATCGCCTTCTTGACCGGCGGGGCGTCGAGGTCCGCGGCCTTGACCACGACCGTCGCGGGAGCGGCCTCGGACGGGAACGCGGCCTGGACCTTGTGGTAGGTCTGGATCGTCGCGAGGTCCTTCGGCAGGTCCTCGGTGCCGGACAGCTTGGTCTGCATCCCGAACGCGGGGATCGAGAGCGCGACCAGCAGGCCGCCGGCGAGCACGACGGCCACGACCGGACGGCGCATGACGCGCTCGACCAGCCAGCCCCAGGCACGCGAGTCGCGCGCCTCGCTGCGACGGCGCAGCAGCGGGATCCGGCCCTTGTTGATCTTGTCGCCGAACGCGGCGAGGATCGCCGGCAGGACGCTGATCGAGCCGAGCACCGCGACGGCGACCACGAGGATCGTGCCGAGCCCCATGCCGACGAACGTCGCGTTGCCGGTGAGGAACATGCCGGCCATCGCGATGATCACGGTCATGCCGGAGATCAGCACGGCGCGGCCCGAGGTGGCGGCGGCCATGTCGAGCGCGTCGAGCTTGTCGCGCCCGGCCGCGCGCTCCTCGCGCTCACGCCGGATGTAGAACAGCGAGTAGTCGACGCCGACGGCCAACCCGACGAGGGTGACGACCTGCACCGTGACGCTGTCGGCGGGCACGAGCTGGCTGGCGAGCGCGACGAGGCCCATCGTGCCAAGCACGGCGGTCAGCGAGAGCACGATCGGCACGGCCGCGGCGAGCAGCGCGCCGAACGTGACGAGCAGGATCAGCAGCGTGACGGCCAGCGAGAGCGTCTGCGAGCGGCTCTGCTCGGCGGCCTGGGAGTCGCCGAGCTCCTTGCTGACGCTCGCGGCGCCGAACTCGCCGATCGCGACGTCGCTGTGCTGTGCGGCGACCTTGTCGACGGCCGCCACCACGGGCGCGATCTTGTCCTCGGCCTTCTCGGCATCGCCCTTGATGTCGAACTGCACGAGCGCCGAACGGCCGTCCTCGGAGACCGTGCCGTCCTTGTCGTAGGGCGACACGACGTTGGTTACGACCGACTGGCCCGAGACGGCGCGCTCGACGTCCTCGACGGCGGCGCGGAACCTGCCGTCCTTGGCCGTCAGCGTCCGGCTCTGCACGAGCACCATCTCGCCGGCGGCCTCGCTGAAGCCGGCGTCCTCGACGAGCTTGGCAGCGGCGCGCGACTCACCGTCGTAGCGGTCGGCGTCGGTCGGCTCCTTGGTGCCGGCCATGTTGCCGGCGACGAGGGCGATGATCATCGCCGCAAGCCATCCGACGATGGCGGTCTTCTTGTGCCGGGCGCTCCAGTGCCCGGCTCGGGCGGCGATGCCGCCGGGCTTGTTGCTCATCTCGCGTGCTCCTACAGAACGGGGGGACATGGGGAGTGGCGAGATCGTCCCGCCGCGCGCTGCGCCGTACGCCAGGGGTAGCTGGCGTCTGCGCCGGGGGCTGCCGGGGGCGCCGCGGTGCGGCCTCCCGCCCTGCTCATGGGCGGCTGGTCGCCCGCGCCGGGAGCGTCAGCCGAGCGTCTCGGCGAGCACGGCCCGGTGCGTCGGCCTGGCGGCCTCGTAGCGGGCGCGCCCTGCGTCGGTCAGGCAGGCGTAGATCCCGCGGCGGTCGTGCGCGCACATCCCGCGGGCGACGAGCCCGTCGGCCTCGAGCCGGCCGACCACGCGCGACAGCGCGCTCTGGCTCAGGTGCACCGCCTCGGCGAGCTCCTGCATCCGGCGCTGGGCCTTGTCGGGCGACGCCAGCCGTTCGAGCACCTCGTACTCGCTGACGCCGAGCCCGTGCTCCTGCTCGAGCGCGCGCTCGAGCGCCGAGATCGTGCGCGCGTAGCGATCCATGAGCTCGTGCCAGACCGCGACCCGCGCGTTCTCGCCGCCGCGCCCGGCCGCCGCGGCACGCCCGGTGTGCGCGCCGGCCCCGGTCTCCCGGCCGGCCCCGGTCTCCGCGCCGGCCCCGGTCGTCGCGCCGGCCCCGGTCTCCGGG
>DASSUW010000028.1:0-8488 GCA_035706585.1 Solirubrobacteraceae bacterium | reverse complement strand
CCGCGCGATCGCTGACCACCGGCCGGGCAGTAGACGCTCCTCGGGCGGGTGGCAGGAAAGGGCGCTGCGGGCCGGCGAGCTTTGCGGGGTCCTGGCGCGCGGCGAGCGCAGCGACCGCGTGGACCGCGAAGTCGACGGCGGGTCCCATTTCCTGACAGGACCCGCCCGCCGAGGCGATGGTCCTGCGTGCGTCAGCGCGCGCAGGCCGCTGCGTTCCGATCGCGTGCGATCCACGGGTCACCGAACTCCCGCTCCCACGCCGCCGGCGGACCGGCGCGAGAGATCGCTGCGCGTATCCGCGACGGCCTGCTCGAGCCGCATCAGCAGGTCACCGAGATCGCGCGTGTGCGCCACCCGGCGGGCAGCGGTTGGCGCGTAGCCTCGTCGTTGTCTTCAGGCGAAGTCGCACGTGGCTTTGTCGAACAGCACGGGGCGCGCCTGGCAGCGCGACCGGATGTCCTGGCGAACGAGCCGCACATCCCCGACTCCCGCCCGGCTCGACGGCGACCGTCAGCCCGCGGCGGGGGACGAGCACGTCCGGCCGTCTACGGCGCGTGGGCGAGCTGCCGGCCGATGTGGCGCCCCCGCGCTGCCGAAACCGCCGAGCGCGTGACCGCCCGGGCGCCGCGCCCCGTAACCCGAGTGATGGCGCCGCTGCACGACACGCTCCGGGACGCGGTCTCGGGCCAACGGAGCAACCTCGCCCGCGACCGCCGGGGCAGCGGCCCGGCGCGAATGCTGACCGACGCCTGGCGGCGCGGGCAGCGCGGCTGGCCGGCAAGGTTCCCGGTGGCGCAGCTGCCCAATCCACCGCTGCTCTTCGCCAGCGCGGGCTGGCTGCTCGACCGGGTCGCGGGTGGCTCGGGACTCGCACGGGCGGTGTTCTACGCGGGGCTCGCCGCTTGGGCCTGGCTGGAGCTGGCCGACGGCGCGAACTGGTTTCGGCGCGCGCTCGGCGCCGCCGGACTGGCCTACGTCGTCGTGGCCGTCGGCAGCGCGCTGGAGGGCAGTCCGGACTGAGGCGATCGGCTGCGAGGCTCGTCCGGAGACCGCCGGCCGTCGCCACGCGTGCGCTCGGCGCCCGCCTCAGCGGGCGCCAGCCCGTCGTCGATATAGCGGCTCTCCGATACGCAGGACGGACGGCGAGGTATGCCAAGACCGTACAACACTTGTACAAGAGCTTGACAGCAAGCTGACAAGCGGCTTAGACTCTGTACAGGATCTGCACAGTATCTCGACAGGTCGCGGTTGCCGGCGCCCGGCGGCGCTGAGGTCGGGCTACTGACGGCAGCTCTATCGCGTGCCGTTTCCACTCCCATAGGAGGACCCATGCCATCCGCACTCCGACGTCCCAGGCTGTTCCTCGCCACACTCATCGCTCTTGTGGCGCTCGCCGCCGCGCTCGCCCCCGCCGCCCAGGCGCACGGCCGCTGGAACAAAGAGCGCAACGCCTCACTGACTCTCGTCCACGGCATCCCCGGTGACTCGCTCGGCGCGACGCGCGACCTGCCGGTGCAAGTTCGCGTCTACCGGCTGTTCGACGGCGTGAAGGTGTTCGACAGCGTGACGTTCCCGACCGTCGCGGGCCCCCTGAGCGTGAAGCCGGGCGTCTACCGCATCCAGGTGCGCGTCACCGGAACGTCTCTGAGGCTGACCCGCTGGACCTACCTCGCACCGCGCGAGAACGTCTCGGCCGTGGCCTACCTCACCGACTCGGGGCGGCTCACGGACCCGTCCGGCAAGCCGTCGCCGCGACTGGGGATCTTCACCAACGACGTGTCGTCGCCGGGCGCCGGTAAGGCGCGTGTCGTCGTCCGCCACCTCGCCGACGCCCCCGCGGTCGACGTGCTGGCCGGCGGCAACACGCTCATCGACGCGCTCGCCAACCCTGGCTCCGCCGCGGCGGTCGTGCCGGCCGGGACCTACCCGATCGAGGTCGTGGCCGATGCCGACAACGCGATCAGCGCCTTCGGCCCCGCGAACCTGACGTTCGCGGCGGGCACCACCACCGTCGTGTACGCGGTTGGGAGCTTCTTCGACGGCTCCTTCACCCCGCTCGTGCAGACGTTCCCCAGCCCGTAGCTCGGTTCGGCGAGACGCCGGCGCACGACCCGCAACGATGGGGCGGGCCTCACCGCCCGCCCCATCCACGCACGGGGCAGTGCCGGTCAGCAGGCTGCGAGCGGCGCGCCGGCGCCGGCGTGCCATCGACTACGGACGTCTCGAACGGGCTTGCCACCGATGTTCGAACCGCGTCGTCGCGGGATGCGCAGCCGGTGACCGACGGATCCGAAGCCAACAACGTGAGCGTGCCGCCCCGTGAGCCATCGACACATCGTCCTACACGACCAGCGCCGCACTTCTCGGCCGTCGACCGCCCCCGGACGGCTAAGAGGCGGCCGGGGCGAGCACCTCCATGTCGATCTGGGCGAGCAGGCGACCGGCCGTCTCCGGGTCCGGCTCGCCGTCTGCGAACGCCCGCTCGAGCGTGTCGATCATCTCGAGCGCGCGAGCGGGGTTCGACACGATCATGAGCATCCGCACCGGCTCCTCGCCGGCGACCGACATCGTGTGCGCGACCCCGGCGGGGATGCCGACGAACGTGCCGGGGACGGCGATCCGGCGGTCGTCGCCGACCTGGACGTCGAGGCGGCCGGACAGCACGTAGAGCGCCTCGGCGATCTCGCGATGCAGATGCAGCGGCGGGACGAACCCGCCCGGCAGCAGTGTGGTCTCGGCGACCGCGAACGCCTCACCGGTCGTCGCGCCGTCGGCCTTCGCGATCGTGATGCTGCCGCCGATGTCGATGGTGCGGATGCCCTCACCGGGCTCGTGGATCTGGGTGCTCATCGCGGTTCCTCGGTGGTAGTGAGTGGCCGACCGTCAGGCCGGGGCCGGGATCGGGATCGCGCCGATCTGCTGCATCAGCCCGAGCGTGTCCGAGACGCCCCAGTGCTCGTGGGCGAGGCCGTCCTCGCCGAAGCGGATGATGTCGATCAGCTGGATGTCGACGCTCTTGCCGGTCGCGGGCACGCCGGCGAACTCGCCCTGGTGCGTTCCGGTCGCGCGGACGCGCGCGACGACCTTGTCGCGATCGACCAGGATGTCCTCGGCCTCCATCCGCAGATCGGGAAACGCCGCCCGATACATGCGGAACATCTGCTTGACCCCCTCCTTGCTCGGGTCGAAGCCAGGGGTCTCCTCGTGCTCGACGAAGTCGTCCGCGACGTGCTCGTCGAGCCCGTCGATGTCTCCCGCGCTGATCAGCTCGTACAGGCGCCTCATCGTGGCCGCGCGTTCCATCGGGTCTCCTTTCGCTCAGGCGCTCGCCGGCGCGAGCAGCGGACCGAGCTCCTGCGTGAGCTCGGGCGTCGTGATCGGATCGTCTTCCACGATCTTTCCGTCCGCGAGCCGGTAGTAGGTCAGGCCCCGGACGGAGATCGCCTTCCCGGCCGTGTCGCGCATCTCGACCGTGAAGCGGGCGACCACGGCATCTGCCTCCGCGATCAGCTCCTCGACGTCGAACCGGCGGTCGGGCAGCGCGGCCGCCAGCCCGGCGATCATCTCCTTGAACGCCGGCAGGTCGGCGTCGAACGCCCGGTTCACATAGGTCGGCCCGAGCAACTCGTCGATGCGGTCGAGCCGACCGCCGCTCAACACCTCCGTGATGAACCGCCGAACGACGGCTTTGTTGTGATCGGCCGGCATCGTGCCACCTCCGCGGAGCAGGACGAGATAGGAGGCGGGAGTCTGCTCGCGACCGGCGGCGGAGACATCACTCGATCGAGCGATGCACCACGGCGGCGAGCGCGACCCGGTTGGCGACGCCCAGTTTGGCGAACACGTGCCGGAGATGCGTGTTCACGGTGTGCGGCGACATGTACAGCCGCCGGGCCACGGCGCCGTTGGTCAGTCCCTCGGCCACCAGCAGCGACACCTCCCGCTCGGTCGCGGTGAGGCTCTCCCAACCGCCCGCCGGCCTCTGCCTTGACCCGCGCGCGCCGGGACGGACGCCGAGGGCCCGCAACTGCGCCCGGACCCGGCGTGCCCAGGCCCCGGCCCCGGCGTGCTCGTAGCGTTCCAGTGCCTCGACGAGCAGCGCGGCCGACTCGTCACGGCGCCCGGCCTGGGCCAGCCCTGCCGCCGCGTCCTCGCACGCGCCGGCGTGCTCGACCAGCAGCGGCGCCCGGCGGGCGAGCGCGACCGCCTCGATCAGCGGCTCGACCGAGCCGCTGACCAGTCCCTGGCAGCGCAGCGCCAGGCTGCGCACCGTCGGCACGTCCGGTGCCAGCTCGACGCCGGCCGCGACGGTGTCCGCCACGTCGACCGCGACGTCGCGATGACCGAGCTCCAGCGCCAGGCGAACGAGATCCGGGGCGAGCCAGCGGTGGTAGAAGCGGTTGTCCCTCGCGGCGTCGAACCGCCAGCACCGCAGCAGCATCTCATAGGCGCCCCGCCGGTCGCCGTCGGCCGCCTTCAGCCCCGCCGCGGCGAACGCGAGGATTCCCGCGTTGTAGCTGAGCTCGTCGCCTTCAGGCGACAGCGGGATCGCCGCGACCAGCTCGCTCGCGGCTCGATGGTCCCCCGTCGCCGTCGCGATGATGGCCCGGTAGGCGAGCGATTGGGACACCAGCAGCGGGTTGCCCTTCTCCCGCGCGGCCTGGCCACCGGCGATCAGACCGGGCACCGCGTCCTCCCACTCGCCGATGACGAACGACGCCTGAGCGTCGGCCATCAGCGTCTCGGAGAGCCACCATCCCGAGCCGAACTCGTCGTCGAGAGCCGCCCGGTACGCGGTCCGCGCCTCGTCGACGAGATCGCAGTCGAACAGCGCCAGCCCCAGGAAGAACTTCGGCTGGAGCGGCAGCGATCTGATGTCGGGCGAGTCGGCGGCCAAGGCGGCGGCCCGCCGGGCGTGGACCAGCGCCTCGCCATAGCGGCCTTGCCGCCCGACCGCCACCAACAGCGCCGTCAGGGCCCACACCGTCATCGCCGTATCGCCCGCCTGCTCGGAGATGACGAGCGCCCGGCCGGCCGCCGATTCACCCGCGCCCGGGTCGCCCGTGTACGTCAGCGCCCAGCTCTGCTGCGCCAGGATGAGCACCTGGTCGGAGGGCCGGAGCCCGGAGCCGGCGAGGCTGGCCTGCGCGAGCTCGATGAGCTCGGCGGCGCGGTTCTGCAGGGCCAGCGCGCCGAGCAGCGCCAGGCGCAGCGGCGTGTCCACCTCGGGGGCGTGGTGCCGGGCGAGCACCGCCTCCGCGCGGGCCGACGCCTCGGCCACCATCCCGGCGCGCAACAGCGCCTGCACCACCTCGGCCGACACCATGTCCGCGTCGCGATGACCGCCCGGCAGCAGCGCCTCGGCACGGCCGATGAGCTCGGCGGTGACGGACGGCGCCTGGGCCGACGCCTCACGGGCGGCTTCGCGCAGCCACGCGGCCGCCTCCTCGTCACCGGCTTCCGCTCCGAGCATCAGATGGTCCGCCACGTCCAGCCGGTCGGCGCCCGCCGCCATGAGCGCCACCGCCGCCTCCCGGTGCAGAAGGCGGCGGGCCGGCGGCGGGACGTGCTGATAGATCGCGTCGTGCACGAGCTGGTGGCGAAACACGACGCGGTCGTCAGCCTCGTCGAGCAGCTGGGCGTCGAACGCCTCCCGGAGCTGCCCGACGACGTCGGCCGGCGGCCGGCGGATGACGGCGGCGACATCGCGCAGCGACACGGCGTCGCCGAGCACGGCGGTGACCTGCAGCAGCTCCAGCGTTGCCGTCGGCAGGTGCCGGAGGCGGCGAACCACCAGGTCGCTCAATGCAGCCGGCAACTCGAACGTCGTCGGCTCGACGGTGTCCCCGTCGCGGCGCAGCATTCCACCATCGATCAGCGACTGCACCAACGCGACGGCCCACAACGGATTCCCGCCGGCCTTCGCCAGCATGGCGTTCAGTGCAGGCCCGGGAGGCGCGCCGAGCATCTGACGGGCAAGCGCGACCACGTCGTCGGACCTCAACGGCTCGAGTCGCAGGCTGCGCGCGCCTGCGGCCGCCAGATCGTCGAGCAGCCGGACCACCTCGGACGGCGAGGGCGACGGCCGGGCGGTCACGAGGACGAGCAACGCCGCAAGCGGCAGTTGGCGTGCCATCGACAGGATCGCCAACAGGCTGGCGCTGTCCGCCCAATGTATGTCTTCGGCCACCAGCAGCACCGGGCGCTCGGCGCACGACGTCTCCACCAGGTCCACGATCTCCTCGACCACCCGGTACTGGATCTCGCCGGCGGCCCGCGCGGGCGCCCGAGCGCCCTCGCCGGTCAACAGCGCGCCGATCGCGGCCCGGCGCGGGTCCGGCGACCGCCGGCTCAGGTCCAGCGCCGCGGCGACGACCCCGAACGGACGTGTGCGCTCGAAGGGATGCGCCTGACCGCAGAACACGGCCACGTCACGCGCACGCGCTTCCTCGACGATGCCCCGCACCAAGCGGGTCTTGCCGATGCCGGCTTCGCCCTCGATCACCAGCGCCGACGCCCGCCCCGCGCTGAGCTCGCGGACGGCAGCCGCGGCCAGGGCGAGCTCGGCCTCGCGCCCCACGAGCCGCTCCGCCGAGGAGACGCCGAAGGTCTTCGCCACGCGGAGAGCTTCCGTCACACGGGCGCCAGAGTCCAGCCGGCGCCGCGACGCGGCGCAGCGCCGCAGCCCTGCTAGCCGCGCCGGGATCCGACGCGGCGATCCACGGGTCGCGCAATTCCCGCTCCCACGCCGCCGGGGGATCGCCTAGCTGCGAGCGCGCGCTCCCGGGCTGGGAGCGCGAGCCCGACCCCGAGCAGCTCGACGCGATCGCCCACATCTTCGCCGGCGCCGCCGAGGCGATCGCGTTGGGCCATCGACCGGCCGTCGATCCCCACCGAGCGGGTCGCCGACTACCTGATGACGGTGCTGTGGCCCGTCGTGCGCGAGCTGCCGCGCGGCACTGCGGACTAGCGACCACCGCCTCGGCGGGCGGGTCCTGTCAGGAAATGGAACCCGCCGTCGACTTCGCGGTCCACGCGGTCGCTGCGCCGCCCGCGCGCCAGGACCCCGCAAAGCTCGCCGGCCCGCAGCGCCCTTTCCTGCCACCCGCCCGAGGAGCGCTTACGGCTCAGGGATCGGCGCTGTCGCGTTCACGCGCGATGGGAGCAGCGGGTGATCGGCTGCGTCAGTCGGCCCCACGAGTGCCGCCTTGCATGGATACGAGTCGTGAGGGTCGCGCTATCGCACTGCACGAATGCAGGAGTGGGAGGAGCCTCCGTCGGGCGCGTCCTCGGCCAAGGGTGAGGTGCGTACCGCGTGCAAGGTGTCCCCGTAACGCTAGCCTCAGCGCTGATGAGCGCCGAGCCGCCTCCCAGCGTCGTCGAGATGCTGGGGAAGTTCGGCCTCGGGGACGACGATCTCCGGGCTTGGGAGCAGAGCAGGCTGCCGCGGGCCGGCTTCGAGGATTGGCTGATCGACCGCGTCGCGCGGCGGCCCGCCGGACGGCGCGCGCGCGAGGTCTATGGCGCCGACGATGTGCACGACTTCGCGCGCCGTGCGATCCTCGACGCGCTCGCGCTCCAGCCAGCGGACACGTTGCTCGATGTCGGCTGCGGCGGTGGCCTCCTGCTGCGTGACGCGCTGGCTTTGGGTGCGACGGTCACCGGGCTCGATCACAGCGAGGAGATGGTGCGCTTGGCCAGCGAGCGTGCACCGGGGGCTGAGGTAGTGCGCGGCCGCGCGGAGGAGCTGCCGTTCGGGGACGAGTCGTTTACGGCGATCGCGATGTCGATCGTGTTCTTCTTCCTGCCTGACCCAATCGAGGTTCTACGGGAGTGCCGTCGTGTGCTCGCGCCGGGCGGCCGTCTCGCCGTCTACACCACTTCCCCAGCTCTGCGTGGCACGCCGGCCGCGCCCGAGCCGTTCGCCAGTCGCGGCCACTTCTACGAAGACGAGGAGCTGAGCGATCTCGCGCGCCGCGCTGGCCTCGCGGCCGTCAACGTGGTCAACGACGACGGCGGGCAATTGCTCGCGGCAAGCAGGTAGCGCCTGGCGAGCAGGCCGCATACGACCCGTTCCCTTCGCAGGCGCGGGCGCTCGCTGCGAACGACGCGCAGGAACACGGGGCGATACTTCTGCTTCTTGGCAGAGGAGCAGTTCTGGCGCACCGGTTACCGTCGCGGCTCGCTACTGAGATGGACGAAACTGAGCAGTCGGGTCCGTGCGCAGGCGACGCCGAGCCGCGCTATCGCAATGCGCGAGATGCAGCACTGTTGACACGCGCGCGTGCCAGCGACGGCGTAGGCGGTCGAGGATCCGGGACGAGCCGAGGGCCCGCGGGCGACGCGACCGCGCGATCGCTGACCACCGGCCGGGCAGTAGACGCTCCTCGGGCGGGTGGCAGGAAAGGGCGCTGCGGGCCGGCGAGCTTTGCGGGGTCCTGGCGCGCGGCGAGCGCAGCGACCGCGTGGACCGCGAAGTCGACGGCGG
>DASSUW010000027.1:0-8744 GCA_035706585.1 Solirubrobacteraceae bacterium | reverse complement strand
GGAGGGAGCCTCGGGCGCGGGCGCGCCGGCCGCCGGTGCTCCGTCGCCGAGCCGCTGCGACAGGCACGTCGCGAAGTCGCGCATCAGGCGATTGGAGACGTCCTCCATGATCCCGCCGCGGCCGAACTGCGCGAGCCGCCCGGTGATCGTGAAGTCGGTCACCGCGTCGACGTGCGTGACGCCGTCGCGCTCGCTCACCGTGTTGACGATCGTGGCGTGGGCGCCGCCCTGACCGCGCTTGTCGTTCCCGTTCGCCTTCAACGTCGCCGTGTGGGCCGCCTCGTCGATGTCCTCGACCTTGATCGTGCCGTTGTAGGACGCGGTCATCGGGCCGAGCTTCACGGAGAACGTGCCGCGGTACGTGCCGTCCTCGTCGCGCCCCGTGATCGCGGCACCGGGCAGACACGGCGCCACCCGTTCGAGGTCGATGAGCGCCGACCACACCTGCTCCAGCGGGCCTCGGACCTCGAAGCTCTGCTCCATCCTCATCGCCCTGCCAGCTCCTCTCGGGTGTCGATGTCGGTCGGATCGCACAGATGCGACGCCTCGAAGGCGTGCACCGGCTCGCCGGCGAGGAGATCGCGGAAGCCGACGTCTCCGCGCAGCTCCGCGGCCCGGGCCAGCAGGCGCCGGCCGAGCCCGACGGGGTGGCCGGGAACGCCGCCGTACGTGGCGCGCACCGCCTCGTGGCGGTCGAGCTGGTCGAGGACCGCGGCGATGACCTGCGGCGTGATGAACGGCTGGTCGCCGAGCATGATCACGGCGGCGTCCACGGCACCGAGCGCGTCGATCCCGCACCGCAGCGACGCCGACTGACCCTCCTGCCAGCCGGCGCAGACGACGGTCTCGGCGCCGTCGAACGCGACCGCCGACCGGATCTCGTCGGCCGCGTGCCCGAGCACGACCACGACCGGCGCGACGGCGGGCACGGCCAGCATCGCCTCGACGGCGTAGCTGAGGAGCGGGCGACCTCGCAAGTCGGCGAGCTGTTTCGTGCCGCCGAACCGGCGACCTTCACCGGCGGCGAGAATCAGCCCGCCGACCGTCACACGCCGACCTCGTGGATCCGGCCCTGGGCCTGGGCGAGCCGCCCGCCGCCACGGCCGTGCCGCATCGCAACGATCTCGCCGATGATCGACAGCGCGGTCTCCTCCGCGGTCAGAGCGCCGAGGTCGAGCCCGATCGGCGCCGAGATGCGCTCGAGGTCGCTGTCCTCGATGCCCTTGGCGAGCAGCCGCTCGCGGCGCTTGGCCTGCGCGCGGCGCGAGCCCATCGCGCCGATGTAGCCGGCATCGCTGCGCAGCGCGAGCACGAGCGCCGCGTCGTCGAGCTTCGGATCATGCGTGAGGACCGCGATCGCGGTCGCCCGGTCGATCCCGCCGAGCTGCTGGAACGCCTCCTCCGGCCACGCCGCGACGACCTGCTCGGCGTCCGGGAACCGCGCCGGCTGCGCGAACCGCGCGCGCGGGTCGACGACGAACGCGCGCCAGCCGGTGGCCTTCGCCATCTTGCACAGCGCGGCCGCGAAGTCGACGGCTCCGAACACGATCAGCCGCGGCGGCGGGAACGTCACGTCCACGAACAGGTCTCCGTGGCGCTCGGCGCGCTCGGCCCACATCAGCTCGTCCCCGAGCTTGGCCGCCTCCTCGTCGCGCACCGGATCGCCGAGCGTGCCCTCGCGCGACCCGTCGGTCCGGATGAGGACCTTCGCCCCGTCCTCGAGGTTCGTGACGAGCGCGCCGCGCCCGCCGGTGCGGGCGAGCTCGGTGAACTCGGCCTGCGCGCTCACGGCTCGTAGCGCTCCACGTAGACGTCGATCTCCCCGCCGCACGGCAGTCCGACGTCCCACGCCTCCTCGTCGGCGATGCCGAAGTGCAGCAGCCGCGGCGCGGCGCCGCCGAGGACCTCCTCGGCGACCTCGACGACCGCGCCCTCCACGCAGCCCCCGGACACCGCACCGGAGATCTCGCCGTGCTCGTTGATCGCCATCTTGGAGCCCGGCGGGCGCGGCGCTGAGCGCTTGACGCTGATCACGGTCGCCAGCGCGACGGCGTCGCCGCGGGCGGTCCAGGCATCCACGTCTTCGAGTACGTCCTTCATGAGAGTCCTTCCTCCATCAGTTCAGCCAGCGCCTCGAGCGAGGCGATCGAGTTTCCCGGCAGCAGGTGGTCGACGTGCGGGAGCGCCGCCTGCATCCCGCGGGTCAACGGCTCGTAGCGCGGGTCGGCGGCGAGCGGATTCAGCCACAGCACCCGGTGCGCGCAGCGGCGCAGGCGCGCCATCTCGGCGGCCAGCACGTCGGGATCGCCGCGATCCCAGCCGTCGGACAGCACGACGATGATCGCGCCGCGGCCGATCCGGCGGCCGTGCTCGCGGTTGAGCTCGGCCAGCGCGGCGCCGATCCGCGTGCCGCCCGACCAGTCGGACACGTGCTCGGCGGCGCGGGCGAGCGCGCGGTCGGGATCGCGCCCGGCCAGCTCGCGGGTCACCCGCGTGAGCCGCGTGCCGAACACGAACGCCTCCACGCGGGTCCGCGCCGTCACGCTCGCCTGCAGGTACTGCAGCAGCATGCGCGCATACGGCGCCATCGAGCCCGAGACGTCGCAGACGAGCACGAGCCTGCGCGGGCGCTGCGCGGGCTCGCGGTAGCGGCGCTCGAGCAGCTCGCCGCCGTGCCGCAGCGACACGCGGACGGTGGCGCGGAGGTCGTGGATGTCGCGCCGCCGGCGGGTCGGCCGGGTGCGGCGCGAGACGCGCTGCGGCGCCCGGCGGGCGAGCCGCGCCAGCAGCAGCCGTGCCAGCGCCCGCTCCTCGTCGCTGTAGGCGGCGAAGTCCTTCTCCCGCAGCAGCTCCTCCTCGCTCCACGCGGCGGGCACCGGCACGTCGACGAGCTCCGGCGGCGTCTGCTCGGACTCCATCGGGACGCCCATCCGCGGCAGCACCGCGCGCTCGATGCGGCCGAGCTGCTCGAGCGGGTCGTCGAGGTGCTCCTCGACGGCGAAGACGGCGGCGAACGCCTCGGCGAAGAGCGCGAAGTCGGCGCGCGAGGCGCACAGCGCGGCGCGCAGCGCGAAGAACGCCTCCGACCGCGACGACGGGTCGACCGCGGCGAGCGCGCGGTGCGCGGCGAGCAGCTCGCCGACGCCGACCGCCGCGCCGGCGGCGCGCAGATAGGCGGCACGCGTCGAGATGCGCGCCGTCAGTCCGGCCGCGAGCCGGGCGGTCGGCGCGCCGAGGTCGGCCCCGAGAGCGCCGTGCGGCGCGCCGAGCGCGGTCTCGAGCTGGTGGCGCGCGCGCTCAGACACCGCCGAGCACACCCCGCTCGCGGACGCGCTCGATGTCCTCGCGGACCTTCAGCGCCACGCCGAGCGTCTCCTCGAGGTCGGCGCTCGCGTCGAGCGCGAGCAGCGCGCGCGCCCACGTGATCGTCTCCCCCACGCCGGGCAGCTTGTACAGCTCCTCCTCGCGCAGCCGCGCGACCGCCGCGCACACCCGCTCGGCGACCGCCTCGGGCACGCCGGGCAGCCGTGCGCGGACGATCTCGGCCTCGCGCTCGCGCGTCGGGTAGTCGATCCAGTGGTAGAGGCAGCGGCGCTTGAGCGCGTCGTGCAGCTCGCGCGTGCGGTTGGAGGTCAGGACGACGAGCGGCCGGTGCTTGGCGACGACCGTGCCGAGCTCGGGGATCGTGATCGCGAAGTCGGCCAGGAACTCGAGCAGGAACGCCTCGAACTCGTCGTCCGCACGGTCGACCTCGTCGATCAGCAGGACCGCCGGGCCGTCGTGCTCGAGCGCCTCCAGCAGCGGGCGCCGCAGCAGGAACTCGGGCCCGAACAGCTCGCGTGCCTGCGCGCCCGCCTCGGCCGCGCGGATCGCCAGCAGCTGGCGCTGGTAGTCCCAGTCGTAGACGGCGTGGTGCAGGTCGATGCCCTCGTGGCACTGCAGGCGGATCAGCCGCGCGCCCGCCGAGGCGGCGAGGGCGCGGGCCACCTCCGTCTTCCCGACGCCGGCCTCACCCTCGAGCAGCAGCGGCTGCTCGAGCGTCGCAGCCAGGAACACGGCGGTGCTGAGGGCCTGGTCGGCGAGGTAGCCCTCGCCGGCCAGAGCCCGGCTCACATCGTCGGTCGCGGCGAAACGCACAGCTTCATGATGACGCGTCCTCGAGCGCTCTCCGGGTGAGCACGCGCGCCAGGTGGCGCTTGTAGTCGGCGGAGGCGTTGAGGTCGGCAGGCGGATCCGTGCCCTCGGCGGCCTGCTCGGCGGCGGCCGCGATGCTCTGCGCGTCGAGCGGCTTGCCCCGCAGCGCCTGCTCGGCGGCCGTCGCCCGCAGCGGCGTCGAGCCCATGTGGGTCAGGCCGATGCGGACGTCCTCGCAGGTGCCGTCGGCGCCGCGCTTGACGAGCGCGCACGCGGCGACCATCGCCCAGTCCTCCTGGCGACGGTTGAACTTGTGGTAGCCGAAGCCGTAGCCGTCCATCGCCGGCATGCGGATCTCGGTCAGGATCTCCCCGTCGCCGACGGCGGTGGTGAGGAAGTCCTCGAACAGGTCGGCCGCCGCGCACTCGCGCTGGCCGACGTCGCCCCGGATCGTCACCGAGCCCTCGTAGGCGAGCAGCACCGCCGGCAT
Source organism: Solirubrobacteraceae bacterium (assembly GCA_035706585.1). Lineage (GTDB taxonomy): Bacteria > Actinomycetota > Thermoleophilia > Solirubrobacterales > Solirubrobacteraceae > DASSUW01. The sequence continues at coordinate 4,120 of DASSUW010000027.1, read as the reverse complement.
GTCGGACGCCGGGTCGCCGTGCGCGAGCGAGCCGCCGATCGTGCCGCGGTGGCGCACCTGCGGATCGGCGATCGTGCTCGCGGCGGCCGAGGCCAGTCCGAGGCCGCCGTTGGCGACGTCCACGTGGCGGGTCATCGCGCCGATCCGGATCGAGCCGTTCTCGCGCTGGACGCCGGTGAGGCCGGGCACCTTGCGCAGGTCCACGAGCAGCGACGGGGCCGCCAGCCGCAGCTTCATCAGCGGCAGCAGCGAGTGGCCGCCGGCGAGCACCTTGGCGTCCTCGCCGCCGGCGCGCAGGGCGCTCAGCGCCTCGTCGAGCGAGCCCGGCGCGACGTAGTCGAACTGCGCGGGGATCATGCCCCACCTCCCTCACTCGGCGACGTCGGTCCGGAGCCGGCGCTTCCGCTGCCGTGCCCGTTCCCGCTGAAGTCCCCGCCCTGCTTGCCGGGGTCGTGCTGGACGGCGCCGCCGGACTCGATCGCCGACCAGATCCGCTGCGGCGTCAGCGGCATGTCGATGTAGTCGACGCCGAGCGGGCGCAGCGCGTCGATCACCGCGTTGGTGATCGCCGCCGACGCCGCGATCGTGCCGGCCTCGCCGACGCCCTTGACGCCGAGCGAGTTGACCGGCGACGGCGTCACCGTGCGGTCGGTCTCGAAGCTCGGCACGTCGGCGGCGCTCGGCAGCGCATAGTCGACGAACGTGCCGGTCACGAGCTGGCCCTGGTCGTCGTAGTGGATCCGCTCGTACAGCGCCTGGCCGATCGCGTGCACGATGCCGCCGTGGATCTGGCCCTCGACCAGCATCGGGTTGATCGCCGGGCCGCAGTCGTCGACCGAGACGTAGCGGACGATGTCGACCTTGCCGGTGTCCTTGTCGACTTCGACGATGCAGGCGTGGGCGCCGAACGGGAACGTGAAGTTCTCCGGGTCGTAGAACGTCGTCTCCTCGAGCCCGGGCTCCATCCCCTCGGGGATGTTCTCCGGCACGTACGCCGCGCCGGCGATCTCGGCGAGCGTGAGGCCCTTGTCGGGCGAGCCCTTGACCGAGTACTTGCCGTTCTCGAGCTCGATGTCCTCGGGCGCCGCCTCGAGCAGGTGCGCCGCGAGGCGCTTGGCCTTGTCGGCGACCTTGATGGCCGACTTGGCCAGCGACTCGCCGCCGACGGCCAGCGATCGCGAGCCGTAGGTGCCGAGGCCGAACGGGCCGGAGCCGGTGTCGCCGTGGATGACGTCGACCTGCTCGGGCGTCACGCCCACGCGGTCGGCGACGATCTGCGCGAACGTCGTGTCGAGGCCCTGGCCGTGCGGCGCGGTGCCGCTGTAGGCCGTGACCGCGCCCGACGCGTGCACGCGCACGACGCCGGACTCGTAGAAGCCGCCCTGCAGGCCGACGCCGCTCGGGCCGACCACGCGCGACGGCGCGAGGCCGCAGATCTCCATCCAGGTCGAGAACCCGATGCCGCGGTAGATGCCCTTCGCGCGCAGCTCCTCGTGCTCGCGCCGGATCGCGGCGACGTCGACATGCTCGAGCAGCTTGTCGAGCGAGCCGTGGTAGTCGCCGGAGTCGTAGACGAGCCCGATCGCCACCTCGGCCGGGAAGTCCTCGGCCGGGATGAAGTTCTTGCGCCGCAGCTCCAGCGAGTCCATCCCGAGCTCGGCGGCGAGCTGCTCGACGGCGACCTCGATCAGGTGGGTCGCCTCCGGTCGGCCGGCGCCGCGCGTGGCGTCGGTCGCCATCTTGTTCGTGAAGACGCCGCGGGCCGTGTACTTGAGGTTCGGGATCTTGTAGCAGCCGCTGATCACGAACCCGGTGAAGCAGGGGATGAACGGCGTCAGCGTCTCGTAGTAGGCGCCGAGGTCGCAGATCGCCGTGCACTCGAGCCCGGTGATCGTGCCGTCGCGCTTGGCGCCGACCTTCACGTAGTCGATCTGGTCGCGGCCGTGGATCGTCGAGGTGAGGTTCTCGGACCTCGTCTCGGTCCACTTGACCGGCCGGCCGAGCTTGCGCGACGCCCACGAGGCGACGATCTCCTCGGGGTAGTGCATGATCTTCACACCGAAGCCGCCGCCGACGTCGGGCGCGATGATCCGGATCTTCTCCTCCGACATCCCGAACTCGCCGGCCATGAACAGGCGGATCAGGTGCGGGTTCTGGCTCGTGAGATGCAGCGTCAGCGTGCCGGCGCGGAAGTCGGCGACGCAGGCGCGCGGCTCGATCGGCGTGCCGGCGACGCGGTGGTTGACGATCCGGCGCTCGATCACGACATCGGCCTCGGCCCATGCGGCGTCCATGTCGCCGCCGCCGATCGACCAGTCGTGCGTGTGGTTGGTGCCGAACTCCTCGTGGACGAGCGGCGAGCCGTCCTTGAGCGCCTCCTCGGGATCCACGACGACCGGCAGCGGGTCGTACTCGACGACGACCTGCTCGGCCGCGTCGACCACGCCGTACTTGTCGGCCCCGACGACGACCGCGACCGGCTGGCCGACGTACTTGACGACGCCCTTGGCGAGCGGCCACGTCTCCGGGGTCTTGACCTCGACTCCCGGCGGGATCCACACCATCGGGATCGGCGCCTCGAGGTCGAGGTCGTCGGCGGTGAACACGCCGTGGACGCCGGTCGCGCCCTTGGCGCCCGCGGTGTCGATCGAGACGATCCTGGCGTGCGCCTCGGTCGAGCGCACGACCGTCATGTAGAGCATTCCGGACAGGACGAGGTCGTCGACATAGCGCCCGCGCCCGGTGATCATCCGGGCGTCCTCCTTGCGGGGCATCGCCTGCCCGACCCACTTCTCGCTGGGTGCTGCCTGCTCGATGGCGCTCACGCCGGCACCCCCTTCGTGGTCTCGGCGGCGTCGAGCACCGCCTTGACGATGTTGTGGTAGCCCGTGCAGCGACAGAGGTTGCCGGCCAGCGCCTCGCGCACCTCCTCCTCGGACGGGGCGGGGTTCTTGGCCAGCAGGTCGGCGCCGGCCATGATCATGCCGGGCGTGCAGTAGCCGCACTGAAGGCCATGGTTCTTCCAGAAGGCCTCCTGCAGCGGATGCAGGTCCCCTTCGCTGCCCATCCCCTCGATCGTCGTGACGGCGGACCCGTCGGCCTGCACGGCGAGAACGGTGCAGCTCTTCACGGCGTCGCCGTCGAGATGGACGGTGCAGGCGCCGCAATTGGACGTGTCACAGCCGACGTGCGTCCCGGTCAGCCCCAGGGTGTCCCGTAGGAAGTGCACGAGCAGAAGACGCGGCTCCACGTCCTGGTCGTACTGGACCCCATTCACCGTCATCGAGACCCGTGCCATACAGCGTCTCCTCCTCCGTCGAGAACGCGACCTCGCCTCAGCGTAACCCACCCCGCACATCGGGGGGAGGGAAGCGTTTACCGAGGGCGGTGGTAGGCGAGCGTGAGCGAGGCGAGCAGCAGGCGATCCTGGTCCTCGATCTGCTCGAACTGCACGCCGAGATCGCTCGCGGTGACGCGCACGACGCGCGCGGCGGCGCGGACCTCGTGCCCGGCGACGTCGATCGTGAGCTCCACCGTGCCGTCGCCCGGCTCGCCCTCGCGGGCGACGCAGACCCCGCCGGCGCTGACGTCGCGGGTGACGCTCGTCCAGCCGGACGCGCCGGCGGGCCGCACCTGGACCGGCAGCGGGATCGGCGCGCGCGAGAACACGCGCCGCTGGCCGAGCCGGATGTCGTCGGTCAGCCGCAGGACGACCTCTTCGGCCGACGGCGCGGAGATCTGGCCGCGGACGGCCTGGAGCTGCCCCTCGCTCTCGAGCAGCAGGTACGCGGAGTCGCCGCGCCTGATCTCCTCCTCCGGCTCGGACTCGAGCGCGAGGACGACCTCGGGGCCGCTGAACCCGATGATGCGGCAGGCGAGACTCTCGCCGACGTCGAGCCGGGCAGCTTGACCCTCTACCAGATGCGGCATGGTCCCTGCGGACATTACCCACGGTGGTATCGGCCGCAACGGCGAGGTCTTTGAGCCGCCGCTAGAGGCGGTCGCGCCAGCGGACCGCCGCCGACGCGAGTTCGGCGAGCGCGGCGGCCTGCCCGCCGCGGTCGCCGGCCGCCCGCGCGCGGGCCAGGCGCTTGAGCGCCGCGGCGAGGACTGCGGGGCC